>JBFYOD010000018.1:0-25176 GCA_041303965.1 Candidatus Aminicenantota bacterium
CTGAGTCCTGGCTAAAAGGGCATCGAGGCCAGGTAGGCCCCGAGGAAGGCCAGTACGACCGCGGCGATCTTCCATCCCGTCAGGCGTTCCTTCAAGAAGATCGCGGCGATGATGACGATGAAGATCGTGTTGAGCTGGTTGAGAACGGCGGCCACAGACACCTTGGCGTATTTCATCCCGCCCATCCAGAGCATGAGCGAGAGGTAGGAGCCGAAGAACGAGGCGGGGACGAGGGCCTTCCAGTTGGCGGGTACGGCGAGGGGTCCGAGAACGGCCCGCCGGTCCCTGAGGAAGGGAACGAGAAGGATGAGCGCGGCCGCGCCCCCGGCCAGCCTGACCAGGGTCGCCCAGACGACCGACACCGTACCCAGGACGGGCTTGACCATGACGATCCCCAAGGCGACGAAGAACATGGCCAGGATCCCGTATAGGACGCCGAGGGCGAGATTTTTCGCGTCCACCTTTTCCGTGCGCTTTTCCCGGGTGATCGTCAGGACCGCGGAGACGACGAGCGCCGCGCCGGCGAGCTGCCAACCCGTCATCCTGTCGCCGAGGAGGATGAAGGACAGGCCGATGACGAAGGGGCTGTAAAAGCAGTCGACGATGGCCACCAGGCTCGCCCCGAGCCGGTTGAGGCTGTGGAAGAAGAGCGTGTCGGACAGGGCGATGCCGAGGGCGCCGCTGACGAGGAGAAGGACCGTCGTCGAGGCCGGGACCGCGGGGAAGAGCGGCTCGCCCAGGACGAGCATGGTCGGCGCCATGACGACGAGGGCGAGGACGGTCTTGAACAGGTTAAGGCCGATGGGATGGACCTTGCGGCCGCTGACGCGGAAGAGGATGACGGCCACGGCCCAGACGAGCCCGGAAGACAGGGCGAGTATCTCCCCGAACGAGGGGTATGCGGTGAGCGATCCGAGCCAGCCGGCCATCTGTGTCTGCGCGTTCCCTTTCGTTAATTCCTAAAATTCGACCTCCCTGTATAGCAGAGACGGGCGCACACGTCAATTCGGAGAGTGCCGATTGACCGGTCGCGCGCGGGCGTGTTATAAACGGCTCATGAGGAGAGACGCGATGAAAAAAGCCAAGCTTCCGTTATTCCTTCTCGTTGGCCTGGCTATCCTGGCCTTGTCTTTTCTTCCCGGCGTTCCGGGGTCTCCGGCCCGGAGTGACGAGCCGCTCGAGTTCGACTCCTGTACGAGCATCCTGGTCGGCCGGCTGGCTTCGGTCGACGGCTCGACGATGACCTCCCACTCCTGCGACTCGGGGTCGGACCGGACCTGGATGACCATCGTCCCGGCGGCGAAGCATAAGCCCGGCGAAATGGCCAAGGTCTATTACGAGCCCAAGCGGACCAAGGGGCCGAACGACCCCGACCGGCTGGAAACGGGCGAGATCCCGCAGGCCGCGGAGACCTACGCGTTCCTCAACGCGGCGTACCCCATCATGAACGAGCACCAGCTGGCCATCGGCGAGACGACGATCGGCAGCCGCCGCGAGATGGTCAGCGAGAACGGCATCATCGACGCGCCCGAGCTTTACCGCCTCGTCCTCGAGAGGGCGAAAACGGCCCGCGAAGCCATCCGCGTCGCCGACGAGCTGACTAAAGCTTACGGATACAACGACTGGGGCGAATGCTTCACCTTCGCCGACACCAAGGAGGTCTGGCATTTCGAGATCCACGGCCCCGGCAAGGGCAAGAAGGGCGCCGTCTGGGCGGCCCAGCGGGTCCCCGACGACGAGATTGGGGTCTCGGCCAACGCCGGGCGCATCCGCCAGCTCGACCTTGCCAACAAGGATCTTTTCCTGGCCTCGGCCAACGTCGTGTCCCTGGCCGAAGAGCTGGGCTTCTGGTCGAAGGGAAGCGGCCAGCCGTTCGAATTCTGCTACGTTTACGATCCGGATTCGAGAACGAGCGTCTACTGCCGGCGGCGCGAGTGGCGGGTCCTGAGCCTGCTCGCCCCGTCGCTCAAGCTCCATCCGGAATCCGAGAACTTTCCGTTCTCCGTCAAACCCGACAAAAAGGTCAGCGTCGCCGATGTCCTAGCCATTTTCCGCGACACTTACGGCGGGACCGAGTACGACATGACCCGGTCCCTCATGGCCGTCAACCGGAAAGGGGAGACGGTCAAGAGCCCGGTCGCCAGCCCGTTCATGTCGAGCGACCTCCTCGGGCTCTTCCGCATCAAGCGCGAACGGACGATCTGCTCGCCGGCCGCGACCTACCTCCAGGTCACGCAGTCCCGGGACTGGCTGCCCGGGCCCATCGGCGGCCTGGTCTGGCTTGGCTACGACAACCCGGCCACGACCCCGCACGCGCCGATCTACATCGGCATTTCCCAGATGCCGGCGTCCTACATGGTCGACGGCCGTTGGGCCTTCAGCCGCGACTGCGCCTGGTGGGCCTTCCGGACGGTCAGCCGGCTGGCTAATTTCCGCTGGCAGGAGATGACCCAAGATATCCAGAAGGTCTGGAAAGAGGCCGAGGACAGGTGGTTCGCGAACCAGGCCAAGTTCGAGGAGGAGGCCCTGGCGCTCTACAAGAAAGACCCGAAGAAGGCCCGGGAGCTCCTGACGAAATACTCACAAGACCAGGCCAACCAGATCGTCGCCGCCTACTGGAAGCTCGCCGACGACCTCTGGCTCAAATACTCCGGATTGTTCTAAATTGACGATCTTCGGCCTGCACGTCCTCGATTTCGCCATCGTCCTCGTCTTCATCCTCATCGTCCTGGGGCTCGGCTGGCGGGCCTCCCGCAAGACGAAGACGACCGAGGACTTCTACATCGCCGGCCGCCGCCTCGGCAAGTTCTACCAGTTCTTCCTCAACTTGGGCACGTCGACCAACGCCGACCAGGCCATCATCGTCTCCCGCGAGGTCTACCGCCAGGGCATCGGGGGCATGTGGATCCAGTACCTCGTCCTCTTCCTGACGCCCTTCTACTGGTTCACCACGGCCTTCTTCCGCCGGGTCCGGCTGGTGACCATCGGCGATTTCTTCACCGAGAGGTTCAAGAGCCGTTTCCTCGGTGGCGCGTTCGCCGTCTTCACCCTGTTCATGGCCTTCCTCGGCAACGGCGTCGGCTACATGGTCGCCGCCAAGACGATGATGGCCCTGACGCCCAAACCCGTGGAAAAGTACACGGTCCAGGAAAAGAACAGCGTCGACCTTTTCCATGAATACCAGGCCCTCCGGGCGAAAGCCGAAAAAGAGGATCTCCTCCTCGTCGAAGAATCGCGCCTGACCGAGCTCGGCGAGCGGCAGAAGAAGGGCGAGCTCAAGGCCTTCATCTCCTATACCGATTCGGTGATGATCTACCTCGTCTACACGGTGATCGTGGCCGTCTACACGATGATGGGCGGCTTCCTCGCCGCCGCCATCACCGACGTCATCCAGGGCTTCCTCCTGACGGCGTTCTCGCTCATGCTCATCCCCATTGCCCTCCACCGGGTCGGCGGCTTCGCCGGGCTTCACGCCACGGTCCCGGACTTCATGTTCCGGCTCTTCGGCTCGTCGGCCACGAGCGAATATGCCTGGTACACCATTATGGCCATGGCCCTGGCCAACCTCGTCTCCATCATCGCCGTCGCCTCGGGCATGCAGACGGCCGGTTCGGCCAAGAACGAGATGACCGCCCGCGTCGGCATGATCGGCGGGATGTTCTTCAAGCGCATCATCATGATCTTCTGGGCCCTGACCGGCCTTCTGGCCATCGCCCTCTACTCCGGCCAGCTCCACGACCCGGACCTCATCTGGGGGCACATGACCATGGACCTCCTCTTCCCGGGGGCCATCGGGCTGATGATGGCCGGGGTCCTGTCGGCCAAGATGTCGAGTCTCGCCGGTTCGAGCGTGGCTTACTCGGCGCTATTCATCCGCAACCTCTACCAGCCCTTCGTCAAGCCCAAGTCGGACCGCCACCTCATCAACGTCGGGCGCGTCGCCATCGGCGTGACCCTCCTCGGCGGCGTGGGCGTGGCCCTGTTCATCGGCAACCTGCTCGACCTCTTCAAGTATTTCATCTCGCTGCCGGCCATTTTCGGCGCGGCCATTTGGCTGGGCTTCCTCTGGCGCCGGGTGACCAAGACGGCCGTCATCGCCCAGGTCTTCATTTGCTTCACCATCTACGCGCTCGTCCCCAACGTCTTCCAATCGCTCGAGTGGGCCCGGACGCGGCAAGGGTTCCTTCGGGAAACGAGGCCGCGAGTGGTCATGATCACGACGCAGGCCCTGCGCGAGGACGTCGCGGCAGGGCGGGCGGCGAAGGTCGGCGAGGTCATCCGCAAGGAGCATGCCAGCCCGCCCGAAGGCATCTTCTACGAGAAGGTCGCCCGCCGGGACGCGACGGACCCGGCCTCGCCGCGCGTCGGGATCGGCCGCTTCCACGCCGAGCTCTGGGTCCTGAGCTGGTTCGGCGTCGATTTTTCCGGCTTCTCCAAGGCCCAGCTGAGCGCGGTCCGCTTCGGCTTCGACGCGCTGTTCCCCTTCGTCCTGCTCTTCCTGTTGAGCGCCTTCACCCGGCCGGTGCCCAAGTCCGACCTCGACCGCTTCTTCGCCCGGGTCCACACGCCGGTCCAACCGACGCCCGAAGAGGAGGAGCGGGCCCTGCGGCACGCCGTCGAACACTACGAGGAGGTCGAGAAGCGCAAGCTCCGGCCGGGCTCGAATTGGGAGATCATGAAGCCCAAGCTCATCGACGTCCTCGGCTTCGGCGGCTGCTGGCTCCTCGTCGGCGTCGTCATCCTCTTGCTCTGGCTGATGGTGAGTATTCGATGACGACGGACATCCGCGACTTGAGCCTCGAAGAGCTTCGGGTCGAGCTCGAAGCGATGGGGGAGAAGCCGTTCCGGGCCGCCCAGATCTTCGACTGGCTCTACCACAAGGGCGCGTCGGATTTCGCCAAGTTCACCAGCCTGTCCCAAGACCTGCGCGAGAAGCTGGCCGTCCGCTTCCGCGTCGGCGCCCTCGAGCTCGCCGACCGCCGCGGCTCCGGCGACGGGACGACGAAGTTTCTCTTCCGGCTCCACGACGGAGAGCACATCGAGACCGTGCTCATCCCCTCGGGGAAGCGCCTGACGGTCTGCCTCTCGACCCAGGTCGGCTGCAAGTTCGGCTGCGCCTTTTGCGCCAGCGGCCTCCACGGTTTCAAGCGGGACCTGGCCGCGTCCGAGATCACCGGCCAGGTCCTTTTTCTCCAGCACGGGCTCGGTCTGGAGCTGACGAACTTCGTCTTCATGGGCATGGGCGAGCCTCTCGACAACTGGGCCAACGTCGAAAAGGCCCTCCGCATCATGAACGCGCCAGCGGGGTTGGGCATCGCCGCCCGGCGGATGACCGTTTCGACCGCCGGCTATGTCCCGGCCTTCAAGCGGTTCGAAGCCCTCGACCTTCAGGTCAACCTGTCGCTGTCCTTGCACGCGGTCACGGACAGGCTCCGCGACAGGCTCATGCCCATCAACCGCCGTTTCCCGCTCGAGGAGGTCGTCCGGGCGGCCGAGGAATACATCCGCTCCGGCGGCCGGATGATCACCATCGAGTACATCGTCATCCGCGGCCTCAACGACTCGCTCGACGACGCCGACGGCCTGGCCGGTATCTCCCGCCGTCTCCGGGCCAAGGTCAATCTCATCGCCTACAGCCCCGTCGAGGGCCTGCCTTTCGAGACGCCCGGCGAAGCCGAAGTCGCCCGCTTCAAGCGCTGGCTCGAGGAACGGAAGGTCAATGTCACTCTGCGCCACTCGAAGGGGGCCGACATCGCCGCTGCCTGCGGTCAGCTGGCGGGACGCTTCAAAAGGAGTGAATGATGAGAAATAGTGGTTTATCTTCCCGCTATCTGGCCCTCTTTATCTCTGTTGTGTTTGCCGCGACGTTCACCGGATTTTCTCTGGCCCAAACGCCGGCGCCCGCCGCCCAGCGGTTCTTCCCCAAGGCCGACCTGATGAAGATCGGTGTCTACTATTATCCCGAACACTGGCCCGCTTCCCAGTGGGAGCGCGACTTCAAGAAGATGGCCGAACTCGGCTTCGAGTTCACGCACTTCGGTGAGTTCGCCTGGGACTTCCTCGAGCCCGCGGACGGCAAGTATGATTTCGTCTGGCTTGACCGGGCCATCGACCTCGCAGCGCAAAACGGGCTCAAGGTCATCCTCTGCACGCCGACGCCCTGCCCTCCTGCCTGGATGGGCGAAAAATACCCGGAGATCTACCTTGTCGGCGGCGACGGCCGGCGCCGCGAACACGGCACTCGGGCCAACGGGTCGCTCGCCAACGACGTCTTCGTCAAGTACACGAAGAAGATCGTCGCCAAGCTGGTCCGCCGCTATGGAAAAGACCCGCGCGTCTGGGGCTGGCAGCTCGACAACGAGCCGCAGGCCCCGCCCGATTACAGCCCCTCGGCCCGCCTGAAATTCCAGGCCTGGCTCGAGCGGACGTACGGCACGGTCGAGAAGATGAACGCCGCCTGGGGCGGCAATTTCTGGAGCACGAACTACGACTCGTTCGCCCAAGTCCTCATCCCCAACGAAGGGCTGTTCGGCGAGGACGCCCTGAGCCCCCACGCCCTCCTCGACTTCCGCCGCTTCACGGCCGACACGCAGGCCGATTACCTCCACCTCCAGCGCGACATCCTGTGCGAGCACGTCCTTCCCGGACAGTGGGTGACGACGAACTACATCAATGTCACGGATACGGCCGACCCGCGCCGGACGGACCGCCTCGACTTCGTCTCCTTCACGATGTACCCGGTTCGCGGCGAGAAGAACCTCGGGGAGCTCGGCTTCCGGTTGGGCTCCCCTTACCGGCTGGCCTTCGCTGTCGATTATTTCCGGTCGTTCAAAGGCGTCACGGGGGTCATGGAGCTCCAACCCGGTCAGGTCAACTGGGCCCGGATCAACCCCCAGCCGGAGCCAGGAGCCATCCGGATGTGGTTGTGGCATGCTTTCGGAGGCGGGCTGTCGTTCGCCTGCACCTACCGCTTCCGCCAGCCGCTCTACGGCAGCGAGCTTTACCACGCCGGCATCGTCGGGCCGGACGGCGTCACGCCCTCTCGCGGCGGCCTTGAATTCGTCCGCGTCATCGAAGAAATGAAGAAGCTCAGGGCGCTTTACGATCCGGCCGTGAAGATGCCCGACCGCATCGCAGCCAGGCGAACCGCCTTCCTCTGGAGCCACGACGTCATGTGGGATCTCGACATCCATAAACAGACCGCCCTCTGGGACACCTGGGACCACCGCTTCAAGATGATGGCCGCGGTCAAGGCCGCGGGCGCGCCCCTCGACTACATCGGCGAGGACGATGATTTCTCGGCCTACCCCTTCCTCGTCGCCCCCGCCTACCAGCTCGTCGACGAGACCCTCGTCGATAAATGGACGCGGTACGTCCAAGGCGGCGGACACCTCGTCCTGACCTGCCGGACCGGCCAGAAAACCAAGAGCGGCCAGCTTCCCGAGGCGCCGTGGGCCGGGCTCATCGCTCCACTCGCCGGCGCCGAAGTCGCGCTCTTCGACAACCTCCTCGACGACGGCCGCGGCCTCGTCCGGATGAAGGGAAAGGGATACGCCTGGAATCGCTGGGCCGACGTCCTCAAGCCGCTTCCCGGGACGGAGACCCTGGCCGTCTACGCCGACCAGTTCTACGCCGGCAAGCCGGCCGTTGTGACAAGGAAGCTCGGCCAGGGGACCGTGACGTATATCGGCGCGGACACGATCGAAGGCGGGCTCGAAAGGGACGTCCTGCGCGAGGTCTACACCCGGGCCGGGGTCGACACCGCAAATTATCCGCCCGGGGTGTACGTCGAGTGGCGGGACGGCTTCTTCGTCGCCGTCAATTATTCGTCGCGGCCGTTCGCCGTGCCCCTCAAGTCCGGCTCCAAGGTCGTCCTCGGCTCGAACCCGCTCCGCCCGGCCGACGTCCTTATATGGAGAGAATGATCGGCTTTTTGGCCTCGAGCACGGCTAGAGTTTCGATGTGGGGGGTGTGGGGGAAGAAGTCGTAGATCCGCAGGCTGGCGATGGCATAGGCCTCGCCGAGCCCCTTGAGGTCCCGGGCCAGCGTCGTCGGGTTGCACGACAAATAGAGGAGAAGGGGGACCGGGTCGTCGACGAGGCCCCGGACGATCCTCGGGTCGACGCCCTTGCGGGGAGGGTCGAGGATGACGACGCCCGGCGTTCTCTCCAGGATCTCGGGCAGCCACTCTTCGGTCGTCCCTTCGCACACGGCGAAATTCCCGATCCGGTTGAGAGCCAGGTTCTTTTTCAGGAAGGGGATGTTCTCGCCGGACTCTTCGACGCCGAAGACCTCCCTCGCGTTCTTGGCCAGCAGGATGCCGAAAGTCCCCAGGCCGCTGTAGAGGTCGGCGACGGTCGCCTCGGCCTGCGGCTTGACCGCCTCGGCCACGTCGTCGAAGACCTTCTCGAGGATGCCGATGTTCGTCTGGAAAAACGACCTTGCGCCGATCCTGAAGGTCAGGCCGCGGACGGTCTCTTCGAGGAAGTCCCGGCCGAAGAGCCGCTCATCTCTGCACTTTTTCCCGTCGTAGATCGAGGCGATCGCTCCGACCAGGGCGAATTCCTGTTTGAGGCCGGCCAGGCCGTCGGCCAGAGCCGCGGCTTCCGCCCCCGACCCGAGGTCGCAGACGAGGAGCGATTGCCCGCTCGAACGGCTCGTCCTGACCTCGACGCCCGTCACGGAGGGGAACGGCGCGCCCTCGATCAATTCGAGCGTCCGGGCCAGGATGTCGTTCACGCGGTCCGGGACGAGATGGCACCTGTCCACGGTGACGAAAGACTCCTGCTCGCCCGGCTCGTTATAGACGAAGCGCGCCGCGCCGCCTTCCCGCATGACCCTGAGCCGGATCCTGTTCCGGTAGCCCCAGACCTCGGGAGAAGGAGTCACGGGCAGGTTCTCGAAGGGGCGCTTGAGCTCCCGGGACATGATCTCCTCGACCTGCCCCCTTTTCACCTCGAGCTCCAGTCCGTAGTCCATGTCCTGGTAGGGCGAACAGGCGAGAAAGTGGCCGCACCGCGGCTCGACCCGTGACGGCGAGGGCTCGAGGACACGGAGCGTCCTGGCCTCGGCGTAGCTTTTCCGGTCCTTGAAGACCTCGACCTCGACGGACTCGCCCGGAAGGCCGCGGTCCGTGAAGACGACCTTGCCTTCGGCCAGACCCAGGCGCCGGCCGGGGTAGACGATCTTCTGGATGTCGATCCGCACGAGGCTCACCGCGAGGGGAATGCGGCGTATTCCCTGAGGTCGACGACCGTGCCCTTGGCGCTCCACGGGACGTCCATCTCGGAGGGGAGCCGGCCGGCTTCGTAACAGTTCTCGAACGCCTCGTCGAGCCCTTCGACGATCCTCCGGCGCTTGCCTTCCGCTTCGACGGCGCGGACGAGCCCGGCCGGGAAATCGCGGATGTCCGGCATGGAATCCTGCATGCCGTTCATGCACAGCGTCTGGCTGGCCGCGGCCTCGAGCCCGCACAGCGGCCGCGTCCCGTCCCGGACGCCGGCGATCGACTGCCAGAGCTTGTTCATGGGCTCGGTGTCGGGAACGCCGTAGTCCTTGCGCGTCCCGTCGGGGAATTCCGCCCACAATCCCGACGTCCGGCTGTCGCAGCGGACGACCGCCTTCTCGAACTCGAAACGGACGACCGGGCCCTTGTCTCCGTTCGAAGCGTGGCTCGCGAGGAAGAGGATCTCGACGCCATCCCCTGTCCGGACCCGGACGGCCGCCGTGTCGAAATTCTCGATGCCGTTGGCCCGGTAGAGCTCGGCCTCGGCCTCGACGGGCTCGGCGCTCGAATCGGTTTCCTTCCCCAGGATGTAGAACATGTTGTGGAGGTCGTGGGCCATGGCGTTCTGGGCCGGGCTGTCCAGGACCCAGGCGCCTTCCGTGTCGCGCCTTTTTCCGGCCCAATCGTTCCGCCGGTAATAGGCCTCGTCCCGGGGCCAGAGGTAGAGGCATTTCATCCGCTTGGCCCGGCCGAAGAGCCCGGACATGACGTCCTTTTTCAGGGCCTGGACGGCCGAACTGAAGGACCACTGGTAGCCGACCGCGACCCATCTGGCCACCGCCTTCTCCGCCGCGATCATCTCGCGGACGTCCTGGATCGTCGCCGCCGCGGGCTTTTCGCAGAGGACGTGGCTGCCCTTGGCCAGGGCGAACGAGGTCTGGGGCTTGTGGCATTGGATGGGGGAGGAGAGGATGGCCAATTCGGCCATCCGGTTCCTGTAGAAATCCGTCAAGCTGACGAAGCACGGGACGCCCATGGCCCGCATCTCCACGTACTGCTGGCAGCGGTTGGGCTGGGGGTCGACGGCGCCGGCGATGCGGAAAAGGCCGTCGTCCTTTTTTTCGAGGAGTTCGCGGATATAGACCGCGCCCATGCCTCCGATCCCGACCAGGACCAAGGACACGGGGGCAGGCATCATCGGCTCTTTCCGGCTAATACTGACACAGTTTCGCGTACTCGTCCAGCATGGCCATGAAATTGTCGTACTTCGTGCCCACGGCGACGCTGTGGCTCGCGCCGAGGATGAACCGTCCGCCCGGCTTGGCGCAGGCCATGGCCCGCCGGACGTCGGTCCGGACCTCTTCGGGCGTCCCCCCGACCAGGTGCTCGACGGCGACGCCGCCCCAGAGCGCGATCCTGTCGCCGTAGTCCTTCTTGAGCCGGCAGATGTCCATGCCCGCCGTCGGCTGGATGGACTGGTAGGCGTCGAAGCCGATGTCGATGAAGAAATCGAGGAGCAGGTTGATGTTGCCGCAGCAGTGCTTGAGGATCTTCTTGCCGAACTTGCCCTTGACGTTCCGGGCCCGCTCCTTGTTGGCCTCGAGGAAGAAGTCCCGGAACATGGCCGGCCCGATGAGCGGGCCCGTCTTGTAGCCGAGGTCCTCGGCCCACATGACGGCGTCGGAGTCGGGGTGGATGAAGGCCGCGTCGGCCAGGTTCTGCTGCCGGACGAGGTAAGCCGTCGCCGCCCGGACAGCGTCCGGGTTCGCGGCAAGCTCGAGCAGGCCCCGTTCCATGCCGCCGAGAAGGACGATACCGACCGACCCGCCCGACGGGCCGCAGATGAACTTATCCGCCTTGAACTCCTGAATGACGGCGTCGAGGATCTTCCAGGACCGCTCGTCGCGCCGGGGCGGCTCGGGCTCCTTCTCGAACTCGGCCGCGGTGAAGACCCGGGCGTCCCGGACCGGGTCGTAAACGCAGGTGATGTCCCTGGTCGCGTCCGACAGCTTATAAATGCGGCCGCGGCGGTCCTCCCAGGTGTTGGCGTCGATCCGCCGGGGCGGCGGATCTTCGGACGGCGGCGGCATCTCCCAGGTGGCCATGGGGAAGGTGACGATGTCGAGCCCGAGCTTTTTGTGGAGCTCGATGTGGTCCTCGAGCCAGCTTTGGGCGACCTCGTCGTCCCGTCCCTCCCAGAAGGCGATCTGGGACGCGGCCTTGGCCCGGAGGTAGGTTTCGCGGCCGAGGATCCTTTCGACCGTGTCGAAGTCGACGGCGAACTCCGCGTAAGGGACCTTGTCGGGGATGCGGCCCTCTAGGGCGGCGTAAACCCGCTCCTTGGAGGTCATGCCCGGCCCGGCTTCCGCTGCTCGAGGAGGTCGGTTTCCGAGAATTTCCCGCTACGCCGGCTGAATCGCAGCGTCCGGACTTCGAAGCCCTTAAGCTGGCACCTGGTGCTCGCCCCGAAAGCCGGGAGCTTGACCACGGCCGTCCGCGCCTTGCCCGTCGGCTCGAACAGCCGGATGACGATTTCGGCGCCGTCCTCGCTTTTCTTGAACGCCGTGACCTCGACGGCCCGGCCTTGGACCACGGCTCCCGGGAGCGCCCTCTTCTTTCCGCCCGGCGGGAAGTAAGAGAGGACGTAGGGCGCTTCGTTGCGGGCTAGGGCTTCCCGGTCGATCGTCTCCATGCGATCGCCGAGCGGGCCGCCGTTGAGCCAGAAACGGAAGATCCTTTCTCCGGTGTCCTGACGGGGGATGAACCTGTCCCTGGCGACGGCGAGCCGGTCCTCCCAGGTGTCCGCGGCATAGGCCGGCGAGCGCAGGAGGGACAGGCGCAGTTCGCCGCCGCTCCAGTCCGAGCCGTGGACGCCGTCGTTCACGACGGTCATGGCCGCCCCGTCCTTTTCCGAGACGAGGGCCAGCCACTTCTGGGCGACGGCCTCGTCGCCGTTCGACGGAAGCTCGTCGGCGCCGTAGGCCACCTGTCCCATGAACCGCGGCGCCCGGAGCTTGGATCGCAGTCCGAGCTTGAGCATCCGGTCGCGCTCGGCCCAGAAGACGCGGACCTCGACCTCGACCTCCGTCCCCCGCTTAGGGATCTTATAGCGGAGGGCGATCCTCGACGCCCCGTACGAGAGGATCGACTCGATGACCGCGCGGACCTCGCCGTCCTCGATGACACGGGCCGGACTGATCCCGCCTTCCCGGATCCCGGAGAAGCGGGCCGCTTCCTCCGGCGTGGCCAGGGCAAAGCGCCCTTCGAGCGTCCGGAAGCTCCGGACCTTCATACCCCAGGGGTCGGCGTTGTCCTTGACGACGAGAGGCGCGAACCCGCCGGGTTCGAGCAAGTCGACGCCCGCGGCGCGGTAGACGTCGAGGAGACCGGTCCGGGTGTTGACCGCGACGACGAGGTCGGCCGTCGCGACGGTTATGGCGCCGTCCTTTTCCCCGACCGCCGGCCGGGGCTTCTCCGGCGTCCTTTCGAGGCGGCAGGCGAACCTATTCAGCCGGCCGGGCGCGAGCTCGGCCTCGAAAACGACGCGCTTGCGCCATTCGACGCTGAGGTTGCTCTCCTCTTTTTCGGCCTGCGACGGCAACGCCATGCCTCGCGCATAGATCCTCGGATTCCAGAAAGTTTTCTCGAAGTTCGGCTCCCAGGGCTCGAACTCGCACTCGACGAGGGTTCGGACGGGGTAAGCGTGAGGGTTGAAGACGAAGATGGGGATCTCGTCCGCGGCCGCCTTGGGCTCGCCCGAAGCCAGGGCGAAAAAGGCCCGGGCCTTGAGACGCGACAGGATCTCCAAGCCGTGGCCCAGCATCCGCAGGGCCCCTTCTTCGCCGGCCGGGATGGCCGACCCGGGCAGGATGTCGTGGAATTCGACGAAGGCCAGGTCGCGCATGACGTCTTCGAACGCGTCTTGCGGATAGGGCATGAGGCCCTGGAGCCAGGCGGTCGTGACCATCTTCTCGGCCGAGAAGAGCTCGTTCTCGAGCCGGCGGTGCCCCTGCTTGACCCTGGACATCGACGTGTAGCAGCCGACGGCCCAGGGGTTGAGGTCCTTTTCGCGGCGGGGGAGGGACGGGCGCTTCGCCTCGAGCTCCGCGAAGTAGGCGTCCGGCGTCGAGTGGACGAGTTCGAGGTCCCGGCGTTCGGCTATCAGCGCGGCAAGGTCCCGGAGGTCCTTCCGCGACGGCCCGCCGCCGTGGTTGCCGATGCCCCAGAGGTGGATGGCCAGGTCGCCCCCGGGATGCTCGGCGAGCCACTTTTCGAGCCGCTCCCGCTCTTTGCCGCCGACCGAGCAGTAGTGGGCCGAAGCGCGGTTCCCCAGGACCTCGGACCCGTCGTATCCCACCCAGACGAATTCGTCCTGGGGCAGGGGGCATTCCTTGTCGCCCGGACGGCAGCAGAGGTAGGCGGTATACCCGCTCTTGGCCAGGATCTGGACGAGGCCCCGGGTGTGGCCGAAGGGGTCGAGGTTGACCGCCGTCCGCGGCTCGACGCCGAATTTCTCCGAAAAATAGCGCCGGCCGAGGAGGACCTGGCGGACGAACGATTCGCCGCTGGGCATGTTGCAATCGGGTTGGACGTACCAGCCGCCCATGATATGCCATTTTTTCTGCCGGACGAGGTTGCGGATCCTCCGGAAAAGAGCCGGCTCGTATTCCTCGACCCATCGGTACAGGACGGCCTCGTTATGGCAGAAGACGAAACCCTCGTGCTTTTCGCAGAATTCGGCCGCCTGGCGGAAGGTGGACAGGGCTTCGCCGGCGCCCTCCTGCCATTCCCAGAGCCAGACCGGGTCGAGGTGGGCGTTCGAAACGAGATGGATCTTTCTCTTGGGCATGCGCGTCCTTTCTCAGGGCAGGATGCCGCGGACGGAGACCAGCTCCGATCTTCCAGGCAGCTCGAGTCCGAGGCCGTAGGGGTGGAAGGGGATCTTGCGCGAGCCGACCTTGTACCCGGGCGCCTCGCCCCGGCGCGCCTTTCTGACGGCCAATTCCAGCCTCCCGCCCCGAAGGGGCAGATCGATGTCCATGCGGGTGAGCCCGCGGAGGAGCCGCGGCCGAAGGCGGAGGGCGTCCCCTCCGGGCCTCACGCCGAGCATATGGTGGACGAAGAGGAAGACGAGCTCCGCCCAAGTCCAGGGGATGACCCCGACCTGCGGATAGGGGGGCACAGGCCGCGGCCCGTAGAATTCGAACCACGCGGCCGCGCGCCCGCCGGGGATCCGGCCGAGCCAGTCGAGGACACGGCGCGTTACGGCGTCGTCCCCGGCCTCGAAGGCGGCCCGGGCGATGAAGAGCGAGGGGAAAGGCCAGGGGCCGGGCGAGTCCGGTTCGGATGTGACGTGGTAGCGGCCGTAGCCGCCGCCCTTCCAGCGCTGGTCCCACAGGGTTTCCATCGTCGCCAGCGTCCGCCGGGCGAGCCGGCCGGCCGGGTCGATGAACTCCCAGGCGAGGGGGAGCGCGGCCGAGGAATCCGGGTTGAGCAGGTGCCGGCCCGCTTCGAAGAGGGGGGCCTGGCTCGGCAGCGAGGAATCGGCGAGAGGCCGGATCTCTTCCTGGACATCTCCCGCGACGCCGCGCCGCTTGATGAACGTCCCCGCTTCGACGAGGGAATACTTCGCGTCCCGCAGCATGGCCTCGCGCAGCCGGGCCGCGGCCGCGGCCCAGGCATCGGCCTTGCCCGTCCTGCCGATGAATCGGGCCATCCGGCCGGCGGACTGGAGGCCCATGGCCACGAAGAGCTGGTGGGCGAGCTCCATCCCCGCCCGGACGCCGTGGGCCTCGTGCCGTTCCCAGAACTCTCGCCGGTTGACCAGCAATCCGGAAGGCCCGTGGCGGAAACGCCGGCGGAGGGGGAAGGCGGCCGCCTTTTCGATCTTATCCCAGCGCTCGAGGACGAGTTCCCTGTCTCCGGTCCAATTGGCGTAGGACTCCAGGGCGAAGAGGAGGACGCCGTTCTGGTCGAACTCGCTCTCTTCCCAGGCCCGGAACCGGCTCGAGTCCACGGTCGAGCCTTCGTCGCTGACGAACTCGGAGAGGAGGCGGTCGAGGATCGTCCGGGCCGTCGCGGACTGCCCGGACATGGTCAGGGCCAGGGCGACGAGCGCCTGGTCGCGGACCCACTCGAGGTTGTACTGCCAGATGCTGCCGTCGAGCCGGCCCGAGGACGAGACCGCGGCCCTGAGCTGGAACTTCGAGGCGGCGAAGAAACGGTCGAGGAGCGGGTCGGAAAACCGGCAAATAGCCGTGTCTTTCCAATAGCCGGCGGACTTGGGTTCGATGTCCGAAGGGGTCGCGAGGGAGATCGTGACAGCGGACTTGGCGCCGTGTTTCGAGAGAGTGTATTCGAAGACGGCTGTCTTCTTGCTTCCGCCTCGGAAGGCGAGCGAGGTTTCGACGGTCTTTCCCCCGACGCCCGTCTTCAGGCGAACGGAGGATCCGCCGGCCGCGTTCCTGGTCACCGTGACCCGGCGCAGGATCCGCGCCGAGCGCATGTCCGGGCAGAAGAAAAGCTCCGTGACGCGGAAAGGGCCGCTCCTCCAGCATATCTCGACGCGCGGGTCGGGCACCCCCGGGATCCAGCGCGCCCGGACGGAACTGCCGCGGGCCGAGCGGACGGCGCCCGCCGCGATGAGCGAGAGAGCCGTCGCCCCTATCCCGGTCCCGCTATCGAAGGTCAGGGCGGCCCGCTTGGGTCCCAGGCGCTCGGGGTCCATAACGAGAAGCCCGACAGGGGTCGCGCCCTCGGCCGGAGTGACCTGGACCGCGGCCTGGATGAGGCCGTTGCCGAGGAAAAAATAATCGACGCCGCCGAGGGTCGTCTTGCCGTCGACCGGGCCGCGGGAAGGGTCGTCCGAATAGAAATGTTCCTGGACTTCCATGGAGACGGACATTATATGGAGAGGGAGGGCCGGAAAGCAAACTCCGGCCGCCCGGGCTCAGGCCCTGGACGGCCCGCGGAGCAGCCTGGCCGGGAGCGTGATGACGGCCTTGAACAGGTCGAAAACGGCGCTGACCGTGATGCCGAGGAGCCGGAGGGGGATGAGCAGGAGCCAGACGATCGGAAAAAGCAGGAGCGCCATGAGGGCGATCGGCCAGCAGATCACGAACAGGATGAGCCAGAGCAGGAATTTTGTCATCTTCGCGCCTCCTCACCCATTATACGATGGCGAACGTCCAGAGGTTCACTAATAACTTTAACCTTGAATGCGAATCGAATACAATACGATTCGTGGTCCTAGTCAGCGGAATCGCCGTCGTCGACATGATCGGGAGCGGCCTCGAGCGCGTGGCCCGGCCGGGCGAGCTCGTGTTCTGCTCGGTACGAACGTCTCTCGGCGGCCATGCCTGTAACGTCTCCTCCGACCTTGTCCGGCTGGGCTTCCCGAAGTCCCGACTGCGCGTCGTCTTCCCGGCGGGGCGCGACCTGTTCGGCGATTTCCTCGTCCGCGGCCTCAAGTACCAGGGGATCCGGGTCGAGCCCGTCTTCGCCGAAAAAGTCCCGACGTCCCTCGACCTCATCCTCGTCGCGAAGGGCGAAGACCGCCGCTACCACGCCGACCCCGGGGCCAACGTCGAGATGTCGGCCGCCCCGGTTCTCGCGCTCCTCGAAAAGCATAAACCGCTCATCTACTATGCGGGCGGGGTCGGGCTCCTCGGCCGGTTCGACGCGGACCTGGCCGAGGTCCTGCGGCGGGCGAAAAAGCTCGGCGCCCTGACTTTCGTCGACGTCGTCAGCCCCCACAGGAAGACTTGGGGTTTTCTCCGCAAGGCCCTGCCGTGGACGGATTTCTTCCACTGCAACGCCGACGAAGCCGCGTCTCTCGTCGGCGAAGCCGAGCCGGGGAAGGCCTCCGACATGATCCGGCGGCTGGGGGCGAAGGCCGTCTTCCTGACCCTGGGGGGAGAGGGCGCCCTGGCCGATGTTCCCGGGGCGTTCATCCGGGTCCCCGCGTTCTCCGTCCGGGTCAAGGACCCGACCGGGGCGGGCGACGCCTTCTCGGCCGGGCTCATCCTCAGGACCTACGGGGCCATTAAACGAGGGCGGCTCCCCGAACGGTTCTCCCCCGACGACTGGCTGGACATCCTTTTTTATGCATCGGCCTGCGGCGCGATCTGCACGACCGGCATCGGCACGACGGCCGCGGTCGACGCGAAGAGGGTGCAAGACCTCGTCCGGCGGCAGGGACAGGCGCTCGCCCGGGCCGCCGCTTTCGTCCCGGACCGGCCTCAGCGGCGCGGCTGAACTCCGCAGAATTCGTCGCGGGCTTGGCGCAGGGCGAGGACGTTCTCCGGGTCGCAATCGTAGGCGACGACGCCGCACCCGAACAGGAGACCGGGTTGGCCCGCCGCCGCCCTGAGGATCCGGAGCCCTTCGGCCTTGATCTCTTCCGGCCGTCCCCGGTGGACGAGCCGCGAGTCGACGCTGGCCCGCAGGGCGCGTCTTTCCTCCCGGCACCTTTTTCCGAAAAGCGCCAGGTCCGACCCCGCGTCGCACAGAAGCTGGGCCGCTCCGGTCCGGAGGAGGTCCTCGAGGATGGAGGTCGTATCGCCGCCGATAATGAGGGGCGTGTGCCGCGCCCCCGCCGCGCGGAGCGCCGGGATGAGGATGTCGCGGTAGGCGGGGAGGACGAATTCCCGGAAAACCCGGGGAGAGGCCGCGGCCGGGGTGGCCTTGGAGTCGAAGAGGATGGGCTCGACGCCCTTCTCGAGAAAGGCCCGGCCGAAGACGGCCGCCACCTGGGCCGAGAAGCCTAGGAGGTCCCTGACGAAGCCCGGGTCTTCCACGCTGGCCACGAGGACCGCCTCCGTCCCGGCCAAGGCGCAGGCGAGGGAGAAGGGCCCGGTCAGGGCGCCCCTGATGATCATGTCCCGCCCTTTGTCCTTGTGGAGACGGGCGGCCGCTTCGACGAAGAGTGGCATCCGGCCGTCCCGGGCCGGGTCGGGGACGCCGAGTTTGCGGATGTCGCCCGGCCCGCCGAGGATCGGGGCGGCGACCGCCGGTACGTCGGACGTTCCGTCGAAATAATGTATCTCGCAGCCGGCGGCCTCGGCTTCGACGTTGTAGACGTCGATGCCGACGACCAGCATATCGGGGTCGTAGACCTCGAGCTCCTTGTCCAGGGATTCGAGGAGGAGTTCGACGCTTCGGCAGACCTCGGAGGGCCGGCGCCCGACGAGGCGGGCCTTGTGTTCATAGACGGCCGGGACGAAGGGGATGCGGTCGGGGACCTCGAAGGCGTAGGTTTTTTCGACCTGCCCTCGCTTGGTCATTGGGAGCTAGATGAAGACCGTGCCCAGGGTGTAGATGGCGAAGGCCGCGAGGGCCAGGCCAAGGTAGAATAGGACCTTACGGAAGGTCTCGGGCTTGATCCGGTCCTGCCGGCGGGAGATGAAGCGGACGAGCGAAAGGTACCAGAGCATCGAGCCCAAGCCGACCGCTGCGGAGAAGGCAACGGCCGTCCAGGCTCCGGGCTGGACGAGGTGATGCCCTGTCACCGTCCCGGCCACGGCGACCCAGAACATGTAGAGGGTCGGATTGCTCACATAGAGAATGAGGACTCCGAGGATCGGCTTGGGAGCCGCCGAGGGGATCCTGTCGCCTTCGCGAGGGACGGAGAAGGTCCGGGAATCGCGGATCAGCTTGCGGCTGAGCAGCAGGATGATGATGGCGGCGGTGACCTTCAGGGCCGACATGGCGTAGGGGGGCAGATTGAGCTTGATCTGGAAGAAGCCGGCCAGGGCGATGAAGCTGAAGGCCGTGTCGAGCACGGCCGCCGTCAGGCCGGCGAGGAGACCGTGGAAGAAATCGCGTTTGAGCGCCTGGGAGACGACGAAGACGTTGACCGGGCCGAGGGGCACGGCCGCCAGCAGCCCGATGAAAATTCCGAGAAGGATGAACATTTAAAGAACAAGTTTATAACAGAACAGCCCCGGGGCGTCAACGATGGGGTTGGATTTATCCGCGGCTTCCGGGAATGCGGGAGTGTCCGGGGGGAGCCGCCGGGCCGTCCGGCCTCGAGCGGCGGCGGGGTCCTCACATCTTGGCGATGGAGGAGGTCTCGTCGACGGCCTCCTCCTCGGACTCGAGTTCGATCCCAAGAAGCTTGGCCGTCCCTTCGTAGACCATCTTCAGCGATTTTTTCGAGTCTTGGAGCTCGGCCAGGCGCTTGCGGACCTTCTGGAGCTCCTTCTCGACTTCCTCGTCGAGGTGTTCCAGCTGATGCTTGACCTCGGCCATCGTCTTTTTGTACAGGTCTTCTTGTTCCTTGCTCAGGCCCATGTGAAACTCCTATCGTCGGGTTGAATATTTTTTTCCATCTTCTCAGCCGATCTTGGCGGCCGCCTTGAAGACGATGACGAACGGCTTCCAGACCTTGACGTTGACCCCGTCCTTCCTGGCCGGCCGGAACTTCCATTTTCGAATAGCCGTTTCGGCGGCCTTGCCCAGGCCCTTGTCGTCCTGGATCCCCTTGAGAATGCCCGTATCGATGACGGTGCCGTTTTCATCGATGAGAACGTTGACCGTGATCGACCCCTCCACGCCGAGCCGCTGGGCCGACGGCGGATAGACCGGGTCGACGGTTTTCAGCGTCACGGGCGGTTCGGAGACCGAGGCCAGGTCGACGAGGTCACCCTCGCTGGCGGGGCGCTTCGCTGGCGTCGCGTCCGCCGCCGGTTTCGCGGCCGTCCCGAGGTCGCCGGCTTTGTCCTGGGCCGGGATCTCTTCGGTTTTGGCCGGGGGGGCGCTGCCCTCCGTCTTGACGGGGGGCGGGTCGGCCTGGACCGTTTGGGACCCCGCGGCGTTCTGGTCCTGCCCGCTTCCGGGGGCGGGAGAGCCTCCGATCGTGGACGGCGCGGCCGCGGGCGCGACCGGAAGGAGGATCGCATCCTCGCTGCTGGGGCCGATATCCGCGACGGAGGTCTGGGTTTCCACCTTTGGTTTGGGGGCCGCGGGCTTGGGCTTGACTTCGGGCGGCGGGACGACCTCGGCCGGCTTCTCCGCGACGTTCGTCTGCGTGACCGTCTGCGGCGGCTTCAACACATCCTCGGCCGGCGCGGCGGGCCGCTTCGGCCGGAGAATGAAGAATCCGACCACGGCGATGACGGCGACGCCGGCGCCGACCGCGAGAAGCGGAGAGAAGGCCTTCTTGGGCTTATCCTGGCCGATCTCCGAGAAGATCTGCGACGAGGAGAGGACTTCGGCTTCCCGGGTTTTCGTTCTCGGCTTGGCCGGAGCGGGCTTTTCTTCCGGCTTGGACTGCTTCGCAGCGGGGGGAGGCACCGGAGTACGGGGCCTTTCCGCGGGCTTTTCGGTTTTCTTCTTTTCGGGCGTGAAGAACGGCGAAGAGTCGGATCCCGGGTCTCCCGGCGTCAACGTGACTGACGGCGCCGGCGGCGCGGCCGGTTTTTCGGCGACGGCGGGAGGAGGGGGCGGCGGGGTCGGTTTGGCGATGACCGGCGGCGGCACAGGGCGAGGCTTCTCCGCGGGCGGCGGTGGCGGCGGTAGGGGGGCCGTTTTGGGCACCTTGACCTTTTCCTTGCTGAGGTCGAGGCCCGCCAGCGCGGACTTGAGGAACTGGTCGATGTCGACGTTCCCATTGCCGTTCCCGTTGCCCTTCTGTTCCGCGTGTTCCTGCGGCTTGCCTTCGACGGTCATCTGATGCGGCGGGGGCTCGGCGACGGACGTCCTCGCGATCTCGCTGGCGATCGTGTCGAGCCGGGCTTCTATGGACGGCTCATGGCGGCTCGGCGCCCGGACCGTGGTTTTCGGCATCTCTCGGCGCAATTTGTCCAGGTCGGCCGACCAGGCGAATTCTTCTTCAGCGGGCTTGGGCCTTTTGATCTTGGGAGGGTCGGCCCACACGGGCTCGGGGCCGGCGGTCTTGGCCGGTTCGGCCGGGGCCGGTTCCGGGTCGGGCTTTTTTTCGGGCTTTCCGAGGACGGCCTCGACCGAGGCCAGGAGTTCGGCCATTTTGAGGGGCTTCTCGAAGTATTCGGACGCCCCGTAAGTTCGCAGGGCTTCCGTCCTGTAGACGCGGTCCTTGTAAACTCCTGTCATGATGAAGACCGGCGCCACTGAATTCCGTTCCGATGTGATCCTCTGGCAGAGCTCGAAGCCGTGGACCTTGGGGAGCATAGCCTCCATCAGGACGAGGTCCGGGGATTCCCGGTTGAACTTATCCCAGCCCGCCTGGCCGTCGCCGGCGATGACGACCTGGTATCCCTCCTTGACCAGGATCCCTTGGAGGGAGGCCAGTGCGCTCTGGTCATAATCGATGACGAGGATCTTTTTCATTCCCATTCCCTAAAGCTTCCTGCCGCCTCCGGACGTCTTGTCCCGGCCGGTAAATACCCTGCCGGAATACGTTACGGACGGCGCTGTCGTTCGCATGCAACCATTTTTTCCTCACCCCCAGCCCGGGTCAATCACCCCTTAAGGTGATTCCGGGGATGATTTCCCCCCCATCCCCGGGGTGAACGGGTCTTGGAGGTCGCGGGAAGCTGCGGCGGGGCCTCGGGCATCGTCTCCGTTCGCTGCGGTGATACGTTCGCTGCCACCAGCTTTTTTAACTGGGCTGGTGGCGCTCAGTATTAACCCTGCGCATATCCCCGGGCTTAGGGCCGGGGAGTCGAATGGGTTTAATTCTTTACGCCTTCGCGGTCCGGAGTCGATGGGAGGAGTCCGCGTCTCCGTCCCGTGAAGTCTAAATCCCCGCTTTATGCTCCCTTCGACGATACCCTCAGCCCCTTTATCCGCAGCTTCCTTCGCGAACTCCGTTACGTGATATGGATTCGCCCGTGCTATCTACCAAGTCATAGTCTTCTCAGGAGAATGGGGCAGGAAATCGGGGAGGCAAAGCGAGGAGAGCGCCGGCACGAACGCCATCGAGCGTTTTTCGTAGTAAATACAAGGATCGGCTGAAGAAGCCGAAGGAGGGAAAAAATGACAGATCCAAAAAAGCGCGGCCTCGGCTGGATCCCGGATTTCCCGGATTTTCGGGACTACACCGGGGAAACGAAGATCGTCCGCGACATCCTGGCCCCGACGGGCCTCCCGGCCTCCGGCGCCGGGCGCAAGCCCCGCGCTCCGCTGCCGGCCGCCGTCGACCTCCGCGAGTGGGCCTCGCCCGTCGAGGACCAGGGCGGCCTCGGCTCGTGCACGGCCCAAGCGGGCGCCGGGGTCATCGAGTATTACGAGCGCAAGTCGTTCGGGCGTCACATCGAATCATCTCGACTCTTCCTATATAAGGTGACACGCAACCTCATGAAGATGAAGGGGGACACGGGGGCCTACCTCCGGCTGACCATGGGGGCCATGATCCTTTTCGGCGTCCCGCCCGAGGAGTACTGGCCCTACACCGACGCCGGGGAGGGGTTCGACAAGGAGCCGCCCGCTTTTTGTTACGCCTTCGCCCAGAACTACAAGACGCTGATGTACTACCGGCACGACCCGGCCGGGGCGGCGGGGCCCGCCGTCCTGGAACGGCTCAAGACCTATCTCGCCGCGGGGCACCCGGCCATGTTCGGCTTCACCGTCTACAGCTCTGTCGATCAGGCGGCCGAGACCGGCCGCATCCCCTTCCCGGTCGGCCGGGAGCGGATCGAAGGCGGACACGCCGTCGTGGCCATGGGCTACGACGACGCGCTCGCGATCAAGAACACGTCCGGCGGCGAAACGGCGAAAGGCGCGCTCCTCGTCCGGAACTCCTGGGGGACGGGCTGGGGGGAGAAGGGGTACGGCTGGCTCCCTTACGCCTACGTCCTCAAGGGGCTGGCCGAGGATTTTTGGTCCGTCCTGAAAAAGGAATGGATCGACACCGGCGAATTCAAGATCTAGGGGCCTGCCTTTCCTCAATGAGGATCTGGAGGATCTCGAGCTCGTCGGAATCGAACCAGATCTTCGAGCAGGACAGGCACTTGTCCACCGGGACGAAATACTGGTAGTTGTAGGGCCGGGGAACCATCCGGTAGCCGCAGCCCGGGCAGGGGACGTCCGGGCCAAGGGCGGCCTGGACCTTCTGACGCTTGAGGGGGTTCCTGAGCACGCGTTCCCGGAACTCCCGCGCTTTTTGCCGCAGCGGCTCTGAAAAATCGAACTCCTTTCGGGCGACGATGCGGTCGACCGAACTCATGTTCACGAGCCGGCCCCGGCAGCGCCGGCAGACCCGGATACCGACTCCCTCGTAGACCGCCTCGGTCAGGGGGACGCGGCAGCGGGGGCAGAGGTTCTCGCGGCCGGGTCTCAGCGGCCTTTTCCGGGCCAGGTTGTGCAGGGCGACCCGGACCTGCGGGAATTCGCGGGCGATGGCCTCGATGCCCTCCTGGGTGTTCTTGATCCGCATGATGGGGGAGAAGCGCGGCCGGCAGACGAGTTCGCCCAGCGTGAACGGCCCTTCCCAATCTTCCCCGGCCCCCAACGCGAGGAGCCAGATCCCGGCTTCGTCCCCGGTTAGAGGCGAGGCGGCCGTCTCAGGAAAAAGCTCGAGCTGTTCTTTTCGGGTCTCCTCGAAGGAATGAAGGACGCCGCGGGCCTCGCCTCTCGCCCGTTCCTCGTCCCACACGGTGTTGATGATGGCCTCGGGCTTCTTCCGGACCATGGCCGCCAGGGCGCCGAGCCGCTTCATGAGAGGCGGATGCGAGCTGAAGATCCGGCCCGCGAGGGTGTCCGGCGTGTCCTTGGAGTCGGGCCGGACGATGAAGAGGGGGGCGTAGCTCGACGTGAAATCGCCGACGAACGAGTTCTTGACCTGGGCCTTGTAGATGATCCTGGCCAGCGACTCGGGGGCCCGGCTGAGCTCGACGGCCGCGGCGTCTGCCAGGAGCTCCCGCTCCCGGCTGACGAGCGTGCTCAGCAGCCGCATGACCAGGGCCGACAGGGCCACCGCGACGTAGAAGAGGATGGGCGGAAAGCCGCCGCTTGCGCGCCGCCCGCCGCAGTCCGCCCTGTCGTCCTGTTCGGGCTCCAGGGCGTCCTTGAATTTCTCGAAGAGGTTGGCCAGCGAGCAGACAAGCGTCAGGTAGAAGGCGTCGCCCCTGGCGATATGGGCCAGCTCGTGGGCGGCGACGGCCTGGAGCTCGTCCCTCGTTCCCTCGGCGAGCAGGCCCTCGGTGACCGCGACGGCCGGCGTGCCGTCCTCTTCGATGACGGCCAGGGAGTTGACCGCGAAGGACGGCAGGACGTAGGCGTTGACGCGCGGCAGTCCGGCGGCGATGCGGATCTCGTCCAACGTGTTGAGGAACTGCATGTGGTAGCGGTCCGCCGCGTCCGGCGTCGCCGCCTGGAGCCGGCGGAGGATGAGGCGTGGGCCGTTTTTCCGGGCGTCCTGGAAATGGAGGACGGAGACGATGGCCGCAGCGGCCAGGTCGAAGAGGAGGAAGCGGGGCCAGAAGGACGACGAGGCGAGCGTGGCCATATTCAAGACCAGCCCGAAACTGGCGAGGAAGGCCAGAACGATCAGGCCGATGGCGGCGAAATAGAAGAGGAGGACGGCCGCGAACAGGAAGACGCTCCTCCGCCGCTGCCGTTCCTGGATCTCGTAGAAGTCTCGCGGCTTCGTCGTCATGGCGTTGCGGACATCATACCGGAAACGCGCGGAGACCGTCAATGCGCGTCGGCCGCGGAGGGGCCTCGGGGATCGTCTTCGTTCGCTGCGGTGATCCCTAAATATTCTTTGACCTTTTGGCTAGCGCGGACGTATAGTTTTCCCTATATGAATTTCCTCGAGGAGGCCATCGTGAGAAAAAGTGTTATCACCCTAACGTTCATCCTTGTCCTTATATCCGGTGCGAGCCATCTCATGGCTGTCGATACGACGGACACGAAGCTTCTGACCCAGCCGGCCGTCTCGGCCGACCGCGTCGCCTTCGTCTACGCCAACGACCTCTGGACGGCCGACCTCGAGGGCCGGAACGCCCGGCGGCTGACTTCGGGCGTCG
>JBFYOD010000019.1:0-3501 GCA_041303965.1 Candidatus Aminicenantota bacterium
GGCTTGACCTCGGGTTCCTTCTTCACTGCGGGTTCTTTTTTGGGCTCTTCCTTCTTGGCTTCGTCCTTCTTCTCGTCGGGTTTCTTCAGAGGAGGCTCCATGAGGTAGGCCACGAACGCGCCGGATTCCTCGGCGAGCTTGAAGCTCTTGACCCGATCGACCGTGGCTACCTCCCCCGTGGCCAGGCTCATGATGCCCAGGCCGTTCTTGGGCTGTTCCTCGGGTTTCTTCTTGTCCTTCTTGGCCTTGTCCACATCCGCCTTGACCGGCGCGATCGTGAACACGACGAACTTGCCGTCGATCGCGATGACGGGCTGGCGGCCGCGCGCCGCGCGGAATTCCTTGTCTGTCTTCAGGTTCAAGACGACGAGCTCGCCGTCCCCGTCCTGGGGCGTGAGGGCGTAAACGAGCCATTGGCCGTCGCGCGAAAGCTGCGTCCCTTGGATCGACCGCCAGCCGTCGTAGGCGTCGTAGCTTATCGGCTTCTTCGTCCCTGCCGGGGCGACAGAGCCCGTCCCCGCGGCCGTGCCGCTTGCGATAGCAAGCGGGAGGACGAGGACGACGAGGATGACGATCCTCAAAAGTGAAAGTCCAACATTCTTTTTCATGGGGCCTCCTCGGATGACCGGGACGACTCCAAACCTGATACAGGGGTGGGACCGTCCCTCTGGGATTTCTCTGGCGGAGAGAAGCATGAGAAGTACTTATAACAGCCCCGCTTCCGCCCGTCAATCCGGGCTCAGCGGAGAAAGACCAGGAGGGCGTCGCCGACGGCCCGTTCGCCGGTGAGATCGGAAGGGCTGTTGACGACCCGGCCGCGGACGACCATGGCCGTAGAACCGCCGCCGTCCAGATTGACGGCCTCGACGGCCCCGAGCTCGATGAGGAGGGAGGCGAGCTCGGCGATGGTCATGCCGACGCTCATCTCCGGCTGACGGCCGTCCACCGTGACGAGGAGGATACAGCCGTCGGTCCGGACCCCGACGGCCGTCCGCGGATGACGCGCCGCGGCGAAGCCCTCGGGATAGATGCCCGTGTCCGAAGCCGCGGCTGGCCGGCCGTCCCTGACCAGGCGCGGGCCGCCGCCGAGGATGAACTCGGGGACGAACGGCGGTGAGGGATGGAGCAGGGCGTGGCTTTTCAGTTCGGCCCGGGCCCCCTCTTTCATGTTCTTGATGACCCAGGCGCGCGAATCGCCATGGCCGGAGACGACCCAGCCGCCCCGTGGGATGGCCGCGTCGCCCCGCCCGTCCCGGACGGAACGGATGCGGCCTCCGGCGACGACGGCCTCGGCGCCCGAGGCCCCGGTGAGCGTTGTGCGGTTGAACTCCGGAGTGTAGAGGATGAGCTCGTCGTCGAGACGGGGCCGGTTGACGCCGTCGACATGCCGCCGGGCGCCCTTGGCCGTGACGACCTCGGCCGCGAAATCGACGTCGACGACGGCCAGCTTCGTTTTCCCGCTTGTGTTCGAAACGGACAGGCCAGGCCGCTTGCGGGACGGCTCGCTGAGGACCTTGCCGGCCAGGGCCAGGATCCCCCCCGGCTCTCCCCGGTAGATCCCCTCCGTACGAAAGTAGCCGCCGTTCGTCGCGGCCAGGGCGCCGCGGCGGGCGGCGATCGAGCTAGGCGTCTCGGTCCCGACGCCCCGGTCGAGGGCCCGGCCGAGGCTGATCCTCGTTTTCGACGGGTCGAGGACGAGGACGTTGATCGTCCAGCGGTCGGGGCCGATCCCCCGCCCGAAATCCCCGCGCCGGATCTCGATGTGCTCGACACCCGGGGCGACCGTCTCGACGCGCCGTGTTTCCGGCGGGCCTTGGGACGCTTCAGGAGCCGGCGCCGCGGAGTTGAGAGGGAGCGCGAGTAGGGCCAGGGCAAGGAAGCAGCTTCGGCGCCAGCCGAACGACGAATGGGCCCGGCTTCGACCTTCGCCCGGCCCCGCGGGCATCATTCCGGCAAGCTGGCGAATCCCGTCCCCCTCACCCCGTGAAATAGAGATAGGCGGCGACGATCAGGGCCAGGACGATACCGGAGGCGATGACGTCCGTCGCCGTCCAGCTGGCCCGCGACTCCTTGCGGTGCTCGGCCGTGACCGTTCCGTAGGTCAGCCCGCTGATCTTCTCGTAGGCCGGCGGCTCGGTCAGGTAGCTGACGATGATCATGACGACGACGCTGACGAGGAAGATGATCAGGCTGTAATATTGGAAGAAGATGTGGTTGACGATCCACAGGAACGAGCCCTCGGCATAGGAGAAGCCGCTGACGAGCTTGACCGGCGTGTCGACGGCCAACCGGAAAATCCCGAGCGAGAAACCCGTCGCCAACGCGGCCAGGCAGCCTTTTGCGTTCAGCCGCTTCATGAAGACGCCGAAGAAGAAGACGACGAAGATGGGCGGGGCAAGGTAGGACTGGACGCCCTGGAGGTAGTCGTAGAGGCCTCGGCCGCCGCGGATGACCGGGATCCAAAGGAGACCGATGAGGACCATGACCCCCGTGGCCACGCGGCCAACCCAGACCAGCCGTTCCTGCGTCACCTTGGGCCGCAGGCGTTGATAGAAGTCCATGGTGAAGAGGGTCGAGGCGGCGTTGAAGGCGCCGGCGAGCGAGCTCATCAGAGCGGCGAGCAACCCGGCCACGACCATGCCGCGGATGCCGACCGGCAGGACGCTGGCCACGAGCATGGGGAAGGCCTTCTGGGCGTTGGCCCGGATGAGCTCGCCGCCCGTGCCGAAGAGCTCTTGCTGGAGGGCCTGGTTCTGGCCGCTCTTGGCCAGGGCGAAGGCGATCATGCCGGGGATGATGAAGATGAAAACGGGAAGGAGCTTGAAGAAGGCGGCGGCGATGGAACCCCGGCGGGCCTGGCGCTGGTTCGGGGCGCCGAGCACGCGCTGGACGATGTACTGGTCGGTGCACCAGTACCACAGGCCGATGATCGGCGCGCAGAAGAGCATGCCGATCCAGGGATAGTTGTCGTTGAAGTACCAGGCCATCCGGCCGGCCTCCTTGATGGGAGCCCACGTGCCCTCGATTCCGGCCGGGACGAGAGGCTTCCAGAGGTTGAACATCTCGCCGCCGACGATCGCCCGGAGCTGGCCCCAGCCGCCGAGAGCTTTCAGGCCGAAGTAGGTCACCAGTGCCGAGCCGACGATGAGGATGAACGTCTGAAGGGCTTCCGTGTAGGCGACGGCTTTGAGCCCGCCCATGACCGTGTAGAGCCCGGTGATGACGATGACCAGGATGGAGCCGATCCAGAAGCTGTCGAGGCCCATGAAGTTGAGCTCGGGCAGGAGGACGCTGAAAACGATACCGCCGGCGAAGATGCCAACGGCCATTTTGGTCAGGACGTAGGCCACGAGCGAAATGAGCGAAAGGACCGTCCGGGCCGCCGGGGAGAAGCGCCTTTCCAGGAACTCCGGCATGGTGAAGACCCTGGAGCGCATGTAGAACGGCACCATGACCCAGGCCAAGACGAGCAGGCACCAGGCGTGGAGTTCGTAATGGGCC
>JBFYOD010000020.1:0-3603 GCA_041303965.1 Candidatus Aminicenantota bacterium
TCACTTCAAATGGGGTTTGTTTAGGCAAGTGGGGCGGCCTGGGTGGTGGAGATGGCAAAGTGAATTATCCCTCCGGGATAGCTGTCGATGCCGCCGGCTATGTTTATGTGGCGGATACGAACAACTTCAGGATCCAGAAGTTCAGAAAACGGTAAATCGAGAGGCAAGCGTTTTAGTGAGCTAAAAGAAAGACCGTTTCCGTCAGGGCTCTTGGCCGGCACCAGCCCGCTTCCTTGCGTCCTCGACCATCGCCTGCCCCGGATTCGCATTCGCCTTTATTTTCAGATACTTCTGATAAGCCTCATTTGCCGCAACGTTTTTCCCCAGTCCCTCAAGCACCCGGCCGACAAAATAATCCAGCGAATCGAGACACCGCACCGTCGGCAGGTCGTTTATTAAAAACACCGACATCGCCTCGCCCCGTCGCTTCTCGCACTTCTCGAACTCCGACAAGGCCTCCGTGTAGGCTCCCGCCTCCAGATAGGCCCGCCCCAGGGCGAACCTCCCAAGCCAGGTGTCGACGAGCCCCTGAGCCTCGTCGAAAAGCTTCAACGCGTTGGCTGGGTCTCCCCTCTTGAGCGATAAATTTCCCCCCAGAAGTTTGCCGTAGGCCAGGTGGACATCCTGGACCTTCTTCCCCAATTCAGCGGCCATGTTCCGGGCCTTGCCATCCTCTCCAGCATTGAGATAGATCAAGCCGGCGGCGAATTGCATCTCTTCCCGGCTGGACAACGCAATGCCCTGGTCAGCCGCCTCGACCGCCAATCGATTTTTGCCCTGCGCGAGATACGCCTGGGCGAGTATGATCGACTTGTCCGCGGCCCGGTAGAGGAACTTATTGTCCTTGTCGAAGGCGATCCCCGACTTGAGTATTGCGACCGCTTCATCCAGCCGCCCCTCGTAGAGCCGAAGGTCCGCCAGGCCCGCGGTGGCGAATGACGCCCCGGTGGCCCCCAGGGCCTGGGCACGTCCATACAGCTTGACGGCCTCTTCCAGCCGGCCCTGAGCGATCTCGACCAGGGCCATAACGATGGCGGCTTTCGGATAGTTGCGTTCGATTTCCAATGTCTTCAGCGCCTCGAGCTTGGCCCGCTCGAAATCGCCCGAGGCCAGCGCGTACCAGCTCTGGTTATAACGATGGTCCAAGTTGTCGGGCTCGACCTCACAAGCCAGAAGCCCTTCCTGAAAGGCCTCGGGCATTCGGTATCCCAGAAAATAGGCCATGGCGAGATTCGTATGCCCGGCGACGTCTTTGGGATAATCCTTGACCAGAGCCGCGTATTCTTCGATCGCCCGCTTGAAATTGCTTTTGGAAAGATAGTAAGCGCCCCGCGTCCGGTGCTTCTCGCGGTCGGTCATCTGGTCGATCCGGCTCATCGCTTCCTTGAAATACTTGTCCGCCAATTGCATCTCGCCCTGCGCATAATAGGACACGGCCAAGCCCGCGTAAGCCCGTCCGCAATTGGGATCGTGATCAATCGCCCGAAGATAGGCGGCGATCGCCTCTTCCTCTTTTCCCTGGCCGTCGAGCCGCTGGGCATCCGCGTAGGCCTTCATCGCTTCAAGCGAAGTGGTCGTGAACGTCTCCTTGATCAGCGCCTCCGACGAATCCTCGGAAATAACCCCGAGCCCCGCGCGGATCCTCGTCGAAAGGTAATCAGCCGCCTTGAGTATGTCCGTCTTGTTCTTGATCGTCTGGTCGGCCTGGGCCAGCGCCTTGCCGTCGACAGGCTCAACCGCCCACGATTTGACGAGATACCCGCTCGCCGCCGGCTCGATCGAAGCGCTTATGACGGCATTGATGCCCTCCCGGCGAGCAAGCAGTCGGGCTCCTGTCTCTGTTAGCCGGCCCTTGGCGCTAGGGTCTATCCGGTCGATCAGGCTGATAGCTTGTTTTCGCTCGTAAACGGAGACGTTTTCCGCTCCGCCCAAGCTAATGCCGAGGAGCTGTTCGAGGACGCCGTCGAGCATCGCGTCTCCGGTCATGTTGGCCACGTCGGCGATGATCACGGAAAGGGACTTCGGCCCCGCCTTCTCGGCAGGGGCCGGCGGCCGCCGCACGAGCGTGTTGATGGCGAAAGCCCCGAACAAAACGGCGAGAGCAGCCCCGCCAACTACGAGCGCCCGCTTCGAGATAAGCCGCCCGCTGCCGCTGACCTCCTTGTACGCCTCCCTCAGATCGGCGACGAAGTCGGATATTTTGAGATACCGCTCCTCCGGATTCTTGGCCAGGGCCTTGTGTACAATGGGGTTGAGGACGGGATTCACCGATTTCGGCGTGACGTGCGTGGCCGGCGCGGCGTCCCTGAGGATGGACGTCAGCGTCTCGATCGGGCTGGGCTTGGAAAAGGGATTATCACCCGAGATCATTTCGTAGAGCATGATGCCAAGCGAGAAGATGTCGCTCCGGCCGTCGATGGCGCTTCCCTTGGCCTGTTCGGGCGACATATAAGCAATCGTGCCGGCGATCGCGCCGTGCTCCGTGATCGACTGCTGGGTCAGGGTCTTGTTCATCCCTTCCGCGTTCGTTCCTGGAAGGACATGCTTAGCCAGCCCGAAATCCATGACCTTGGTGTGCCCCTGGTGGCTGATCATGATGTTGGCCGGCTTGAGGTCGCGGTGGACGATGCCCGCCTTGTGGGCGTTCTCGAGGGCCTCGCCGATCTCCATGGTGATACGGATGGCATCCCGCAGAGGCACGCCCCCCTGATCCATCCGGTCCTTGAGCGTCGTGCCCTCGACGTACTCCATGGCGATGTAGCCCTTGCCCTGGTGCGTCCCGGTTTCGTAGATCTTACAGATGAAAGGATGGTCGAGCGCAGCGGCCGACTTGGCCTCCCTTAGGAAGCGCTCGCGCATCCGCGGGTCGTGCTCGAGCTCGTCGGGCAGAAATTTCAGGGCGACATTCCGCTCGAGGGAACTGTCCCTGGCCAGGTAGACCTCGCCCATTCCACCCTTACCGAGGAGCCGGACGAGCTCATAGCGCTGGATCTTGTCCCCGGGGTTCACCATGGTTTATGCACCATCCCCATTCTTTTGTGGCCACTATATAGCATGGGCGAATCGGACAAGTCAACAGAAGGGACGACCGCTCGGGCACGGCACTCCCTTATTTCTTGGCCGGTTCGCAGGCGAAGGTCTCGAAGAGGGCCAGGCCCTGGCTGACGGCTTCACGCGGCATGTCCGGCCGGAAGTACGCCAGGGCCTCGACCATGTGGGCTAAAACCTCGTCGTGGGAATAATCGTGGAAGGCGGCGGTGATGTCGCCCGCGAGGTCGGCGTGGGCGTCGAGCATGGCCGTCGGCTTGCCGCACGAAAAGTCGATCTTCTTGAGGTCGATGAATCGCAATTTCGGATTCCTGTACGATTTGAGATAAAAGACCTGGTCGCCGGTATCGCAGACGAAGCTCCATCGGGTGTTCGAGGCGGAAACGCCCGCGAGAAGGCCGAAGGCGTACTCGACGGCCACGGTCGCGCTCCCACCCTTGAATTTCGCCATGCCGTCGGCAAGCTTGGAGAACCTGTTGACGGAATAGTAGGGGTCGGGGGGCCCCGGCGCTCTATTCGTCCAGTGGTCGAGACATTCCTGGTAAGGATCGTTGG
>JBFYOD010000021.1:0-3361 GCA_041303965.1 Candidatus Aminicenantota bacterium
AAAAGGAGGGCGGCGGCCGCCATGGCCGCTGCGGCGCGCAACGGCGCGTTCCGGCTTATCGACATTCTCACCTCGGCCGACGATCGGATTTTGACTCGAGAACTAGGATAGGCCTGCCCCCGGGTAAAATCAACCCCGATCGGATTTCTTGACGCCCGGCGAATGGTCGGGCTATAGTTGCGATAATTAAGCGGAGGAAGCGATGAAAGCGCGATACGGGTGCGACGAGAGCGAGCTGGCCCATTACACCTGTCACCGGACGGGTAAGAAGATCGAGATCGACGGGAACTTGGACAAGCCCGCTTGGAGAAAGGCGCCGAGATCGCACCGGTTCGTCGACCTCGTGAGCGGTGTCCCCGGTTTTATGGACACCCGGATGGCCTCGCTCTGGGACGACGAGAACCTGTACGTCGCTTTTTGGGTTGATGAGCCGAACGTCCAGGCCCGGCTCAAGGAGCGCGACGCGCTCGTCTGGACGGAGAACGACGTCGAAATTTTCATTGGCGGCGAGGACTGCTACTACGAATTCCAGATCAACGCCCTGGGCACGATCTACGAGGTCTTCTACATCGGCCGGGACGTTCTGAAAAAGGGGAGCCGGTTCGACCTGCCCGAATTTGACCTGTACACGCGCCGGGTCGATATAATCGGCGGCTTCCAGGACGCGACGCGCTACGGCAAGGACCCGCGGGGCCCGCGCTGGGCTTTCATGGATTGGGATCTCCCCGGATTGAAAGCGGCGGTGCGGGTCGACGGCACCCTCAACGATCCCTCGGACGTCGATAAGGGTTGGACCGCCGAGATCGCCTTCCCTTGGCGCGGCATGAAGCAACTAGCCGGGAGCCGCCCCGTGCCGCCCCGCGATGGCGATGTCTGGCGGATGGATTTCTCGCGATTCGAGCTCCTCGAGTTCTGCGGGACGAAGGCCGAGCCGCACCCGGGTTGGGCCCTCAACCGCCACGGCGTCTACAACTCCCACATTCCCGAATGCTTCTCGTACGTCCATTTCTCAGAGAAACCGGTTCCCCGATAAGCCCGGTCATGGGGGGCTTGCCGGCGAAGACGTCATCAGAACACGGCCCCCGCGATAAAACCGAACCGGGTTTTAATAGTGCCGCCCGCGATATCCTTTTTCGCCTCCGGTACCCCAAATGCGACGCCTGCCCTGGCGTTTGCCCCTATACCGATGTCCACAATCGTGTTGTCCTTATCCACGCAGATATAGACCCCGACGTTGGCCTTGGCGTGTTCCTTGATCCCTCCGGGCCAGCGAGAGCTTACTCCAACCCCGAGGTAGAGAGTCGCTTGCTTGTCGACAAAATCCCATTCCACACCGCCGGCCATGAACCCGAGGGTTCCCTCGATCGCCACCTTGCGGCAATCTACTTTGATCCAGGCCGGTCCGAGCCCGATCTCGATCCCCTGGAACGAACAGGGAGTCTCGAAATCGGAAGCCCGGAACTCCCCGGTGGGCGGCGGGGGCACTTCTGAGGATTCACATGATCTGCCGGAGCCGAGCGCGTTAGCCGCGCCCTCTAACCAGGGCCTGTGGAGGGCTATGTAAGCCATGAGGATTTCGTACTGGGCGTTGGTTTTTTCGTACGCGGGCGCGGCTTCCGGGAGCGAACCGGCCCAGTGAGCGACCTCGGCGAAGAAAAGGTTCGCTTCGGCTTGCCACTGGCCGGCGAATTGCCCATACCGGTCGTGGAACTCTTTATACAGGGGATCCGCATAGGCGTAAAAGCGGCCGCAATAGCGCCGCTGGACCTCATCGAGGCACCTTTCCCTCGCGCGGCTATCCTTCAGCTTCCGGCACTCGGCCTCCTCGGCCTCCGTGATCCGATCATTCTCCCGATCGTACTGGATCTTGCGGTCGAGCACGTCCTTAAAGTAGGTCACGAAGGCTCTGTTGAGATCCTCGCAGAATTCCCAGTGCCGATGGGCTTCTGCGACTCCGAGTTCTCCTTTCCTGCTTGAGAGCGGATAGACGCCTTCTTCGGGCGTTTGTTCAAGATATTTTTGTTCTTCAAATAGCTTTTTCTCCAGCTCCATCCTCCGGTTGAGAAGATCGAGGCCCTGTGTGCGTATCCTTTCTCCTTCGTCCTTATAGAATTTCCACGACTTGGCAAAATCCCTCAGGGACTCGGGAAGTTCCGGAAGGCGGACGTTGAAGTCCGCGTCCGGAGTGCCCGTTTCCGCAGCCAGCACAGGCGCTCTCTTGGATTTCCTGGTGATCTTGTCGAGAGCCCTGGCAGCCCGGTTCGTATATCCCCCGAGAAGGGAATTTCTGAGATAGGACTCCGCCTTCCCTCTGTCGCCGGCCGTAAGATGCGACATGCCCAGGCCGAAGTTGGCCTCGACGTTGTTCGGTTCCACGGCCACGGACCGCTCCCAGGCTTTGACCGCTTCGGCCGGCTGGTCCAGCCCGTGATACGCCGTCCCCATGTTCGCGAGGACGAGAGAATTCCGGGGGGCGAGGCTCTCGGCGTAACGGAGGAGGAGGAGCGCGGTGATGTAGTCGCCCAGGCTGTTCAGGGCTCCTCCGAGGTTGTTGAATGGCAGAAAATCGTCCGGCAAGTCCAGGGCGGCCGTAGCCAGGACGGCAACGGACGCACGGGATTTCCCGTCCAGCCAGAGGAGCACGCCGAGGTTGTTGACGTCGTCGGCGCTTTCGAGCCCAGCCAGGACCTTGTCCAGGTTCCCGATCAATTCCCGCGAAAGCCCGGTCTGAGCTCTCTTCTTAGCTGCAGCCGCGGCCGCGAGCGCCTTTTCTTTGAGGACCGCATCTCCTCGAACACCTCCCGGAAGATCGATGCGTTCCCGAACCATTTCCCGTTCGAGCCGGATCGTTGCGGACGCCGAATGTCCGACGTTGATCAGGATCCCGAACAGAAGAAGCCCCAGCTCGACGAAAAAGAGAAATTTCCTCATGACGCCCTCCCCGACCTTTACCGAACTGCCCGTTGCGAAGGAATGATAGCCACTATGCTCCATTCGAGTCAAGCAGAAGGGAGGGCCGCGTTGACAGGGATCCCGAAGCGAGGCATCATGTCCTGGCCGGAGCCCGAATTCCATCTCATCAGGTAGGCCTGTATTCGAGCGCACGGGCGAAATGGCGTTTTTACCCGGCGAAAAGTGCTATCTAGGCCCAATAAGGGGCGCCGAAAAGTAGTTAAAGGCATTTTTATGAATATGTTGCGTCAGCCAAGCTACCATGTCATGGTTAAGCCCACTGGGGCCCGGTGCAACTGCGCCTGTGACTATTGCTTTTTTCTGAAAAAAGAGCGGCTCTATCCCGGCTCGGACTTCCGCATGTCCGACGAGGTCATGGAGAGCTACGTCCGGCAGACGATCGAAGCCT
>JBFYOD010000022.1:0-4443 GCA_041303965.1 Candidatus Aminicenantota bacterium
GGGAACCGCCGCTCGAGCTCGGCCTGGATGCCGCAACGGACGCGGGATATGCGGGCGCGGACCGAGCCGGCCGGGGCGGCCCCGGTCCGCTTGACGAGAAGCGAGGTCTTTGTCGAGGCCCGCCGGTGGATGTTGACTCCCCGGAGATATCTTTCATACGAGAAGGCGCCGAAATTCCGGAAAGCGCTACCCGAACTCAAACGGACGGAAGCCCTGACCGCGTCGCCTGCCAAGAAATCGAGCCGGGGGCGAGTGCCTCGGGCGAAGGGCACGCTCAACCGGAGATGACCGTGAACGGGCTCGTCGGCCCCGCCCGCCCCGATCGTCCGGACGGCGATGAACAGGACGTCTCGGTCCGGTTCGCGGCCGGGTGAACGGTATAGCCGGCCCGCGATGTCGACGTAGTCGCCGGCAGCGTGAGAATGAAGGGCATTGCGTTCGAAGTCCCGGTCTTGGAGGGCCAGGCGCGCGGCGCCCGAGGCGGCGACGGCGGCCAGGAGAAAAAGGACGGCCGTCCGGTCCGAGCGGACGCCGAACGCGAGCCATCCGGCGGCAAGCAGAATGAACGACAGGCCGCAAGCCGGGCCTGGCGGAATGGGCAAAGCTGAGGCCGCGGAGATGCCCAGGCCGAGGGCGGCCGCCAGGAGCAGAAAAGGGAAGGGGCTGGTTCTTAGCGGCTTGGCCCGCCGGAAGCGAGGGCGCTTTGGCCGTCCAGGGCGTCGAGCAGGAGATGGCTGAGTATCCTGATCCCCAGGGGGATGCTCCTCTCGTCCGGGCTGAAGTTGGGGCTGTGAAGGGGCGCCGCCGTCTCCTGGGCCGGGTTCCTGACGCCCAGGAAGAAGTAAAAGCCGGGGGCCTTCTGGGCCAGGTAGGCGAAGTCCTCGGCGATCATCTGAGGCTTCCATATGAGCGTCTTGTCCTTACCCAAGAGCTTGGTCAGGGTCGGGGTCATGGCCGCGGCAAGCTCTGGATTATTAAAGACGGACGGAAGGGCCTCTTTATACTCAAACTGGCCTTCGGCGCCGTACATTCCGGCGATATTCCTGACGATGCTCTCCATGAGCAGGGGGATCTTTTTCCGGTTCGTTTCGCTGAGCGTCCGGACCGTCCCTTCGAGGACGACGCGCTCGGCGATGATGTTCCGGCGGGTGCCGCCGTTGATGGTGCCGACGGTCAGCACGGCCGGGTCGGTCGGGTCGGAGGCCCGGCTGACGACCGTTTGGAGCGCCGTGACGATCTCGGCGGCGATGACCACGGCGTCGATGCCCTCGTGGGGCCGCGCGGCGTGGGCGCTTTTCCCTTTGACCGTGATGGTGAACGTGTCCGACGCGGCGGTCACGTTGCCCGGGGCGACAAGCACTGTGCCGACGACGTTCTCAGGCCAGACGTGAAACCCGAAAACGGCGCCGACGGAAGGGTTGTCCAGGGCCCCTTCCTTGACCATGAGGTCAGCCCCGCCCTCCTCGCCGGCGGGCGCGCCTTCCTCGGCCGGCTGGAAGAGGAACGTCACGGTCCCCTTGATCTTGTCCTTGAGGGCGTTGAGGACGACGGCCGTCCCCAGGACGACCGAGGAGTGGACGTCGTGACCGCAGGCGTGCATGACGCCCGGGTTCAGGGACTTGAAGGGGAGGTTCGTCGTCTCCTGGACGGGGAGGGCGTCCATGTCGGCACGGACGGCGACGGCTGGGCCGGGCTGGCTTCCGCGGAGAATGGCCACTATGCCCGTCTTGGCGACGCCGGTCCGGACCTCGAAGCCGAGGGGCTCGAGCTTGGCGCTGATGAGGCGGCCCGTTTCGAACTCGCGGTTGCCGAGCTCGGGGTTCATGTGGATGAATCGCCGGACCTTGACGATCTCGGCCTTGTTCTTCTCGATCTCCGCGTCGATCCGCTGGCTCGTTTTCAGGTCGACGCTCCGGGCGGCCGGCGGCAAGGCGGCCAGGACGGCCAGGACGACCACGAGCAGAAAGAGGGAATGCTGTTTCTTCATCAACGACCTCGATCCTTTTTCAAGACAACTCATTGTAGCGTGCGCGGAGGGAAAAATACAGACCCCCAACTCGGGAGTCGAACAGAAATGAAGGGGTGAGGGGGAGCGGCGCGCAGAGATCGGGCTACTTGTCCTCTTCGGCCGCGGCCTTGTGCTGGAATTCTTCCCTCTTTTTTTCGATGAAATCGCGGATGGCGTCGACGCCTTCGCCCGTTTTTTCCTTGACCATCCGCATGCCCTTCTCGGCTTCCTTAGCGATCTTCTCGTAGCTTTCCTTGGCTACCTCGCCGGTCTTGGCGGCCTGGTCCTTGATCTTCTTCCTCGTCTCCTTGCCGCTCGCGGGGGCGAACAGGATGCCGACGATGAAGCCCGTGGCCGCGCCGGCCGCGAACGTCAGCAGCGAATCCCAGAAATGATTGTCCTTGTTATCACCCATCCTTCTTCTCCTTTCTTTTTTTCATCTGCTGCACACCGAGGCGGACGAGCGGAAAGAGGAACGGCCAGTATTTCACCGAGGGACGGATGACCCTGGAAGTGAGATAGTACGTGATTTGCGAAAGTCCGGTCACCGCCCTCTTCGACACAGCCAGGACTTCCCCCACGTTGTCCAGGCTCGCGTTGATTTTGGCCTCGATCTCCTTCAGCCCGTCCATCGTCTCCTGCGCCTTGGCCAGGGTCTTCTCGCCCTCTCGGGCGGTCCGGCGGAGCTGGTTGAGGAAGAGCGCGAGGAAGGTCACGGCGACAACGGCCGCCACGGTCAAGACGATCCACAAGACCTGGTTTAGGGTCAGTGTCATGGTACCTATACCCTAAGCCAATTGCCGAAGTTTGTCAATTTGAGAATAATGGGGCTATTTCCAGAGGAGTTTGCGGGCGGAAGGGAGGCCGTGAGCTTTCTCGAGACGCTCCAGGAGCTCCGGAAAGCGGGCCTCGGCCCGGGCGTCGACCGCGGTCTCCCATTCGGCCAAGAGCGGGTCGGCGACGAGTTCGTGTTCGCGGCGGAGGATGCGGTTGATACCGCGCAGGGCCTGCCATTGGATGACCATCAGGACGGCCAGAAAGTAAAATATGATATTCGGCCCGGGCAGGAGGGCGGCCAGGCCGCTGACGGGCAGGACGAGCGCTTCCGCGGCCAGGACGAGGATGTGGCGCGTCCGCTGGCGCTGGAGGAAAAAGAAGAGCTTCGTCCGGAGCGCCTTATCGTCGGTCAGGCCCGAATGGAGGATGCGGAGCGGCCCGTCACCCGGACGTCCGCCGTGCTCGAAGGCCTGCTCCTGGAGGAGCATGCGCGGGTTGAGGCCGGTGACTTTCCTCTTGGCCGTCTCCCAGATCGCGCGCGACTTCGAGAACTCGGCCGGCAGGGGGCCGAGCGGCTCGGCCGAGAAGAAGCGGTGGCGATGGCGGTAGTCGCGGACGAAGAAGAAAGTCATGGGCCCTCATTCTATCATACGGCCCGGGAGGCGCTACGGTTCAATCGGCGGCAGGATATCGCCTCGTCGGCCGCTGAGGGGCCTCGGGGATCATCTTCGTTCGCTGCGGTGATTTTTCACGCCGGTCAGCGCCCCGGACTCGGCACCAAAACAACTCGCTCGGCGTGCGCGACGCCGAGCTCAAACACGTTTTGGCGGTTTCCCCTGAAACTACCCTCGTCCGGCACGCTGCCCGACTAAATCACCGCTTATGCTCACTCAGACAATCCCCTCAGCCCCCTAATTCAGCGGCCTCCTCCGCTACGGTGTCTATGCACGTTCCCCTTCTTGACTCAATTTGCGAGGGTCGGCTAGCGCTTCTTGTGCAGCAGATAAAGGAAGAACGGGGCGCCGACGGCCGCGGTGATGACACCGATCGGGAGCTCGGCGGGGAGAAGGTTGCGGGCCAGGAGGTCGCAGTAGAGAAGGAAAGTGCCGCCGGCAAGGGCGGACGAGGCGAAAAGAGCGCGGTGGCCGGGGCCGATCAGGATACGGACCCAGTGGGGGACGACGAGCCCAACGAAGCCGATGATCCCGCTTACGGCCACGGACAGCGCCGCCAGGAGGGCCGACATCGCCAGGAAGGCTTTCCTGACGCGCCGGACGGGGCAGCCGAGGGCCTGGGCGGTTTCGTCGCCCAGAGCCAGGAGGTCCATGTCCCTGGCCAGCCAGATGGCCGCGACGAAGCAAAGGACCAACCAGGGAGCTATTGTGGCGGCCTGGCCCCATTCGGCGAGTTGAAAACTGCCGAGGAGCCAGAAGACCGCCTGGTCGTAGGAATCCGAACGCATGAAGAGAAAGAACGAGGTAAAAGCCGAGGCCAGAGCTCCGGCGGCGATGCCAGTCAGGAGAATGGTCTCGATCTTGAAACCGCCCCGGCGCAACGTCAGGACATAGACCAGGGAAACGATCCCCAGCCCGGAGATGAAAGCCAGGAGGCCGGGACCCGAGAAACCGAAGGCGGAGGCCTCGAATCCGAGCGAAACC
>JBFYOD010000023.1:0-29254 GCA_041303965.1 Candidatus Aminicenantota bacterium
TCGAACAGGACGACCGGCGGGAAGCGCCGCGGCTGGCGGGCCTTGTCCTTCGACTCGGCGCCCTCGTCGCCGCCGAGGGCCAGGATGCGGGCCAGCTCGGCCCCGTAGGCCTCGGCGACGAAATCGAAGAGATCCCATGTCGAAACGCCGAGCGCCTCGCGGCTGTAGAAGCCCTTGCGCAGGTCCGGGGTCGCGAACCGCGTCAGGCCGAGGAGCCCTTCGTCGACGACGGCCAGCGTATAGGTCATGGGGCGGCCGCCGCTCTCGCGGACCTCGATCCGGAATTTTTCCTTCGGCCGGATCTCGTCGGGCACTGTGAGCACGGGCTCGAGGCGGGTCCCCGGGTCCTCGACCAGGATGGGGATGACGCCGTAGAGACGGATGGGCGCGTCGCTTGTCTTGTCCCGGTGCGGCTGGAGGAGGGTGACGTGGACGTAGATGTTGGGCGTCATGGCCGCGGTCAAAGGGATCTCGAAACGGTTCTCGCCTTTGACCGTGGACACCCACATTTTATCGAGGACCGAAGTCCCGTTCTCGATGGAGACGAGCGCCCGGCCCTGGACGGCCTCGGGCAGGTAGATGACGGCCTTCTCGCCGACCATGTAACCGGGCTTGTCGGAGGTGAAGCTGAGCGTCGTCGCCCCGCCCCCCCCTTCCTCGCTGGCCCGACCGGCCCAGTCCGGCCAGTCGATGTAGACGATCTGGCCCGAAGCGTGGCCGCCGACCGGGTCCTCGGCCCGGATGAGGTAGCGGCCCCAGTCGGGATACTTGATCTGGAACGTCCACTTGCCGACGCCGTCCCGGGTCGAAACCTCGCCCTTGAGCAGGGGCCGGGTCTGAACGTTCGAAACGTACTGGGCGAGCGATTCGCCGCTCCTGTCCCACCACCACTTCCACTCGATCTTGTAGAGCGAGACGACAACCCTGTCACGGGAGACGGGCCGGCCCGCGGTGTCGACGGTGACGATCGCGACCTCGTGGTCCTTGTCGGTCAGGAGCATGCCCCGGGCGGGGTCGCCCTTGGGCGGCTTGACGCCGACGTAGGCGTCATAAGGATGGAAGGGCAGGGAGAACGTGTCGATGCTGAAGTCGCCGCTCTCCTCGAAGACCCGGCTGGTGAAAGCGGCGTCGAGGACACCCGGGCTGGGCTGGGGAGAGGCGATGTCGATACGGGCGCTCCCGCGGCCCTGGGCGTCGAGCACCCCCTTGGCCACGTCGAGCGTTCCGCCCTCGAATTCCCTGGCCGGGTCGTCGAAGACATAATCCTGGAAGCGATCGAACCGGGTCGGCCGCGGGGAAAGCCGGACGCTCACGTCGAACTTCAGGTTCGCCGCCGGCGCGCCGTGGAGCCACTGCGCGGCGACGGAGGCGTCGAACGGCATGTCCTTGCGGACCAGGACCTCGCGGCCCGCGTCGAGAACGATCTTGAGCCGGTTGGGAACGACGGTCTCGATCTTCAAGGTCCTGCTGAAGGTCAAGCCGCCGACGAGGACGCGGGCCTGCCAGTTGCCCGTCGGCGCCGTCTCGTCCGTCGTAACCTGGAACGCATAGAACGGCTCCACGACCTTGCCCGGCTTGGCCGTCATGACGAGCTGTCCCTGCGGCGAGGTGAGCTCCATGACCACGGGATGGCCGGCAGGCAGGGCCTTCTCCCTGTCGAAAAGAGCGAAGGTCAGGAAGAGCGTGTCTCCCGGCCGCCAGACGCCGCGTTCGCCGTAGATGATGCCCTTGACGCCCTTCTCGGTGGTTTCTCCGCCGACGTCGAAATGGCTCATGGGCAGGGCGCCCTCGCTCGCGATCCGAAGGTAGCCGATGTCCCCTCCCCCCTCCGCCGAGACATAGAACGGACGGTCCTTGAGTCCGAGGAGGGCGAAGCCGTTGCTGTCGCTCGTCGCCTCGCCGAGGGGCTGATTCTGAAAGTTGTAGGCGCGGACCCGCAGCCCGGAAAGCGGTCTGGCCGTCCCGATATCGGTCGTCACGACGTGGAGCGTGCCGCCCGCCTCGAGCTTGGCGACAAGGCCGATGTCGGACGAGAGGAAATTGCGGCCGACGACAGACTCGCGATTGTAGCGGGGGCTGTAGTAGGCGTCGGAGCAGGGGTTCTCCCGGTTGTACCAATCCCCGGAGTTGTATTCGTAATCCTCTTCGGCATAATCCCAGTTCGAATAGCGCGAATAGGCCGAGGGGTCGTCCACGTTCTTGAGCGGCGGCTCGGCGACGGGCGGCTTGTCGCCCGCGGGGCAGGGATAGGTCGAATTGCCGCGGTTGAAGGACAGGACGATGCGGAAGAGACTGCCCGGGCTCTCCTTGAAGAGGGATGTCACGTCAAGGTCGAAGCGCGACATGCGGCTGGTCACATCGGGGTCTTCGGACAGCGCGACGGTCTTCCTCCAGAGAAAGCGCCCGACGCGGGCCAGCTCTTCCGAGCCCTCGAGGCCGTTGACCTGGAGGAACTGGGCGATGTTGCCGGGATAGATCTGGAAAGCCCCGACCTGGATGGACTTCAGGTTGACCGCCTCGATGGGCACGGTCAAGCGGTCCTTGCGCGGCAGGATGAGGCCCCGGCCGACGAAGCGCGCCAGGGGCCGGATCGATTCGAAGGCGACCTGCCGGTCGGCCCTGTCCTTCAAGCGGCGATTGAGGTAATTGCGGATGCCCGGCAGGACCTGGACGGATACGTTGCCGAGGTACTCTTGGGTCGAATACACCCGGACGACGTTGCCCTCGATCTCGAAGGTCAAGGGGCGGTTCTCGATGCGGATGAGCCCCTTGAGGTCTTGGCCTCCGGCCAGGGAGTCGGAGAAGCGCAAGAGGACATGCCGGGTCTCTCCCAGGACGGGTTCCACGGAGACGAGCGCGAATTCGCCCAAGGCCGGGACCTCGAAGGCGCGCCGGCCGCTCGTTGCGATGCGGAGCGGGGCGCCGTCCCAGGAGAGGTTGACCGCGGACGCTTCCTCCCGGCGCTCGATGTCCTTGATCGTGAAATAGTGGGTCAGCCCTTCCATGGCGTGGCTCCATTCCACGGGGAGCATCTTGCCGTCCTGCTCGGCCTCGAGGACCTTTTCGACCAGGACCTTCTCTTCCATATCGGCCGTGACGATCCGGCCCCGGAGGACCTGGGTCTGCGGCCGACTCGAGTCTTCGGCGAAAAGGCCTTCCAGGGAAACCTCCATGTTGGGACGGACGACGTTGAACCCGAATTCGAAGCGGGCGTAGGCCTTGGGCAGGTCAAGGATCCTATCGACGTGGAGGACGGCCTTGTATTCCTGGCCCGGCTTGAGTTCCCCCTTGGGAGTGAAGACGAGCTCGCGCGGGCTTTTCCACTCCAGTGTCCCGTCGACCTTCGGGGAGAATTCGAGGAGCCCCGCGGCGGACGGACCGGGTGTCCCCGCGTTGTCGACGAAAAGGACGCGGACGGCCGACTTGCGGAAGATCGTCCCGGTCGTAAAGGCGCTGATGGTGCGGTACCATTCCTTTTCCGCCTCGGCCGGGGCCGTGGGCCCTTTCGGCTTGCAGGCGGATAGGCCGAGAAGGCACACGGCGGCTAGAATGCATACGGCGATTTTTTTTGTCATGGAAATTTCTCCCCAAATCCTTCGCGGCAAGCGTAGCCCGCGAGTCCGAAAAAGTCAAGGTCGCCGGCACCGGCATTTCGGTTGACTTGCCGTTCTCCTTTTGCCTATGATGAAAGCGCGATTACGCAAGGAGGTACGGATGAAAAAGCCCGCTCGGTTGACTTTTCTCATCACGGCGGTCCTCGCCGTCTTCGTCTTTCTCCTGGCCGAGACCGTTGTCGTCAAGATCAAAACGACGAGCCTCAGGCGCGATCCGAAATTCACCGCCCCCATCGTCGCCGCCATCAAGGCCGGCGACTCGCTGGAGAAGCTCGAAGCCCGCGACGGCTGGGTCAAGGTCAAGACCAAGGCCGGGGTCGTCGGGTGGCTCCACTCGACGGCCGTGGAGGCGAAGAAGCTCGACCTCCTGGCCATGGACAAGACCATGAAAACCCAGGCCTCCGCGGGCGAAGTCGCCCTGGCCGCCAAGGGTTTCAACAAGCAGGTCGAGGACAAATACCGGGCCGGGAACGCGGCCGCCGATTTCGCGGCCGTCGACGCCATGGAAAAGGTCAAGCCCACGCCGGCCGAAGTCGAGGCCTTCATGAAAGACGGAAAGCTCGGCGAATTCGGAGGCTCCCGATGACGGCCCGCGCCAAGGTCCTCGCGTCGATCGCCGTCGCCGCGACGGTCGCCCTGGCCGGCTGTCAAGCCATCAAGCAGGGGGCCGCGGACATCATCGCCTCGACGGGCAAGGTCAGCCAGGGGGACGCCCAGGCCATCGTCAAGACAGCGGAGGTCGTGCGCTCGACCTTCGCCGAAATTACCGAGGAAGAGGAATATTACATCGGCCGGGCGACGGCCGCCCTCATCCTCGGCAAGTACAGACCCTACAGGAACGAGGCCTTGAACGCCTACGTCAACACCATGGGCACGGCTTTGTCCTATTACTCCGACCGCCCGGAAACCTACGCGGGATACCACTTCCTGGTCCTTGACACGGACGAGGTCAACGCCATGGCCGCGCCCGGGGGCTTCATCTTCGTCACCAAGGGCCTGGTCAAACGCTGCGGAGACGAGGAGACCCTGGCCGCCATCCTGGCCCACGAGATCGGTCACGTCGCGGCCCGGCACGGCCTTCAGTCCATCAAGAAATCGCGGCTCATCGACGCCTTCAAGGTCATCGGCAGCGAGGCTTCCCAAAGGCTCGACTCCGAAGAGCTGACCAAGCTCACCGGCATCTTCGAAGGCGTCCTCGGCGACGTCGTCGAGACCCTGGTCGAACGGGGCTATGATCGCAAATTCGAGTACGAGGCCGACAAGCTCGGGCTCACCTTCGCCGTCCGGACCGGTTACGCGCCCGGCGGCCTGGCGGAATTTCTCGTGGGCATGGAGGAGCGCAAACCCTCCGGCCCGGCGGCGGGCTGGTTTAAGACGCATCCGAGCCCGGCCGACCGGCTGGCCCGGGTGAAGACCGAGACCGCGGCCCTGGGCGCCGCGCCGGCGAAGCTCGACGTCCGGACGGCCCGCTTCGCCCAAACCGTCAAGAACCTGCGTTGACCGGGTCCCGGACCAGGCGGGCTCCTGCGCTTTCGCGCCCGATGGTGAAGTGAACGGATCATGCCGAGCCAAAAAAAGAAATCTCCGGCCCGAAAGAAAGCGCTCCGAGGCCTCGTTGTCGGCCTGGCCGTTTTCGCCCTCACCTTGTTCCTCGGGCTCCTGAAAATCTTCCAGCCCCTGGAGTGGAAGTCCTGGGACGCGCGCGCCAAGCTTCTCGCCGATCCCGGGCGGGCCTCCAAGGACATCGTCTTGCTGGCCGTCGACCAGTACAGTCTGGACGTCTTCGCAAAGGAACAGGGCCTCGGTTGGCCCTGGCCGCGGCAGATTTACGCCGGCGTCCTCGACTTCCTGAAGTCGGGCGGGGCCAAGGCGGTCTTTTTCGACCTCATCCTCAGCGAGGCCTCGACCTTCGGCGTCGACGACGACCGGCTCTTCGCCGAAGCCATGACCCGCTCCGGAAACGTCCTTCTCCCCTTCTTCCTGAGCGCCGACGAAGGAGAAACGGATCCCGCCGGGGAGGACGTCCTGACCCGTTCCGCCTGGCCCAAAGAGACAGCCCCATCCTCTTTAGAGAAAGGGGCTGTCCTTCCGGCAAGATCCGCATCCTTGCCGGTCGACGTCCTAGCCGCGGCCGCCGCTAAGTTGGGCAACGTCCAGTTCGTGCCGGACGGCGATTCTGTTTACAGGCGGCTGCCGCTCGTCTTTCGCTACCGGGGTCGGCTCCTTCCGGCCCTGCCCCTGGCCATGGCCGAATTCACCTCTGAAGAGGCGGACCTCCGCAATATCCCCTTGGACCGTTCGGGAAACATGATCCTCCGCTTTTTCGGCCCGAACGGGACGTATGAAACCATCTCGATCGGCGCGATCATCAATTCTCAGACCCGCATCGAAGAAGGCCTCGAACCCCAGGTTCCGCCCCGCGAATTCGCCGGCAAGACCGTCATCGTCGGGACGACGGCGGCCGGACTGTACGACTTCCGCCCGACGCCCTTCGGCGGCGTCTATCCGGGGATGGAGATCCTGGCCACGGCCCTCGACAACATCGTCCACGGGGGCGCCATCCGTCAAGCCCCCGCCGTCGTCACCTGGGTTTCGGTCCTTGTCTTCGCGCTCCTTGCCGGGATGGGGACGTCGATGCTGAAGAAGACCGGGCATCTTGCCGCCCTCGGACTGTCCCTGCCGGTCCTGGCGGCCGCGGGCTCCCTCCTGGCCGCCCGGACAGGCTTCTGGGTCGAGTTCGTCGCCCCGGCCTTCGCGGCGCTCTCCGCCTTCATCGCGGCCGCGCTCCTCGGCTACGGCGTCGAAGGACGCCAGCGCCGCTTCATCAAGAACGCCTTTCGCTTCTACTTGAGCCCGCAGGTCATCGAACGCGTCCTGGACAACCCGTCCCTCCTCCGTCTCGGCGGCGAGAGGCGGGAGATCACCGCTTTTTTCTCCGACGTCGCCGGATTCACTTCGATCTCCGAGGGCCTCTCGCCCGAAGACCTCGTCGGCCTGCTCAACGCCTACCTTTCGGAAATGACGGACATCATCCTCGACCTGGGCGGGACCCTCGACAAGTATGAAGGCGATGCCATCATCGCTTTTTGGAACGCGCCGCTCGACCTTCCCGACCATGCCCTGCGGGCCTGCCGGGCCGCCCTGCGCTGCCAGCGGCGGCTGGCCGAACGCCGCGAGGATTTCCGCCGCCGTTACGGCCACGAGGTCCGCATGCGGGTCGGGATCAACTCGGGCCCGGCCGTCGTCGGCAACATGGGCTCGGAGCGGCGCTTCGACTACACGGCCATGGGAGATACGATGAACCTGGCCTCGCGGCTCGAGGGCGCCGGCAAGGTCTACGGGGTTTCGACCCTCGTCGGCGAGGAGACGGAGCGGCGGGTGCGGGACGAGATCCTGGCCCGGGAAGTGGACGTCATCCGCGTCGTCGGGAAGAAGCAGCCCATCCGTGTCTTCGAGCTCCTCGGGGAAAAGGGCGCGGTCCCGGCGGAGGAAATGGAAAAGGCGGCCCGGTTCGGCCGGGCCCTCGAGACCTACAGGACCCGACGATTCTCCGAAGCCGCGGCCTTGTTCGACGCCCTCGCCGGCGACCCCGTCGCGGCGGTCTACTCCGGCCGGGCGCGGCAGTCGGCCGCCTCGCCCCCGCCCGGGGACTGGGACGGCGTCTTCGAGCTCGACAAAAAATAGGACAAGACCATGGAACTCGAATTCTGGGGAGTCCGCGGAACGGCGCCGGCGCCGGGGGCCGCTTGGGTCCGCTACGGCGGGCACACGACCTGTTCGTCGGTCCGGGTCGGGCCCGGGCAGTATATCGTCATCGACGCGGGGACGGGCCTGCGCGAGCTGGGCGACCGGATCATGGCCGAGGAGGGAGACGGGGACATCCGTATCGACCTCTTGCTGACCCATTTCCACCTCGACCACATCATGGGATTCCCGGTGTTCGCGCCCCTCTTCTCGCCCCGGACGTCACTCGTCATCCATGCCCCGGCCGGGGCCCGGGAGACGGAAAGCGCCCTGGCCGGGCTGATGGCCTATCCCTATTTTCCCCTCGGGCTCGGCCGGACTGCCGCCCGGAAAGAGTTCCGGGAATTCGCGCCGGGGCCGCTCGCCGGAGGCATCGGGGTTTCCGCCTGCCGCCTGCGCCACCCCCAAGGCAGCGTCGCCTACCGGCTCGATGCCGGCCCGACGAGCGTCGTCATGGCCACGGACACCGAGCACCCGGAGGCGGGGATCGACGAACGCCTGGCCGCTTTCGCCCGCGGCGCGGAATACCTCGTCTATGACGCCATGTTCACGCCCGCGGAATACGAAGCCGGCAGAAAGGGCTGGGGCCATTCGACCTGGCTGGCCGGGACTTCGCTCGCCGCCGGGGCGGGAGTTGGGCACCTCGTTCTCGCCCATCTCAACCCCGCCCACACCGACGAAGCGGTGGACCAAATCCTCGGGGAGGCCCGGGAGCGCTTGCCGGCGACGCTCGCGGCGGCCCAGGGCTTCAAGCTCGGAAAGGAATGAGCCATGGAGAAAAGCTTCTCGCCGGAGTTGACCCTCTACGGGCAGATCCTCTTCGCTATTCTCTTCGTCTCTCTGGCGGGCCTGGTCATGGCCCTGCTCCGCCGGATCATGGCCCGACCGGCGGCCGCCGGCGGGAAAGCCGTGTCCGGCCTGCCGGCCCGGCTCCTTCTCCCGGTTTCCCTTCTGGCCGCAGCCGGACTGGCCAAGCTGCCGATCCTCCGGACCACCCTGCCGCTCGGGGCGAAGTTTTTCAGGTTCGTCGACGCCGCCTTCGTCTTTTTCGTCATCTTCTTCCTCGTCCGGCTCCTCGACGGCCTCGCCCGCGCGCGGTACGAGAAGAAGGGGCGGCCTTTCCCGCTTCCCCGCGTCCTCCACGGCTTTTTCCTGATCGTCGTCTATATCGCGGCCGCCCTGGCCATCCTCCGCGAGTTTCTCGGCTTCAACATCACGCCCCTGCTGGCCGGTTCGGCTATCCTGACGGCCGTCCTCGGCCTGGCCCTCCAGGGCGTGCTCGGCAACGTCTTCTCCGGGATGTCGCTCCATTACACGAGATCCTTCAGCCGTGGCGACTGGATCAAGATCGGGGAGACGGAAGGCCAGGTCGTGGACACGAACTGGCGCGAGACGCGGCTGAAAGACCGGACCTCGAACATCGTCGTCATCCCCAACACCGTCGTCGCCTCGCAGACGATCGTCAATTTCTCCCTTCCTGACCGGGCTTCGGCCGTCGTCCTGCCGATCAAGGTGGACTTCCTGGCCCCGCCGGCCGTGGTGGTCGAGCTCCTTCTTGAGGCGGCGAAAGAAGCCCCGAACGTCCTGGCCGCCCCCGCCCCGACCTCCTACATCCTCAACTACGACGACTTCGGGGTGACCTACCTCCTCAAGTTCTGGATCTCCGATTTCGGGCGAAGGCCCGACATCACCGGGGAGGTCGGACGGCTCGTCTGGCACAAGCTGCGGCGGCGCGGTGTCGAGATCCCCGTCCCCGTCGGGAGCAAGCTCAAGGACGTCCTTCGCGTCCTCAGGCCTTCGGAGGACAGGATCGCCGAGATCTCCACGGAAAAGGAAAGGAACTTCCAGGACTTCGCCCGGTCGGCGTTCCTGCAGGCCGGGGACGGCGAAAAGGCCGGCCAGCCGCTCCTCTCGGATCCCGAGATCCGGGAGCTCGCCTCGAGGACCGATCGCCGCCGCTTCGGCGCCGGCGAGGTCCTCTTCCGGCAGGGCGACCATGGAGAGGTCTGCTATCTCGTCGCCGCCGGCCGGATCAGGGGCGAGATCGCCTACGAGGAGAACGGGAAGGCCTTCACCACGGAGTTCACGGTCGGGCCGGGCGGGCTCGTCGGCGAGATGTCGCTCTTCACCGGCATGCCGCGGACGGCCACCGCTGTCGTCGCCGAAGAGGCCGAGCTCCTCGAGATCCGGGCCGGGGCCTTCGCCGCGCTTCTCGCCCGTAATCCCCAGCTCGCCGACGCGGTCGCCGAGGTCGTCAGCGGCCGGAACCGGGCGAACCTGGAGACCCTGCGGAAGATCAAGGACCTGGCCGCCCGGGATATCGAAGCGGGCACCGATAAGAAGTCCGTCCTCGAATACTTGAAGAAGCTCGTCCATCTCTTCAAGCGCTGAACGCCGCCTTGCGGAAGCGCCGCCGCTTTCGTATAATCGGGGCGAAGGACGCCGGAACACGATGGACAGCCGCAAACGCATCTTGATTTCCCTCGGGCTGTTCGTCACCGTCTTCCTCATCGGCGTCGCCGGCTTCAAGGCGATCGGCGGACCTGAATGGTCCCTTCTCGACGCGGTTTACATGACCGTCATCACCGTCGGCACCGTCGGCTACGGCGAAACCCACGACCTCGGCGCGAACCCGGCCGCCCGCGTCTTCACCGCGGCCTACATCATCCTCAGCCTGGGGACGATCGCCTTCGCCGTGACCTCGATCACCGCGTTCGTCGTCGAGGGGGAGCTCAAACGCATCCTGGGGAGGCGCAAGATGGAAAAGGACATCGCCCGGCTCGAGGGACACGACATCGTCTGCGGCGCCGACGAGACGGCCCAGACCATCATCCACGAGCTCCTCACGACGAAACGCGATTTCGTCGTCGTCGAGCCCGACCGGGCCAGGATCGACAAGGCCTCGGCCGCGGCGCCTTTCCTCTTCGTCGAGGGCGACCCGGCCGACGACGAGGTGCTGAAGAAGGCCGGGATCGAACGGGCCCGCGGCATCCTCCTGTCCCTTCCCACCGACGAGGCCAACCTCTTCGTCACGGTCACGGCCCGCCAGCTCAATCCGCAGATCCGGATCGTGACCAAAGGGATCGACGTCAAGTCCCACGAAAAAATGGTCCGGGCCGGGGCCGACTACGCCGTCTCGCCGACTTTCATCGGGGGCATGCGCATGGTCTCCCAAATGGTCCGGCCGGCCGCCGTGACCTTTCTCGACATGATGCTCCGGGAGAGGGGCAAGGCCTTCCGCGTCGACGAGGTGACGGTCGAGCCCGGCTCCCCCCTGGCCGGAAAGGCCCTGGCCGAGACGCCTGTCCCGGAGAAGCGGGAATCCCTCCTCGTCGCCGTCAAGCGCGAAGGCGGCCCGGGCTACATCTTCAATCCGCCGGCCGATACCGTTCTCCGGGAGAAAGACGTCCTCGTTTTCATCACCACTCCGGAGAGCCGCAAGGACCTCGAAGGACTGGCCAGGCGCGGCTGACGGGGCCGGTTTTCCGCCTTCATCTCGTCCCCTGTTTTATAGTATGATGAGCTGACCTCAACCGAGGCAGGAGTGGATTCATGGGCATATCCGAAAAAACGCCGGCGACAGACCGGATCACCCGTCGCGATTTCCTCAAGTCCTCGGCTACGGCCGGGCTCGGCGTCGCGCTGGCCGGGACGGCCTTCGGCCAGTCGCCGTCCCAGGCGGCGCCCGCGGCCGCGAAAAGCGCCGACGAGCTCCGGGTCGCCGTCATCGGCTGCGGCGCCCAGGGCCGCGTCCTCATCGAGTCGATGCTCCGCATCCCCTCGGTCCGGATCACGGCCATCAGCGACATCTGGTCCTACAGCCGCCAGTACACCGGGAACTACCTCAAGAAGTACGGCCACGTCGCCAACGTCTACGAGGACTACCACGAGCTCCTGGCCGCGGAGAAAGGCCTCCAGGCGGCCATCGTCGCCACACCCGACTGGGTCCATGCCGAACAGGCCAACGCCTGCCTCCGGGCGGGGCTTCACGTCTACTGCGAAAAAGAGATGTCCAACTCGCTCGACAAGGCCCGGTCCATGGTCCTGGCCGCCCGCGAGACCGGCAAGCTCCTGCAGATCGGCCACCAGCGCCGATCCAACCCGCGCTACATCCACGCCATCGACCGCCTCATCCGCGAACGCAGCCTCCTCGGCCGGGTGACCGTCTCCTACGCCCAGTGGAACCGGGCCAAGGCGGACCTTCTCGGCTGGCCGGAAAAGTACGTCATCGACCAGGCCACCCTGGACAAGTACGGCTACAGCTCCATGTCCGAGTTCCGCAACTGGCGCCTGTTCAAGAAGTTCGGCGGCGGCCCCATGGTCGACCTGGGCTCCCATCAGATCGACCTCTTTGGCTGGGTCTACGGCACGCACCCCAAGTCGGTCGTGGCCAGCGGCGGCCTCGATTACTACAAGAACTGGGAATGGTACGACAACGTCATGGCTATCTACGAGTTCGAGACGAAGGAAGGGACGGCCCGGGCTTTTTACCAGGTCCAAACGACGACCCAGCACGGCGGCTTCTACGAGACGTTCATGGGCGAGAACGGCTCGCTCGTCCTGTCCGAGATCCCTCAGCGCGGCAACTGGGCCATGCGCGAGCCCCACGCCCCCGAATGGGATTCCATAGCCAAGGCGGGTCTCCTCCAGTCCGAGACAGTGCCCATCCAGAAATCGACGACGAAGAACGTCTACGTCGACGTCCGGGTGACGGCCGAGGCCGGCCGCTGGCCGCTGCCGGTCGAGCTGGCCAAGCCGGCCCATCAGCCGCACCTCGAGAATTTCTTCGACGCCGTCCGGCATGGGACGCCGCTCAACTGCCCGGCCGAGCTCGCCTACGAATCCTGCGTCGCCGTGCTCAAGGCCAACGAGGCCGTCAAGGACCGCCGGGTCATGGATTTCCGACCGGAGCAGTTCAAAGCATGAGCCGCGCCGGACGATACGCTCTCGGAGCCCTGGGCTTGGCGCTCGCCGTCTTGTCCCTCGCCACGGCCGGTTCCGCCGCGTCCGCCGTCCAGGATGCCAAGCACACCGTCTGGGACGGCAACCGGACGACGCCGGCTCATCTCATCCCGCTCCGCGACGAAAACGACGAGCCCATCATCCCGACCGAAACGGACCCCCTGCCATATTCGGCCCGCTTCACCTGCGGCCCGTGTCACGATTACAGGACGATCCAGGGCGGCTGGCACTTCGGCGCCATGACCGCGACGAAGAGCGGCCGGCCCGGCGAACCCTGGATCCGGCTCGATCCGAAAACGGGGACCATCCTGCCGATCTCATACAGGAAGTGGCCGGGGACCTTCGAGCCCGGGGCCCTCGGCCTGACGGCCTGGGATTTCACCGCGCTCTTCGGCCGGCATCTCCCGGGCGGCGGCCCGGCCGAGCCCTCCGACGAAGAGGTCCTGGCCTATCCCGAAGCCCGCTGGAACGTCTCGGGAAGGGCCGAGGTCAACTGCCTCGCCTGCCACAACAGGTCAGGACGTCAGGACCCCAGCGAGTGGGCCAAGCAAGTCCTCCGCGAGAACCTGCGCTGGGCGGCCACGGCGGCCGGGGGCGTCGGCGAGGTCGGCGGCATCGCCTCCCGGCTCAAGGAAACGTGGGACGTTTACGACGGGCCCAACCTCGACGACCACGAGTGGGCCGTCGTCCCGTTCGTCAAGTACAGGACGTCCGACTTCGATTCCAAGCACCGCTACTTCTTCGACCTCAACTACCAGCCGTCGGACGACCGGTGTTTGGCCTGCCACTCGGTCTCGCCCGCGGGCGAGGCCCAGTGGAGCGCCGAAGCCGACGTCCACTCGACGTCCGGCCTGAAGTGCGCCGATTGCCACAGGAACGACCTCGGCCACGGCATCGTCCGCGGCTACGAGGGCGAGGCCGCCGAGACCGGGAACCGGACGGCGGGATCGTTTACCTGCCGGGGCTGTCATCTCGGCGAGAACGAGGCGGGCGAAAAGTCGGTCGTCCCGGGGCGGCTCGGCGCGCCCTATCCCAAGCACACGGGCCTGCCGCTCGTCCACTTCAAGCGGCTCGCCTGCACGGTCTGCCATTCGGGGCCGAAGCCGAAAGAGGGCTTCACCCGGGTCAGGACGTCGCGGGCCAACCGGCTCGGCATCTACGGCGTCGCGACATGGGCGACGGACCTGCCCGCGGTCATCGAACCTGTTTATGCCAAGGACGCGGGTCATAAGATCTCCCCGCACCGTCTCGTCTGGCCGGCCTTCTGGGCGAAGATGAGCGGCAAAGAGGCCGTCCCGCTCAAGCCGGAGGATGTCGAGGCCGCCGCGGGCGGCATCTTCAAACCTGAAGAGCGGATCGCGCAAACACTTATCGCCCTTAGCCAGGTCATGGCCGAGGATGAAGTGCCGGTCCTCATCGCGGGCAAGTTCGTCTTCGCCCCGAACGTGGACGCCGGCATCGACTCGGCGGAGCGCCCGGCGGCCAAGGCGGATACGCCAGCTTTCTGGGGCATCAGGAAAGGCGCGGACGTTCTGCCGCTCGTTCCTGAGTTCGACCCGGCCGCGGCCGACAAGGACCCGGCAATCGAGGCGAGGTTCATGGAGTTCCTCCAGGCGCTCGGCACGGTCGCCGGGGCTCCGGGCCGACCCGTCATCGCCGTCAAGAAGACGCTCTATCAGCTTGTCGACGGATCTCTGGACATGTCGGAAGCGCCGGCCGAGCTCGCCGAGTCCTCCGGCCCAGGCTGGCTGGCGGAGGGCAAATTCCTTCCCCTCGCCTCAGACTTCGACCTCAGGACCGTGACCGCGAAAGCCGGGACGGAACAGACGCTGACCGAGGAGCAGGTCGCGCTCGTCCTCGGAGCGCTCGCCAATTTAGGGAAAGGATCCGATTTCGCCTATATCTCGGGCGGCCGGATGTTCCGGCTCGGCAAGGACGGCAGGCTGGCCGCCAAGAGCGACGCCGCGGCCAAGCCCGTGACCTGGCCCTTAGCCCACAACGTGCGGCCCGCTCAGCAGTCGCTCGGCTGGAACGGCTGCACCGACTGCCACAGCGGCGGTTCGGACTTTTTCTTCACCAGACTCCGGGGGACGGGTCCCTTGCTTACAGCGAACGTGGAAAAGCGCTCGGCCGCCTCCTTCATGGGTCTGGGCGGGCTCTTCCAGAGGTTCTTCGGGCTGTCCTTCATCACCAGGCCGCTGTTCAAGGTCGTCCTGGCCGTCTGCGCCTTCGTCATCGGATCGCTCGTCTTCGTAGCCGGCCTTCTGCTCCTCGGGCGCCTGGCCGGGTTCCTCGAGAAAAGGCCAGAACCATGATGTTCACGATCATCGTTTTTCTCTCCGTCATCGGCGTCGTCGCCGGCCTCGCCTTCCACCGCTTCTGGACGACCCGGGAGGAAACCGGGGCCACAGTTCTCTACGCCGAGCTCTTCAAGAAATACGCCGTTTGGATCGCCCTCGGGGCGCGCCGATCGATCCGCAAGGCCTCGCCGAAGAACTGGTGGCAATACATCAAGGCCCTACCCCTGTGGCATCTCCCTGTCCTCGAGAAGTGGCTGTCTATCGGTTTTTACGGAAGCTTCGCCTATCTCGCGGCGAGCGGTTTTCTCTTCGCGATCTTTGTCCCGCGCGGGCTCTACGGCTTCCCCCTCGTCGGCCACGTCATGGCCGGCGGCCTTTTCGCGGCCTGCCTCGCCATCATCGTCATCTTCAAGGGCCGGGATTTCATCTCCGTGCCCAAGCCGGTCAACCTGAGCCTGGCCCTTCTCGACCCCAGGAAGATGGGCATCACGGCGGCTCGGGTTAAGCTCGCGGCCTTCTGGCTCTTCGTCCTGGCCGGTTTCCTGCTGGCCCTCACCGCCCTTCTGCCCATGATGCCGCTCCTGCGCACTGCCGGCCAGAAGTTCATGTTCGAATTTCACAGATACAGCGCGCTGGCTTCGCTCGTCGCCGCGATGGTTTTCGTCGGGTTGGAGCTCTTCGAATCCGACCGGCCCTGAGGCCGCTTATTTCGTCCGCTTCGAGGGCTGGCGCTCCCCGTCGTCGTAAAGCCCGATGAGTTCGACCGCCTTACCATCCTTGACCACGAACTCCACCCGGAAATAATCGAGGCCTTCCACGGCGAAGAGGGTCCCGGTCAGAGGAACGAGCCGGTACTTGGGTCCGGTCCGCTGGTAGAAAAGGGCGCCGTTCTCGAAAGTGACTTTCCTCTCCTCGTACACGCCTGCGTAGGTCATCAGGGTCTTTTCCGCGACGCGGGGCGGCGCCGTCTTGGCCTTTAACCCGACGAGGATCCACTCTAATTCGGCCTTTTGTTGCGGCTCGGCAGCCCTAGCCGCGAGCTTTTCGACGGCCAGGGCGTAAGCCTGGTCGAAGGCCTCGGCGGCCGGGACGGCGATGTCCGGCGTGACGCCGGTCCCTTCCCAGTTCGTCTTTGAAACGGGGTTGATGGCCCGGGCATAAGGGACCCGGAGGACGAAGTCGTGCTGGACGATCCTGGTCCCCGTCGGGTGGGCACCCCCGCCGGTCTTCTCGCCGACGACGGTCCCCCGCTTGAGGTTCTTCATGTTGTAGGTGAACTCCTCGGCCCCGGAAAACGTACCGGCGCTCGTCAGGATGTAGAGGTCGGCGTCGACCGGCTTCGGCCCCGGGACATAGGGCAGGGTCCAGTAATTCTCGGTCCGGTCCGCGGCCCTAGCATAGAGGTCGTTGAGGTGGACCGGCTTATCGAAGAAGTAGGAGCTGATGAGCTGGATCTGGGCCGGGTTGCCGCCGCCGTTCTGGCGCAGGTCGACGATGATGGCGTCGCAGTGGGCCAGGAAGTTCATCGCGGCGATCGCGGTCGGACCGGCCTGGTCGGGCGAGGCGAACATGCGGAAGTCGAGGTAGCCGACGTTCCCGTCCAATCGCTCGACCTTGCGGAAGCCGTAATTGTTCCGCCGGGCCTCGAGCTCGCGGCGTTCACGGACCCTCTTCGCCTCCTCCTCGCTCTGGCCCTGGAGCCGCCTGATGTCCTCGGCCAGCGCGGGATTGAAGGCGAAGCCGATGTGCCCGTCCTTGCTGACCAGCGAGAGAACCCTGGAGACGGCCTGGGCGAAGGCCGGGGCGGAGGCGGCCGTGTCGAAGTTCCCGCCCTTGAGCTGCGCGCGCAGGGCCTCCTCCATCTTCTTGGCCGTGTCGGCGAAGATGTACTCCTTGTTGAGGAGCGCTGAGACTTCGTCGACGATGGCCTGTTTTTTAGAGGCATCTAGGGTTGGGGCTTTCGGCTCCTGGCCGAAAGCAATGGGACGATAAAGTGTTGTAACCAGACACATTACGATCGCCCACCGTGTGAATGGCTTGAACATGTTGAACCTCCTAGAATTTATGGAACGTGTTCGCATCATCGCGTCCAACTGGCCGGCCGCGACGGACAAGGGAGAAGCCCCTTGATAAGCAGGTCGGCGATGCGGCCGACCTGGTCCTCCACTTCTTCCCTCCGTCCCAGTTCGCGGGCCGAAAGGTTGAAGGGCAGGAGGGAATTGGTGCTCCGGATGAGCACGAAGGACGTCGTCCGAGGGTCGGCGCATTCCAGGGACCCGAGACGGGCGCCCTCCCGGAGGACATCCTCTAAAACAGCCGCTTCGTTTTCGAAGTGCGCTTCACGACGGGTCAGAAGCGCGGTCCTCACCGACGATAGCAGGTCGCTAAGGTTCTGGGAGTAATGGGTGACGCTGTCGAAGCGGAAGAGGACCCGGTAGACGAGCATCTTGCGGATGCGCCTGTCGGGTGAGTCGGACGACTGGGCTATCTCGCGAAGCTTGGCTACGATCCTGTCGGCGATCCGGTCAATATGGGACAGGATCAGCTCCTCTTTACCCGGGAAATGAAGATAGATCGTGCCCTTGCCGATCCCGACCTGACGGGCGACATCGTCCATCGTCATCTTCTTATAGCCGTACTTGGCCAAAAGGACGTCCACCGCGTCAAGGATCAGGTCATGGATGTCTTCACGTCTGGCTATTTGTCTCATTGTGACTTTTGACCAATATTATATTCTAGTCATTATTTAATGTCAATAGGCTTCCCGTCATAAGGCTTTGGAAGTAACAGTGCCTACCTTACCCTGACTAGAAGAACGAAGCTCGTAATCAAGGCCAAGGCGAGAAGTCCGGCCACAGCCTTCCAAAACAGATCGCGGCGCCGTCTCTCGTCCTCCCGGATCTCCATGACCGAGCCCAGCAGAAAGCCGGCCGCGAAGCCTCCGGCATGGGCGAAGTTATCCGCCCGGATGATAAGTCCGAAGAAGAAAGCGTAGAGGGCCCACCGGACCATGAAGCTCTGGATGTCCCGCGCCCGGGCGCTCCCCTGGCGGCGGAAATACGGGATGGCGAACCCGATCAGGCCGAAAATGGCGCCCGATGCGCCTGCTGACACGACACGCGTGTGGAGAAGATAGGAAGCGGCCGACCCTCCCAGCCCCGCGAGAAGAAAAAGCGTCAGGTAGCGGGCCGCGCCGATCTCCTCTTCGAGAAAGCTCGAGACGCTGAGGAGGGCATACATGTTGAAGAGAAAATGGATGGCGCCGATATGGACGAACACGCACGTGGCCAGCCTCCACCATTCGCCGGCGGCCACGAGCCTCGAGTCCAGGGCCCCAGCCCGGACGAGGGATCCCAGGTCTGGAGACAGGAGCGCGGTCCCGCCCGAAGACACCACCTGGACGATGAAGTTCGTCCCCATGGCCACCGTCAGGGCGGCGGTCACCGGGGAAACGCCGGGCATGATCAGGCCAAAGACCTTGTAAAGGAAATTTCCGGCCGCCGACGGCAGCCGCGTCCCGCAGACCGAACATCGCCGTTCGTCCGGCCCCGCCAGGGCCCTGCATTTCCGGCAGATCTTCCGGCTCGACTTGAGGTGGCGGACGGCGTTCGTATCCGTCGAGAAACGCCCGGCCCACCGTTTCTTGAAATTGAGCCACCTCCAGTGCCACCAGGTATAGCTCAACCCCAGGGTCCTGCTGAGTTTTTTCATGAAGTCGCTCATGGCCGCGTCCGCGCCGCGTCTTATCCTAGCCGGAAGCTCCGCTTTTTTCAATCCGGAAGCGGCCCTCACGACCCTCGCAGACCCACCCTCGGGACTTGATATTTCGCCCGTCTTCGGATATCATTTCGAGTTGCGGCTTCATTATTTTTCTCTTGAAGCACGTCAACAGATCTTCACGATATCATAAGGAGTTTTTTCATGGCGACCAAAGGGTTTAACCCATTCGAAATGGCCCAAAAACAGTTCGACACCGTGGCCGACCTTCTCGAGCTCGATCAACCGACCCGGGACCTCCTGCGGCAGCCGCTGCGGGAGTACCATTTCTCCATCCCCGTCCGCATGGACGACAACAGCGTCCGCGTTTTCCGCGGCTTCCGCTGCCAGCACAACGACGCCCGCGGCCCCTGCAAGGGCGGCATCCGCTTCCACCCCCAGGAGACGATCGACACCGTCCGGGCCCTGTCCATGTGGATGACCTGGAAGTGCGCCGTCGTCGACATCCCGCTCGGCGGCGGCAAGGGCGGCGTCATCTGCGACCCGCACGACCTCCGCCCGCGCGAGCAGGAACGGCTCTGCCGCGGCTGGATCCGAGTGCTCTCGCACGACGTCGGCCACCTCCGCGACGTCCCCGCGCCCGACGTCATGACCAGCCCCCAGCACATGCTCTGGATGCTCGATGAGTTCGAGACGATCCACGGCGCCAAGTACCCCGGCTTCATCACCGGCAAGCCCGTGGGCATGGGCGGCTCCCTCGGCCGGACCGAGGCCACCGGCTACGGCCTCATCTACACCGTCCGGGAGGCCCTCAAGGAGATGGGCGTCAAGATCGAGACGACCGTCGCCTCGGTCCAAGGCTTCGGCAACGTCGCCCAGTACGCCATCCAGCTCTACACCCGGCTCGGCGGCAAGGTCATCGCCGTGTCCTGCTGGGACCAGGCCGACCAGACGTCCTACACCTACAGGAAAAAGAGCGGCATCAGCCTGGAGGAGCTCCTGGCCATCACCGACCGTTTCGGCGGCATCGACAAAGCCAAGGCCGAGTCCCTCGAGTACGAGCGGCTGGCCGCCGACGCCTGGATCGAGCAGGACGTCGACATCCTCCTCCCCTGCGCCATCGAAAACCAGGTCAACGCCGAGACCGTCAAGAAGATCAAGCCGAAGGTCAAGATCCTTGCCGAGGGCGCCAACGGCCCGACGACGCCGGACGCCGACGTGGTCCTCAAAAGCCGCAACATCTTCGTCGTTCCCGACTTCCTGGCCAACGCCGGCGGCGTCACCTGCAGCTACTTCGAGCAGGTCCAATGCAACATGAACTACTTCTGGACCAAGGAAGAGGTCCTGACCCGGCTCGACGAGAAGATGACGGCCGCCTTCAAGGGCGTGAGCGAGCTCGCCCGGACACGGAAGCTCTTCATGCGCGACGCCGCCTACGTCATCGCCGTCAGCCGCGTCGCCAACGCGTGCAAGGACCGCGGCTGGGTTTGATCATTTCGACACTGCGACATTGAAGCCCGTCCCCCCGGCCGGTCCGGGGGGGCGGGTTTTTCTCTCGCCCAGGCTCCGGGCCGATTTGGAACAGGGCCGCTCGGGCGTCCTCCCTTGAGGGAAGGTCGGGGCGGCGAAGGAGGCAGGCGTCGACATGAGCAATCCGCGGACCCCGACGGCCGTCAGCACCCTCTTCTCCACGCTCCACGAAAGGGCCAAGGAACTCAGCTGCCTCTATCGGATCGAGGAGATCCTATCCATCTACGACGTCCCCCTCGAAGACGTCTTCCGCCAGGTCATCGAGGCCGTCCCGGCCGGCTGGCAGTTCCCGGAATGTTGCCAGGCCCAGATCACTTATGGGTCCGATGTCTTCGAGTCCCCCGAATACGAAGAAACGCCCTACGCTCACAGCACCGAGATCCGCGTCCAGGACACGTCGGTCGGCCGCCTCTCTGTGTCCTACAGGAAGCCCACCCCGGAGAGCGACTGCGGCCCGTTCATGAAGGGTGAGGTCAAGCTCATCCAGACGATCGCCGAGCGCCTGGGGCACTTCATCCTCCACCAGCGCCTGCGTGGGATGTACGAGCAGATGAGCGACGGCCGCCGCGACGTGGCCGAGGGGAAGCGGGGCTGGCGCATCGCCCTGGACCTCCTCCGCAACACCGACCCGAACCTCCTCATCCGCGTCTCCCGCAAGATGATGAACTATCTCGGCTGGCGCGGCGTCACCGAAGCCCGAGACCTCCTCCAGCGCTTCAGCGGAGACCGGGTGGCCAACGGGCTGTTCGGCGACTCCAACCTGCCCCAGAACAAGGAATCGATGGACCGCTTCTTCGAGCTGACCGAGGAGACGTTCAAGATCGCTTCGGCCAACCTGACCGACGACGACATCCTGGACCGCATCCAGAGATGGATCAACGAGGACCGCTCGAGCTCGGCCGTCAAGAACCTGGAGAACGTCTACGCCGACCTGGCCGAGGTCCTCGACGGCATGCGGCGGATCAAGCTCCTGGCGCCCGGGGGGATCCAGCTCCCCCGGTCGACGGCCAACAGCGTCCGCGTCGCCCTCATCCGGCGCTTTTTCACGGAACAGCTCGAGTTCATCAACGTCGCCAAGAAGTACGTCGACCTCGAGGACTTCTTCGGCCTCATGGAGCGGATCGTCTTCCCGCCCGGCAGCCACGGCAAGCTCGGCGGCAAGAGCGCCGGCCTCTTCCTGGCCACCCGGATCCTCAAGCAGGCGGCGCGGCGGACGAAGATCATCGGCTCGGTCAAGAAGCCCAAGACCTGGTACATCACGTCCGACGGGCTGATCGCCTTCACCACCCACAACAACCTCGACGACGTCATCGAGCAGAAGTACAAGGACATCGAGGTCATCCGCCAGGAATACCCCCATCTCGTGCAGGTCTTCAAGAACTCGACCTTCCCGCCCGAGGTCGTCAAGGGCCTTTCGGTGGCCCTGGACGACTTCGGCGAAGTGCCGCTCATCGTCCGCAGTTCGAGCCTCCTCGAGGACCGTTTGGGCACGGCCTTCGCCGGGAAATACAAGAGCCTTTTCCTGGCCAACCAGGGCGACAAGCAGCAGCGCCTCGAGGCCCTGCTCGACGCCGTGGCCGAGGTCTACGCCTCGATCTTCAGCCCCGACCCCATCCAGTACCGGGCCGAGCGCGGCCTCCTCGACTTCTACGAGGAGATGGGCATCATGATCCAGGAGGTCGTCGGCACCCGCGCCGGAAAATACTTTTTTCCGGCGTACGCCGGCGTCGCCTTCAGCCGGAACGAGTTTCGCTGGTCGCCTCGGATCAAGCGCGAGGACGGCCTGCTACGGCTCGTGCCCGGGCTCGGGACGCGGGCCGTGGACCGGGTCAGCGACGACTACCCCGTCCTCGTCTCCCCCAGCCAGCCGAACCTGCGGGTCAATGTCTCGACCGACGAGGCCGTCCGCTATTCGCCCAAGAAGATCGATGTCATCGACCTCGAGGAGAACACTTTCGTCACCAAGGACATTCGGGAGCTCCTCGGCGAGGTCGGCCACGAATTCCCGGCCTTGACCAAGGTCTTCTCGATCTACCGGGACGGGCTTCTCCAGAGGCCCATGGGCCTGGCCACGGACATCTCCAAGTCGGACGCCGTCGTCACCTTCGAAGGCCTCATCTCGGGGACGCCGTTCATGCTCCAGCTCGAGGCCATCCTCAAGACGCTGTCCGCGGCGCTCGGCGTCCCCGTTGACATCGAGTTCGCCTCCACGGGCACGGACTTCTACCTCCTCCAGTGCCGGCCGCAGAGCCAGGCGGCCGAGGACGTGGCCATGGAGATCCCGCCCGGCCTGTCGGATGATGCCGTCCTCTTCTCGGCCAACAAGTACGTCTCGAACGGCCGCGTCGCCGACATCACCCACGTCGTCTACGTCGATCCGGACCGTTACGGGGAGATCGCCGACTACGCCGACCTGGTCGCTGTCGGCCAGGCCGTGGGCAAGCTCAACAAGATCCTGCCGCGCCGGCAGTTCATCCTCATGGGCCCGGGGCGATGGGGCAGCCGCGGCGACATCAAGCTCGGCGTGCGCGTGACCTATTCGGAGATCAACAACTCGGCCATGCTCATCGAGGTCGCCCGGAAAAAAGGCAACTACGTCCCCGACGTCTCGTTCGGGACGCATTTCTTCCAGGACCTGGTGGAATCGGGCATCCGCTACCTGCCGCTCTACCCGGACGATACCGGCGCGAAGTTCAACGAGGCCTTCCTGCTCCAAGCCCCGAACAAGCTGGCCGAGTTCTGCCCCGAATGCGCCCTGCTGACCGACTCCCTGAGGGTCATCGACGTCCCCGAGGCGACCGGCGGAAAGGTCCTCCGGGTGCTCATGAACGCCGACCGGGAGCTCGCCGTCGGCTTCTTCGCCAGCCCCGAGGCGGCCGTACGGACCGCCTGCGCGACGGGGCAGCCCGCCGTCCGCGAGGACGAAGACCACTTCCGCTGGCGCCAGCGCATGGCCGAGCGGATCGCCTACCATTGCGGCGGTCAGCCCTGGGGCGTGCGGGGCGTCTATCTGCTCGACGAGACCGAGGCCGGAGAGGTCAGCCCGGACAGCCCGATCAAACTCGTCATCCATTTCCTGGGCAACGGGCGTCAGCGTAAGGAGCTCGAGACGTGGCTCCAGGGTTGGAGCCTGTCCCTGGCCGAAATGAACTATTTCCGGACGGGCTTCCATTCCGAGGGCCTCCTCGACGTCCACTATCTTACGGACGATAAGATCCACGGCGAGAAGGACGTCGCCGCCCGCATCAAGGCGCCCTCGGACAGCGTCCGGGAGCTCCCGCTCGGTCCGAGATCCCCGAAATAGGGCCATTCGAGATGTCCATTAAATCCGGAGTGCGTGTCCATCGGTTCGCCCATGAGGCCATGGCGACCGTGTTCGAGGTCTTCATCGCCGGGAAGACCGAGGCCTATGCCCGGCAGGCGGCCCGGGCGGCGTTCGACGAGATCGACCGGCTCGAAAGGCTCTTTAACCGGTTCGACCCGTCGAGCGAAACGAGCCGCATCGGGCGCCTCCGGCCGGGCGGATCCTTGCGCATCGGGATCGAGACGGCCGAAGTCCTGGGTATCGCGGCCGCCGTCCAGGCGGAGACGGGCGGCGCCTTCGACGTCAACTATCTGGCATCCGGCCGGTCTGCGGCGGGGCCGCTCAAGGCCTCCCCCCCGCCTCTCGGCAAGCTCATCCGCGTCGTCCAAACCGGCCGGGGGATCGAGGTCGTCCGGATCCCCGCCAAGGGCAGAGCCAAGGCTCCGATCCTCGACCTCGATCTCGGGGCCATCGGCAAGGGCTACGCCCTGGACGGCGCCCTGGCCGTCCTCCGGGACTGGGAAGTCGGGAATGTCCTCCTGCACTCCGGCACGAGCACGGCCCTGGCCGCGGGCCCGGGCCCGCGAAAAAGCGAGGCTGAGCTGGGCTGGCCGGTCGGCACCGGGTCCGTCGCGGGAGCGTCGGCCGACCCGGGCCGCGTCTTTCTCCGGGACCGCGCCCTGAGCGGCTCCGGGACCGAGGTCAAAGGCGAACACATCGTCGACCCGCGGACAGGCCGCCCGGCCCGGGGGCCCCGCGCCGCCTGGGCCTCCCATCCCTCCGCCGCCGCGGCCGACGCGCTCTCGACCGCTTTCATGGTCATGGCAGCGGACGAAGGCGCGGCACTCTGCGGCCGCCATCCCGAGGTCTGGGCCCTGGTGATAAACGCCCGGAAAAAGTGTAAAATATTCAACGCGGGCGCGCTCACCGGAAGCCGGCCCGTCCGGACAAGGAGACAGAGATGAAGAAAACCTTGATTTGGATATCGGCCGCCATCCTCGGCTTGGCCCTCCTCGCGCCCGCGGCGATGGCCCAGGATCCTGGGAAAGAGGTCCTGAAGATCCAGCTCCCCAAGCCTATGTTTGTAGGCACCCCGAAAAACATCCGCACGGCGAACCTCGAGATGATCACCGGCAAACCGCGGGGTCCTTTCATGGTCCCTGTCGGGACGGTCCTTCTCTCCGCCGGAAAGCCGGTCGCCGCGAGCGACAAGGAGCCCGTCATCGGCGAGGCCGCCTTCGTCACGGACGGCAAGAAGTCCGGCGAGGACGGCTATTACGTCGAGCTCGGGCCCATGCTCCAGTGGGTCCAGATCGACCTCGGAAAGTCCCAGGAACTCCTCGCCGTCGTCGCCTGGCACTACCACAGCCAGGCCCGCGTCTACAGGGACGTCGTCGTCCAGGTCTCCGACGATAAGGACTTCATCGGCGGCGTGACCACGATCTTCAACAACGACCACGACAACACCTCGGGCCTCGGCGCCGGCAAGGACAAGGAGTACATCGAGACTTTCGACGGCAAGCTCTTCGACCCCAAGGGGGTCAAGGCCCGCTACGTGCGCCTCTACAGCGGCGGCAACACCTCGAACGACATGAACCACTACGTGGAGGTCGAGGTCTACGGCCTCCCGGCCAAATGACGAATAAGGCCTTCCGCGGGCTCTTTGTCTGCGCCGTCCTCGGCGCCCTCCTTTTCCGTGTCGTCCGCCTGGACGTCCGGCCTATGCACCATGACGAGGCCAACCAGGCGGCGAAGTTCGGAGACCTCCTCGAGCGGGGCGAATACCGCTTCGATCCGAACGACCACCACGGCCCGAGCCTCTATTACCTGACCCTTCCCGCAGCCCGGGCGGCGGGCGAGAGGACCTTGGCCGGCCTCGACGAAACGACGCTCCGGCTCGTGCCGGCCTTGTTCGGGGCGGGGCTCCTCTTGCTCTCCCTCCTCTTCGCCGGGGGATTGTCCCGTGAGGCGATCCTGGCGGCAGCCGCCCTGGCCGCCGTCTCGCCAGCCATGACCTACTACAGCCGGTTCTACATCCAGGAGACCCTGCTCGTCTTTTTCCTGGCCGCATTGATCGGCGCCGGCTGGAAATACGTCCGGACGCGCTCCGGCTGGTGGGCCCTCGCGGCGGGTCTTTCCGCAGGTATGATGTTCGCGACGAAAGAAACGAGCCTTATCCTGTTCGGCACTCTGGCGGCAGCGCTCGGCCTCGTGCTTCTCATGGACAGGCTCGGCAAACGCCGGGACGGGGTCGTCAGGGAAGGCGACGCGTGGATTTGGAGAGAGGCCCGGACAAGGCCTCCGACGGCCTTTCACGTCGCGCTATTCCTCATCGCCGCCACCATGACCGCAGTCCTATTCTACACTTCGTTCTTTCAAAATCCCCGTGGCCTCCTCGATTCGGTCCGGGCCATCGGAGCCTCGTTCAACCGGGCCGGCCATCCCGGCTTCCACGCCCACCCCTGGTATTATTATTTCCAGACCCTGGCCTATTCCAAGTCCGCCGGCAGCCCGGTCTGGAGCGAGGCCTTCTTACTCTTCCTCGCCCTGGCCGGCGGCATCGCCGCGTTCGGACACGACGCGGGAAAGGACGCGAGCCCGCGCTTTGTCCGTTTCGTCCTTTTCTTCACCGTCGTCACGGCGGCGGTGTACAGCCTTGTCCCTTATAAAACGCCCTGGAACGTCCTGCCTTTTTATTTCGGCCTCGTCATCCTGGCCGGGAACGGCGTCGGGCTCCTCCTCCGGATCAGCCGTTTTCGTCTCGTCAAGATCCTCATCCTGGGTGTCCTCATCCCGGGCTTCCTCAATTTGGCCGTCCAGAGTTACCGGGCGAATTTCGTCGATCATTCAAACCCCGCCAATCCCTATGTCTACGCCCCGACGAGCCCGGACTTCCTGAAGCTCGTCGCCGTCGTCGAGAAGATCGCCGCCGCCTCTCCGGAAAAGAAGGACCTGTTGATCAAGGTCATCGCCCCGCCCGACGAGACCTGGCCGCTCCCCTGGTATTTGAGAGGTTATGGCCGGGTGGGATACTGGACGAGCGCGGAGGCGGCGGGGGCCCTCGGTGACGCAGCCGTCGTCATCACCTCGGCTGAAAACGTCGAAAAAACAACCGCGACCCTCGGTGACGGCTACACGTCGAACTACTTCGGCCTGCGCCCGGAGGTCGTCCTCGCGCTCTTCGTCCGCCGCGACCTTATGGACTTGCCAACCGGTGACGGGCCACGGAGATGACCGGGTCGGGCTATTTCTTCTTCAGCAGGGGCGCCCGGATGTTCATTTTCGGCGGGTCGAGGCCCATGACCCCGGCCGCCCAGAGTAGCCCCCGCTGGACGATCGCGCGGGCTTCGGGGACGTCGAAATCGGCGGCGACGTGGCCGAGGGACGTATAGAACACCCGCCCCTTGCCGTAGAGCTTTTTCCAGACGACCGGCATGACCACGCCGTCGATCCAAGGCGCATACTGGCCCGAAAACGTCGTCGTGGCCAGGACTTCGACGGCGGGGTCGACCTGCATATAGTACTGCTCGGACTTCATGTGAAAGCGGGTTTTAAGGCCCATGACGATCGGGTCCGACGGTTTGGTGATGTCGACGTCGTAATCGATGACGCCGCCGGGGTGAGCGACCCACTGGCCTCCGACCATGAACTCGTATTCGACGTTCGAGCGGTGGGCGTCGGCTAGACCGCCGTGCCAGCCGGCGAGCCCTACGCCGCTCTTGACGGCCTCCTCGAGGTTCCGTTCCTGCTCGGGCTTGATGTCGGACATGGTGAAGATGTGGACGATGAGGTCGAGCTTCTTCAGTTTTTCGAGGTCGAGGTAGGCGTCGAGGGAATGGGAGACTTCGACTTTGAAGCCCTGGGATTCGAGCCAGGGCACGAAGATATCGGCGCACTGCTTGGGTTCGTGCCCCTCCCAGCCTCCCCAGACGACGAGGGCAGTCCGCGGCTTTTGAGGAGCCTGGCCGGCGCCCGAGCAGACGAGGAGACCGGCGATCCCGAGGATGACCGTAGCCAGAAGGATCCTATTTTTCATCGTTCGTCCCTTTCTACTCAAGCTCCCGGATCCAGATGTTCCGATAGCGGACGGGATGGTCGTGGTCCTGGAGAGAAATCGGTAACCGATCGGCATGCATCTTATAGGGCGGCCGGGCCTTGTGGGCCGTCGGCCCGGTCAGGACGGCGCATTCGTGGACGAGGATGCCGTTGTGAAAGACAGTCATCCGGGCCGGGGCAAAGAGCTTGCCGTCCGTTTCGAACCGCGGCCTGTGGAAGACGATGTCGTAGGCCTGCCATTCGCCCGGCGGCCGGCAGGCGTTGACAGCGGGAGGGAACTGACCGTAGATGGCCGCGGTCATGCCGTCGGCATAGGTCGTGTTGCCGTAACAGTCGAGGACCTGGACTTCGTAAAGGTCCATGAGAAAAACGCCGCTGTTGCCACGGTCCTGGCTCGTCCCCTTCGCCGGCGACGGGGCCATCCATTCGACGTGGAGCTGGCAGTCGCCGAATCCGCGGGAGGTGCGGATGCCGCCGGTCTTGGGGACGACTTCCATGTACCCGTTCTCGACTTTCCACTTCGCGGGCTGGCCCTTGGCGTCGGTCCACGAGGCGAGGCTCTTGCCGTCGAAAAGAACGACCGCGTCGGCGGGCGGCGGGACGGGCGGGCCGGCCGGGCCGGGCGCCACGACCGGCGGCATGGGTCGGTTGGGATCGTGGACCGGCCACTGGTCCTGGGCGGCCCAAAGCGTGGCGGCCAAGACGATCGAACCGGCCGCGAATAGGATGGCTTTTTTCATCTACAGGCTCCAGCCGGGCCGGTAGGGGAAGTGCAGGAACTCGTTGGCCTCCGGCAGGTTGGTGAACTCCATTTTATCGCCGTCCCAAAGGAGCTTGATGTTCTTGTCCGCGAGCCGGACGGCGACGTTGGCCAGGAGCATGGATTCGGTGAGCGGCCCGGAGTAGGAAAAATCCGTCGTCGATCTCGTTCCTTTTTTGATGGCCTCGATCCACTCCTCGCGGATACCGGGCGAGCGGGGGATCGTTTTTTCCGGCCGCTTGTATTCCTGCATCCGCGTCTCGGGGATGAGACGGGGATTCTCGCCGTAGACGCTGCACATGATGAGACCCTTGTCGCCGCGTAAAAGGACTCCGCCGTCGTCGTCGCCCATCATGCGCCCGGGTTCGAGCTCGGCCGGCCGCGGCGGCTTGAGGCCGCCGTCCCACCAGGTCAGGGTCAGGGGACCCATTCCTTCCCGGGCCGCGTACTCGTAGGTGACCACCTCGGACCAGGGGCAATAGTCCTTCGTGAACGGCGTCGAGGTCGCTTGGACGCTCGCCGGGGACTTGAGCTTGAGGGCCCAGAACGGCTGATCGAAGATGTGGGCCCCCATGTCGCCGAGGGCGCCTGTGCCGAAGTCCCACAGCCCGCGCCACTTGAAGGGGTGGTAGGCGGGATGGTAGGGCCGGAACGGGGCCGGGCCGAGCCAGACGTCCCAGTCGAGCGTCGAGGGCACCGAGGGGATCTCCTTGGGCGCGTCGATCCCCTGGGGCCAGATCGGTCGGTTCGTCCAGCAATGGACCTCGTGGACGTTGCCGATGGCGCCGTCCCAGATCCACTCGCAGATGAGGCGCGCGCCTTCGCCGGCGTGTCCCTGGTTGCCCATCTGGGTGACGACCTTGGCCTCCTTGGCGGCCTGGGCCAGGAGACGCGCTTCCTTGACGGTATGGGTCAGAGGTTTCTGGACGTAGACGTGCTTGCCCAGCTTGATAGCGGCCATGGCGATGACGGCGTGGTTGTGGTCGGGCGTGGACACGGTGACCGCGTCGATCCCTTTTTCCTTTTCCAGCATCCGGCGGAAATCCCGGTACTTGGCCGCCTTGTCGTACATCGCCTTTTCGTTGGGCTCGAGCCGGTCCGACCCGACGAGCTTGGCCATGCTCTCGTCGTCGACGTCGCAGAGGGCGACGATGTTCTCCGAGCGGACGCCACGCGTGTCCGAGAAGCCCATGCCGCCGACGCCGACGCAGGCGATATTGAGGGTGTCGCTCGGCGCCTTCTTCTTCTGGGTCGCCCCGACGACGTG
>JBFYOD010000024.1:0-21233 GCA_041303965.1 Candidatus Aminicenantota bacterium
AGAAGGGGTCAAACCTATTTTTTACGCAGAAATGCGTAAAAAATAGGTTTGACCCCTTCTTATTTAACCGTCTTGATAACGCGGATGGGGAGGATGATGCTCGGGATGCCCTTGAACTGAAGGATGCGCTGGATGCTGAAGGCCGTCTGGTTGTGGAGGAGCCGCGTGAATACGTTCTCCTCTTCGAACACCAGCTTGCCGACGAAGAAGACGGCCTTGTTGTACTTCCGCTGGATCTCCTCGCAGCGAGCTTCGACTTCGGCCAGGGTGTCGACCTCGACGGAGTGGATGGACTCGGCGTGGAAGCCGAAGTTGTTGGACAACCGGACGTACTTTTCGAGCTCCCCGGCGATGTGACTTTCCAAGTTCTTGACCTCTTCGACACCCTTGAAATTCTTCCAATCGACGACGCCCACGGAGATGAAGACGAAGTTCTTGAAGTAGTTGGGGAAGATGCGGTGGATGTTGAGGAACGAGTGGATGCCCAGGCCGCCGAAGTTGCGGACGAAGAGGACGGCCGTCGGGGCCGCCTCGTCCCGCACCGGAGCCGTGTGCTTCCCCGTCATCTGCTGGACCTGGGTCATGACGTCGTCCAACCGTTTCATCATGCCCTTGACCCGGTTGTAGTGGCGCCGGACGAGGACGCATACGACGATGAAGGACAGGGTGATGATCAGCGTGATCCAGCCGCCCTCCTTGAACTTGATGGCGATCGTCACGGCCAGGATCGACAGGGACATGGCGAACCCGATGAGGTTGATGGTCAGCTTCTTGCCGCGGTGGGGGGCCGGCGTCTTCAGCCAATGGAGGCACATGCCCAGCTGGGCCAGGGAGAAATCGAGGAAGACGTTGATGCTGTACATGACGACAAGGACCTGGACCGAGCCCCTCGTGAAGACGAGGATCAGGATGGCCGCCGCCCCCATGAAGAAGATGCCGTTCTGGACGACCAGGCGCTCGCTGAGATGCATCAACCGGTTGGGGACCCAGGAGTCGATGGCCATGTTGCCGAGGACCCGCGGGCCGTCGATGAAGCCCGTCTGGGCGGCGACGAAGAGGATGGCCCCCTCGGACAGCAGGATGGCCCCCAAGAGCCAGACGCCCAGCGGAAAGCCGCCGATCTTCCAGGTCCCGATGAGCGTCTCGATGAGCGACGCGTTCAGGGTCTTGCCGGCGATGTGCTGGACGTTGGTCAACAGATAGCAGATGAGCAGCCCCCCCGCCGTAAAGGAAAGGGAGACGGCCATGTAGAGCATCGTCCTTTTCCCCGTCTTCACCCGGGGAGGGCGGAGGATCTGGAGCCCGTTCGCGACGGCCTCGATCCCGGTATAGGTCCCGCCCCCGAGGCTGTAGGCCCGGAGAAGGATGAAGGCCATGGCCCCGAAGCCGAGTTGTTGGATGCCCTGGCGTGTTTCCCGGATGGTGTCGGCGAACAGGGTCGGCGTCGCCGAGACATGGGAGAAGATCCCGTAAAGGATGAGGCCGATATGGGTAATGAAGAAGAAGAGGAAGATCGGCGTCAGCGTGGCCACAGATTCCTTGACGCCCCTCAGATTGAGCAGGACGAGGGTGATCGTGACCAGCAGGATGAAGGTCAGCTTGTGCTGGAAATAGGCCGGCGGCAGGAAGCTCAGGACGGCCTCGACGCCGCTCGATATGGAGATGCTGATCGTCAGCACGTAATCGACGACGAGGGCGCAGCCCGAGACGAGCCCGAAGGCGGGCCCGAGGAGCTTGGTGGCAACGACATAGCCGCCCCCGCCCGTAGGGAAGAGCTCGATGATCTGGGAGTAACTCAGGGAGATAGTGATGACCGTGATCGCGGTCATGACGGCCAGGTAGAGCGCCAGGTGCCGGTGGTCGCCGAGCGACAGGAAGGCCTCCTGCGGGCCGTAGTTGGACGAGCTCAAACCGTCCGCGCCGAGGCCGACCCAGGCGAAGAAGGCGATAAGCGACAGTTTATGGAAGATGCGGGGATCCTTGACGTTCTTCCCCCCGCCCAGGAGGATCTTTTTGACTTTTTCCCAGGGTCTCATGTTCCTCCGGCCGCCCCGGTCCGGCGCTTCGCATAAACCACGGCCGAAATATATACTGAAACGCCGCCCAGCATCAAGACGCTCATTTGACAGAACCCGGGGCGTATGCTACTTTTTTCATGGATAATTATGAATATCAACATTTTCACGATCATCGCCGAAGCCGACATCGTCGTCCAGCTCATCCTCCTGCTCCTCGTTTTCTTCTCCGTGTTCTCCTGGGCCATCATCTTCTTCAAGTACAAGACGATCAAGGCGGGCTTCAAGCAGTCCGCGAAGTTCCTGGACGTGTTCCGCCGCAGCAAGAGCCTGTCCGACGTCAACGAAGCCGCCAAGAAGCTCCGGGCCAGCCCGCTCGCCGTCATCTTCCTGGCCGGTAATAGAGAGCTGGCCTACCAGTCGAAGGCTTCGGCCGAGAACGGCTGGAGCGCCGCCAAGACCGAGAGCCTCAACCGGGCCCTGCTCAAGGCCTCCAACGCCGAAGTCTCGCGCCTGGAGAAGATGATGTTCTTCCTGGCTACGACCGGGAGCGTCTCGCCGTTCATCGGCCTTTTCGGGACCGTCTGGGGGATCATGATCTCCTTCATCCGCATCGGGGCCATGCGCTCGGCCAGCCTCCAGGTAGTCGCCCCGGGGATCGCCGAAGCCCTCATCGCCACGGCCGTCGGCCTCTTCGCCGCCGTGCCGGCCGTCATCGCCTACAACTACTTCCTCGGCCGGATCAAGGACCTGATCGCGGACATGGAGGACTTCTCGTTCGAATTCCTGAGCATCGCCGAGAGACTCCATGGGTCTTAGCACACAGTCCCTGCAGTCCTCCTCGCGCAGGAGGCAGGTCGGCACCCACCTCTCCGAGATCAACGTCACGCCGTTCATCGACGTCATGCTCGTCCTGCTCGTCATCTTCATGGTCACGGCGCCGATGATGCAGTCGGGGATCGGCATCAACCTGCCCCAGGCCGAGACCGACACCAAGCCGGCCGAGGAAGGCCTGACGCTGACCGTCACCAAGGACCAGTACGTCCACATCGGCGACTCGACGATCAACATCAACCTCCTCGAGCGCCGCCTGACCGAATATTTCACTAACAAGCCGAAAAAGGTCGTCTACCTCCAGGCCGACAAGGACCTGCCCTACGGCGTCGTCGTCCGCATCATGGACATCACCAAAAAAGCGGGCGTCGAGCTCATCGGCATCCTGACCGAACCCGTCGACGTCAAAGACAAGAAAAAATGACCGTCGCCCGACTGGCCCTGCCGCAAGCGTTCAAGCGGGCCCTCGTCGTTTCCGGCGTTCTCCACGTCGGGCTGATCATCCTCATCGTCGCCTCGCCCTCGTTCTCGAAGCCGCCTCGGAAGGGCTTCGTCCAGTACGTCAATTTCATGGGCGGCGGCGGAAGCGGCGGCGGGCCGGGGGGCGGATCGGGAGGCGGGGCCGTCACTCCCAAGACCGAGCCCCTGCCGGCACCGAAAAAGCCGGCCCTCCGCGACCTGACCGTCCCGGCCAAGGCCCAAGCCAAGGCCGAGAGCGCCATGCGCCACCCCACCGACAAGCCGAAGACGAGCAAGAAGGCCTCTGAAAAAACGACGGCCATCACCAAGCCCGAGCCCGCAGTCCCAGCCACGGCCGAAGCGCAGGCCTCCGCCGGCCAGCAAGGCGCCTCGGGTTCGGGTTTCGGCCTGCGCTTCGGAACGGGCGGGGGCGGAAGCGGCGGCGGTACCGGGGGCGGGATCGGGGGTGGCGGCTCCGGCACGGGCGACCCCTTCGGTACCGGCAACTTTCCGTTCCAATTCTATCTCCAGATGATCTCGGACAAGATCACCGCCAACTGGTTCCAGTCGCTCGTCGACCCCGGTGTCGGCGGCCTTCTCCAGACCCAGGTGTATTTCCGCATCTACAAGAACGGCACGATCTCCGACATCCGCATCGACGTCTCGAGCGGAGTCGAGACGTTCGACCTCTCGGCCCGCCGGGCGATCCAGACCTCGGCGCCGTTCGCGACCCTCCCGAACGAGTACGACGGCCAGTACCTCGGCATCACCCTAGTCTTCGAGCACGCCAAATGACCAAGAAAAAAACACTTCTCGGACTCCTCGTATTCCTCGCGGCTTCCGGGGTCTTCGCCCAGCAGGAAGTCGTCCTGAAGATCAGCGAAGGGATGCCCATGATCCCGCTGGCCCTGCCCGAGTTCGTCGTCCGCTCGGCCTCGCCCCTGGTTCAGTCCGCCGCCCAGGAGATCCGCCAGGTCCTCGCCGACGACGTCAAGTACAGCCGGATCTTCCAGCTCCTGCCCAAGGAGTACTACGGTTACATCCGCCCCCTCAACCCGGATAAGATCTTCTTCAAGGACTGGGACTCCATCCAGGCCCGGCTCCTCGTCGTCGGCGAGGTCCGGGAGGATGGCGGCCGCGTCGTCTTCGACGGCAAGATCTACGACGTCAAGAGCGAGCGCTTCATTGTCGGCAAGCGCTACCAGGCCGAGAAGAACGGCCTGCGTCTCGTCGCCCACAAGATGGCCGACGAGCTCCTGAAGCTCCACGGCGAAAAACCGATCTTCACGACCAAGGTCGCCTTCGTCTCCAACCGGGACGGCAACGACGAGATCTACATGATGGACTACGACGGGGCCAATCAAACCCGGGTCACCTTCAACAAGATCAAGGATTACATGCCGGCCTGGTCCCCCGACCAGAGGACGATCGCCTTCACCTCCTACCGCGGCGGCACCGCGGGGCTCTACCTCCGCAACATCTACGAGGGCAAGGAAACGCCGGTCTCCACGAAAGGGACCAACTATTCGGCGGCCTTCTCGCCCGACGGCAAGAAGCTGGCCTTCTGCTCGACGATGACCGAGGAGGGGAACGCGGAGTTGTACATCCTCGACCTGGAGAGCATGAAGACGAAGCGCCTGACCTTCAACAGCGCCACGGAAACCGCCCCGACATGGTCGCCCACGGGGCGCGAGATCGCCTTCACGACCGACCGCCTCGGCTCCGGCAGCCCCCAGATCTACATCATGGACGCCGAAGGTTCCAACGTCCGCAAGGCGAGCTTCGGCGGCAACTACCACGACTCGCCCGCTTGGGCGCCGACGAGCGATCGGATCGCCTTCGTCTCCCGGGTCGACAATACGTTCGACATCTACATCCTCAACCTCCGGACGAACCAGATCACGAAGCTCACCGAGAACAACGTCCGCAACGAGTCGCCGAGCTGGTCGCCCGACGGCCGCCACGTCGTCTTCGCCTCGAACCTCTCGGGCTCCATCCAGGTCTACACGGTCGACTACGACGGGGCCAACCTGAAGCGGCTGACCGACCGCGGCGAGAACAAGCTCTCCAGCTGGACGAACTAGGTCGCAGGACGCTGCCCGTTTTGGCGGTGATGGGGATCACGCATATCCCCCGGACCCCCGGGAACCAGTCCCGGCGGTTCCCCCGCCGTAAGCGGCGGGTCCCCCTCCGCTACGGGGTCTATGCATGATCCCCATCACCGCCCGGACAGCGTCAGGCTCTCCCGAGAAAAACTGAGAAAACCGGCAGAATCAGGGGCGAAGGGGATTGACATCCCCCTATGGACAGGGTATAAAAAGGCTGGTAAGCAGTGTCGTGCCGTCACGAGCGACGGGTGCGAGACGCCTAATCTTAGGAGGTCTAATGAAAAAACTGGTTATTTTGTCCCTCGCGATCATCCTCGTTTTCTCTTTCGCCGTCTCGTGCAAAAAGAAAGTAAAGGAAGTCCCCCCGCCGCCTCCGCCCCAGGCCCAAGAACAGCCCAAGGTCGAGAAGGTCGAACCGCCCGTCGTCCAGGAACCCCAACTCAGTGAAGAGGAGCTCTTCCTGCAAAAGTCGCTCGACCAGATCAACCGGGAAAAACCCCTCGGCACGGTCTACTTCGACTACGACAAGGCCCTCATCCGGGACGATGCCAAGCCGACCCTTGACATGAACGCCTCCTGGCTCAAGAGATTCCGGACGGTCAAGATCCTCGTCGAAGGCCATTGCGACGAGCGCGGCACCGAGGAATACAACCTCGCCCTCGGCGAAAAGCGGGCCAAGAGCGCCCAGGACTATCTTCTGTCCCTGGGTATCGGGTCCGACCGGATAAGGATCCTTTCCTACGGCAAGAGCCAGCCCATCGACCCGGGCCACGACGACGCGGCCTGGCAGATGAACCGGCGCGCCCAGTTCACCGTCACCGAGAAATAAAAATTGCGTGGTAAGATCCTCGGGGCCTTCTTCCTCGGCGTCCTGACCCTGGCCGCGGCCGGACAGGACAAGAGCAAGAAGGCCATCGAGCTCGTCTACGACGACGTCCAGGTCCTCAAGCAGCAGGTCGAGGATCTCCGCGTCAGGCTCGACCAGAACGCGGCGGAGATCCGCGCCATCCAGGACCAGCTCAAGGCGGTCGCCGACCTCGTCCGCCAGTCGATGACCGGCCAGGCCGGCCTCCTGGAAGGATTGCGGGCCGTCCCCGCCCAGTACCAGGACATCGTCCGCAAGATCGACCAGCTCACCCTCGAACTCCAGAAGATCGCCGCCGACCTGGCCGCCGCGCGCCTGCCTCAGACCGTGCCCGCGGCCGCGGTCGAAGTCCCGGCCGAAGCCGGCGCGAAAACCGCCGGGCAGGCTCCGCCGAAAACGCCTTCGGAATCGAAGTTCAAGCCCGCGCCGGCCCAGCCGTCCCCAACCGCCCCGACGACCTCCCCGCAGGAGGCCTACTCCATGGCCTACAACGACTACCTCAAGGGGAATTACGACCTGGCCATCGAGAGCTTCAAGCTCTACCGCACCCAGTTCCCGGGGAGCCCGCTGGCCGACAACGCCCTCTACTGGATCGGCGAATGCCGTTACAGCCAGCGGAAGTTCGAGGAGGCGGTCGACGCGTTCGACGAGCTCATCCTGACCTACCCCCAGGGGGACAAGGCCGCGGCGGCCCATCTCAAGAAGGGCCTCAGCTTCGTGGAACTCGGCAAGAAACCGGAAGCCCTGGCCGCGTTCAAGATCCTCGTCGCCAAATACCCCCTCGAGGAAGAAAGCAAGATCGCCCAGGAAAAGATCAGGGAGTTGACGGAAAAATGAGAGACATCAACAGCCTGAACAGGGTCACCCTCATCGGCCGGTTGGGCGGCAAGCCCGAGATGCGCAATATCCCCCAGACCGATCGCTGGTCCGCACGCTTCACCCTGGCCACGAACGAACGATCCTTCAACCCGAACACCAGGGAGTCCAAGGACAAGACCGAGTGGCACAAGATCATCGTCTGGGGCAAGCTGGCCGAATTCTGCGATAAATACCTGACCGCGGGGAAGCAGATCCTCATCGAGGGGAAGCTGCGGACGCGGGAATGGCAGGACAAAGAGGGGAACAAGCGGAAGACGACCGAGATCGAGGCGACCAACATCGTCCTGCTCGGTAAGCGCGAAGAGAGCTCGGCCACGTCCGACACGACGGACCTGGATTCGCCCCAATACGCCCGGACCGCCGGGGCCACTGCCGGCGGCGGCGACTTTCCCGACGAAGAGGCCGGCGGCAGCTCCCCTGCCGGCGGCGACGACGACATCCCCTTTTAGCCGGTGAGCGAGAACAAAGGCCCCGAAGACGTCTATCGGGCCGGTATCGTCGAAGACACCCGTCCGTGGGGGAAGTTCCGCAGGTTCCCCCACGAGGACGCTGGCTCCGTCAAGATTATCACCATCGAGCCGGGCGGCCGGCTCTCGCTCCAGTACCACGACGGCCGGGCCGAGTTCTGGGTCGTCCTCGATCCCGGGCTCGAGGTCACGGTCGGCGACCGCGTCTGGCTCGCCGCCGCCAACGAAGAGATCCTCATCCCCCGCCGCGCCCCGCACCGCGTACGCAACGCGGGACAAGCACCGGCCCGGATCATGGAGATCTGGATCGGGCGGTCGTCGGAATCGGACATCGTCCGGCTCTCGGACGATTACGGCCGCGGTAAGAAGTAAACAAAAGAGGGACGGCCCCTCTTTTCTACTTGGGCTTGGCTTCGACCGGCTGGCCGGTCAGGAACACCTGGGGGTGCCGGACGAGGATCTCCTCGATGACGTATTCCTCGATCTCCTGCGCGCTCCTGAGCTTCAGCGTTTCCTCGACGATCTTCTCGGCCGTACGGCATTCGACCGAGCGGAGCGCCTTTTTGATCCGGGGGATGAAGATGGGGTTCATGCTGAAGGTCCGGAGGCCGAAGCCCAGCAGGACGATGGCGGAAAGCGGGTCCGCGGCCATCTCGCCGCAGACCACGACGTCCTTTCCGGCCCTCCCGGCCGCCTGGATGACGGACCGGACGAGGCGGAGGACGGCCGGGTGGAACGGCTTGTAGAGATAGGACACGAATTCGTTCGACCGGTCGACCGCCAGGTAGTATTGGATGAGGTCGTTCGTCCCGACGCTGACGAAATCCACTTCCTTCAGCATGAGGTCGGTCAGGGCCGCGGCTGCGGGCACCTCGATCATCACGCCCAACGGGATCTTCTCATCGAAGGCCTCGCCCTTCCGGCGGAGCTCTTGCTTGACGTCCTCGAGGATGCTTTTGACGTCGACGATCTCGTCGACCTCGGTGACCATGGGAACGAGGATGCGGACGTTCTTCTCGACGCTCGACCGGAGGATGGCCCGGAGCTGGATGCGGAAAAGGTCCTTATGCCTCAGGGAGAACCGGGCGCCGCGCAGGCCGAGCGCGGGATTGGGCTCCTTCTCGATGTTCAGCTGGGGCAGGCTCTTCTCCCCGCCGATGTCGAGGGTCCGGATGGTGACGGGACGGGGCTGCGCCCCGCGGGCGATCCGCGAATAGGCCTCGAAGTGGTCCTCCTCGGTAGGCAGCGACTCCCTGCGGAGGTAGATGAACTCCGAACGGAACAGGCCGACGCCCTCCGCGCCCATGGACAAGGCCAGGGACATCTCCTCGGGAAGCTCGATGTTGGCCTGGGGGACGAACCGGACGCGGTCGAGCGTCTCCGACTTGAGCTTGGCCGTTTTCTGGAGCTCCCGGCCGTAGTTCTCGTACTTGTCTTTCTTGGCCTGGAATTCCCGGCGGACGGCCGGGGGCGGATCGATGATGACCTCGCCGTCGGTCCCGTCGACGATGATGAAATCGCCGTCCTTGACCCAGCGGGTGATGTCCCGCAGCCCGACGACGGCCGGGATGCCCAGGGAGCGGGCCAGGATGGCCGTGTGCGAGGTCTGCCCACCCATGTCCAGGGCGATGCCGAGGGTCATCTCCCGGGTCAGCCGGAGGGCGGCTTCGGAGGGCAGAAGCTCGTGGGCGACGAGGACGTGTTGCCTCTGCGGGGACTTCTCCTTCTCCCGGTGGATCTCGAGGTTCCGGTAGACGCGCGTCAGGACGTCGGAGACGTCCGATTTACGCTGCCGGAAGTAGTCGTCGGCCAGGGATTCGAAGAGGTGTTCATAGCGGCCGTTGGTCTTCGACAGCGCCCACTCGGAGCGGGCCTTGTCGTCGCGTATGATGGCCTCGAGGCCGCCGACGAGGGACGGGTCCTCGAGGATGAGGAGGTGGGCTTCGAAGATGAAGGCGTTCTCCCGGCCCATCTTCTCCCGGATACCGTCCTTGACCTTGACCAGGTCGGCCCGCGTCCGGTCGATGGCCTGATGGAGCCGCTTGAGCTCGTCCGGGACCTGGGTTTCGGGGATGATCTCTTTCCTCGACGTGAAGACGACCCGCCGCGGCAGCAGGACCTCGCCCATGGCGATCCCCGGCGAAACCCCGGTGCCCCTCAGTCGCGTTATGTCCATGCCGGATCACTCTTTCTCGTCGAAGCGGTTCCCGATGAGCTCGATGAGGGCGGCCATGGCCGCCTCCTCGTCCTTGCCCGAGACCAGGAGCCGGATCGAGGTTCCCTGGGTCGCGGCCAGGGTCAAGATGCCGAGGATGCTCTTGCCGTCGATCTCGTCGCCGTCCTTGACGATCTTGACCGAAGAACTGAAGCGGTTGGACAGGTTGACGAACTTGACCGCGGCCCGGGCGTGAAGGCCCAGCTTGTTCCTGATGGTGACGGTCCTGTCGAGCATGCCGGCGTCACTTGGTCTTGGAGCTCAAGAGGGCGCTGACGAGGTGGATGTTCTTCTTGCCCTGGTCGACGACCTTCTTGGCCACGTCCTTGAGGTTGTTGTTGCGCTGGAGGGAGACGAACTTGATGAGCATGGGCAGGTTGACCCCGGTGATGATCTCGACCTGATTGTCCTTGAGGAAGCTGAAGCTCAGGTTGGAGGGCGTCCCGCCGAACATGTCGGTGAAAATGACCACGCCGCTCTTTTGGTCGACGCGCTTGAGGCTGTGGTTGATCTTCTTCTTGGAATCCTCGACGTCGTCGTACCAGCCGATCGAGATGGCCTCGATGTTGGACGCTTCGCCGAGGATGATGGTCAGCGCGTTCAGCAACTCTTCGGCCATGCGGCCGTGGCAAACGATGACGCCTCCGATCATGTGTCTCTAAGCCTCCCGGTCAAGCTCCTATTCTATCCAAACCGCGCCTATTTAAAAAGGTCCCGGTGATAAATCCTGACGTCGCACCCCCGGTCCTTGAGATGCGCCCGGAGCTCCTCGGCGATGACGACCGAGCGGTGCCTGCCGCCCGTGCAGCCCACGGCGATGGCCAAGGTCGTCTTGCCCTCCCCGGCGAAACGGGGGACGACGAAGTCGACGAAGCGGAAGAGCTCGCGGAGGAACCCCTTCGTCCCCGGCGACTCGAGGACGAATTTCCGGACGCTCGGGGCCTTGCCGTTCCTCGTCCTCAGCGCGTCGACGTAGAACGGGTTCGGCAGGAGCCGGGCGTCGAAAACGATGTCGGAATCGAGGGGGATGCCGTGCTTGTAGCCGAAGCTCGTCAGGACGGCCTGCGTCCGGCGCTTCTTCCTCCCCAGGATCCGCTCGGCGATGACGTCCTTGAGCTGATAGATGTTGAGGCCCGACGTGTCGACGGTCTCGTCGGCCATCTTCCGGATGCCGAGCAGCCGCTTCCTCTCGAGCCGGACGCCTTCCAGGATGGGCTTGCGAGGGGTCATGGGGTGCGGCCGCCGGGTCTCGTTGAAACGCTTGACCAGGGCCTCATCCGTGGCCTCGAGGAAGATGAGGCGCACCGGCGACTTTTTCCGGATCTCCCGGAAAACCTCGGGGAAATCGGTCAGGAAGCGCGGTTCGCGGATGTCGATGACCAGGGCCACCCGGTCGATCTCGACCTTCTTCTCCAGCCAGAGGTCGACGAAATCCGGGATGAGCTTGGCCGGCAGGTTGTCGATGCAGTAGTAGCCGAAGTCCTCCAAGGACCGGCTGACCACGGTTTTTCCCGAGCCCGAGAGCCCGGTGACGATCAGGAAACGGTTGTCCTTGGCGGCGGACTTCATGGCACCTCTCAGGTCAGCGCCCTCTCGAGCCGCCGCATGATCTCGTCCGGCGCGCTGTAGCCCTTCTCGCGCAGGAGGTGGACCTTGCAGGCGACCTCGATCAGGGTGGCGATGTTCCGGCCCGGCGCGACGGGGATGGCCAGTTGGGGGATCTTCCGGCCCAGGATGGTCATGTCGTCCCCGGACTTGAGGCCCAGGCGGTCGGCCTCGTAACCGCGCCGCCATTTCCTCAGCTTGACGACGAGGTCCACTTTCGACTCCCGGGCGATCGACCGGGGGCCGAAGATGGCCCGGATGTTGATGATGCCCAGCCCGCGGATCTCCATGAAATTCCGGCTCAAGGACGGGGCCGTGCCGCAGAGCTCGCCGCCGGCGGCCTTCCGGATCTGGACGACGTCATCGGCGACGAACTGGTGGCCGCGGGAGATGAGCTCGAGGGCGCTTTCGCTCTTGCCTATCCCGCTGTCGCCGAGGATGAGCGTCCCCAGGCCGAAGATCTTGAGGAGGCCGGCCGAGATCGTCGTCTGATCGGCGGGCTCCGGGGGAGCGGCGATGGCTTTCTCAGGCACGCGTCTTCTCCTCCTCCGCCCGGAGGGTCTTGAGGACGTCGGCCGCGGTCGCGGCCTTGAGCAGTTTCGTGGCCAGCGTCCGGGATTCCCGGGTCAGGGCGGCGATGGCCGCCAGGAGGCGCAGCCCCGCGCCGGGGTTGTCTTCGGGCGAAACGAGGAGGAAGAACACGTGGGAGAGCTTCCCGTCCATCGCTTCGAAGTGAACCCCTTCCTTAGAAAGTCCGAGCAGCAGCGCCGGCGATTTGAGCCCCTTTGTCCGGCAATGGGGGATGGCCACGCCTTGGCCGATGGCCGTCGTGCCCAGCTCCTCCCTTTTCTGCAGCCTGCCCATAAGGCCGCCGAAGACAGCCCTATTCCTGGCCTCGAGCACGGCCGACATCTCGCGAAGGATCCCGTCGCGGTCGCGGGCCTCGAGCCGAGGCAGGACCAGGTCTTCGTCGAGGAGCGAATGGAGCTTCACGGTCTTCCCCCGGGGATCATTCGGGCTCGACGAGCCCGTAGTGGCCGTCCTTGCGCCGGTAGATCACGGCCCATTCCCGCGACCCTTCGCGCCGGAAGAGGAACACTTCCTTGCTTTTGATGTCGATCTGGATGAGCGCCTCTTCGAGGGACATGGGCTTGAGGGAGAAATGATTGCTGCGTATCACCCGTTTCTCGGGCTCCGGGGCCTCGAGGACCGGCGCGAGGACCTTCCTCTCCCGCCCGCCGCGCCGTCTTTTGTCCCGCCCCTTGACCCGCTCCTTCCTGACCTTCTTCTCCAAGTTGTCGAAGGCCCGGTTCAGGGAATCCATCATGTCCAGAGTCTCTTCGACGACGACGAGGCCGCCGCCCTTCGCCCGGACGTTGATCTCGGCCTTGGCCCGGTTCTTCTGGACGATCAGGATGACGTTGACGTCGAGGACGTCACCGACAAGGCCTTTCAGCCGGCCCAGGCGCTTCTCGCAGTAGGCCTTGATCTCGGGGGTCAGCGTCGCCTGCCGCGCCGTATAGTGGATGTTCATGTCCTCTCCTCCATGCTGGACTTCCTTTTCCGGATATGCGACGGCTCGATCTTGAGCTGGTTCCGGTATTTGGCCACCGTCCGCCGGGCGATCCGCAGGTCTTCCCGGGCCAGCAGGTCGCCGATCTCGATGTCGCTCAGGGGGTTGTCCCTGTCTTCGCCCTCGACGAGCTTCCGGATCTTATCCTTGACCTTGAGGGACGAGACGTCCTCGCCGAAACTCCCCTGCAGGGACTTATGGAAGAAATACTTCAGGGAAAAGACGCCCCGGGGGGTCATCATGTGCTTGTTGGCCACGACCCGCCCGACGGTGGACTCGTGGACGCCGATGTCCTGGGCGATCTCCATCAGGGTCAGGGGCTTGATGAAATCGATGCCCTTGTCGAAGAAATCCTTCTGCCGGTCGACGATGAACCGGGCCACCTTGTAGATCGTCTTGTTCCTCTGGTCCAGGCTGCGCATGAACCAGAGCGCTTTTTTGAGTCCGTCCTTCAGGAAGCGGTGCGCCTCGGGCTGGCCGGCGGCGGCCTGGGCCAGGAGCTGCCGATAGTAACCGCTGATCCGGAGGTGCGGCAGGCCCTCGTTGTTGACGTCGACCACCCACTCGTCCCCTTCCTTGGTGACGATGACGTCCGGCACGACGTAGCTCGTCCTTTCCCCGCTGTATTTCCTCCCCGGCGTCGGGTCGAGGCTCTTGATGACGTCGATGCGGTCCCTCACATCGGCCAGCGAGATATTGAGGACGCGACTGATCTGGGCGTAATCGAATTTCTCGAGAAGCGGGAGATACTGGGAGACGATCGTCCGGGCCACCTCGTCCTGGACCTGAAGGTTTTCCATCTGGGCGAGAAGCGCCTCGCGCAGGTCGAGGCTCCCGCACCCGACAGGGTCGAAGGTCTTGATCTTCGCGCGGACGGCGTCGACCCTTTCCGGGGTCGTCTGGGAGAGTCGGGCCAGTTCTTCGACGCCGGAGCTCAAGTAGCCGTCATCGTTGATGTCCCCGATGATGTCCTCCGCGACCCGTTGGTCTTCGGCGTCGAAAAAGGTCAGCGTGGCCTGCCAGTTCAGATGGTCCCAGAGCGACGGGGTCCGGGAGAGCGTGTTCTCGAGCGACACCGCGTCGCGGCTCTCGTAGAAATGGGGGCGGAAGCCGTCGTCCAGGTATTCCTGGAAACCGACCAGGGAATTGTCGTCGGCCGTCGCGCTGTTCATCTTCGGCTCGGTCGATTCGAGGTTCAGGTTTTCGAGGATGCCTTCCTTGTTCTTAACGCCGGCCTCTTCCGCGGCCACGGTCTCGCTGTCCTTGGGCCTGCGCTCCTGGGCTTCGTCCTCGATCTCGATCATCGGGTTCTGGGAGACCTCGGCGTCGATGACCTCGATGAGCTCGAGGTTGGTCAGGGGCAGGAGCTTGATGGCCTGCTGGAGGGCCGGGGCCAGGATGAGCTTCTGGACCTGCCTTTGGTCGAGCCGCAGCTTGATGGTCATCGATTCAGCCTCGTTTCCGCGTCTTGTTCATCTCTATAGACGAAACTCGTCCCCCAAATATCTCTTGCGCACCTCTTCCGAAGCGATGATCTCGGCGGGCGTGCCCTCTTTGAGGATCCGCCCTCCTTCGAGGATATAGGCCCTGTCCGTGATCTCGAGGGCTTCGCGCACGGAATGGTCCGTCAGCAGGATGCCGATGCCCTTGGCCCGGAGCGATCGGATGATCGTCTGGAGGTCGCGGACCGAGAGCGGGTCGACCCCGGTGAACGGCTCGTCGAGAAGCATGAAATCGGGCTCCATGACCATCGCCCTGGCGATCTCGAGACGGCGCCGCTCGCCTCCCGACAGGGTCAGGGCGCGGGCCCCGGCCAACTTCCCGAGGCCGAACTCCTCGAGGGTCCCGGCCACGCGGGCACCCCTCGGCCCCGTCCCCGGCGGCCGGGTTTCGAGGACGGCAAGGAGATTCTCCTCCACGGTCAGTTTCCTGAACGCCGAGGGCTCCTGGGGGAGGAGAACGAGGCCTTTTCGGGCTCTCAGGTACATCGGCCGGTCGGTGATGTCCTCGTCCCTGAGGAAAACGCGGCCGCCGTCCTGGGGGACGAGACCGAGGATCATCGAGAACGTGGTCGTTTTCCCCGCCCCGTTCCTTCCGAGCAGGCCGACGATCTCCCCCTCTTCGACCCTTATCGAAACCCTGTCGACGACCTTTTTATGCCCGTAGCTCTTCTCGAGTTCAACAGCTCTCAGAGAACCCTTCATGGCTCACGATTTGACGACGATGGTCGACCTTCCCTGTCCCTCATTTTCGATCCGAATCTTACCATCGCCCAGATCGAATGTCAATTTGTCGCCCCTGGAGGAACCGCCCTCCTTATCGACCAAAACCGGCCTGCCGGTAAGGGCGATCCGGTCGGCTCCCGCTTCATAGAAAGCCTTGTCCCCACGGCCTTCGTAGCGGCCCTTCGAAACGACGACGGAGGTGAGCGCCGTTAGCGTGTCGACGCCGCTCCCCTCGCCGCCGAGGACGGCGTCGATCCTTTCCGCGCCGAGCCGCGCGCCGGGGAGCTGGACATACCCTTTTTTCCTCAACGAGAGTTTGTGGTCCGCGGCGGAATAGCTCATCTCCTCTCCCCCGACCTCGATACGCCTCTCGGCGGCCTCCCCGGCCGCGGCCTGGACCATGCCGGCCGCGACGCCTCCTCTTCCCTTCATCTCTCCGGTGGCTTCAAAGAAGTCCAGCTCGCCGGCCAGCAGAAATTCCTTGTCCTGCCAGGCCTGGACGTCGCCGACGAAGGAGGAGGTCTTTGTCCCGCTCTGGAAAACAAGGTTTGTGGCGGAGACGAAAACAGGCTTCGCCGCCGAGAAGAAGCCGGCGGCCCGGCCCTCTTCTCCCGGCTTGAGCAGGCACTTGACGCCTCCTGAAGCTTCGAGGTCGCCTTCGGCGGGTCCGGCCGCGAGGGAGAGTGCTTCGACGCGGGCCCGCCGCGAATCGGCGACCGCCGGCCGTCCCGGCTTCCCCGAGGCCCGGAGGATGCGGGTCGAGGCTTCGAACTCGGCCGACTCGCCCTCGAGGATGCGGCTTTCGTCAGCGGCGCCGCCGAGCTCCGCCCGGAAACCGCCCGACGCGGACCAGCGGTCGAGCTCCCCATCGGCCCGGATCGTCAGGATAGCTTCGGAGGCTCGGACAACGCTCCCGGAGGCCTCGGGAAGAGACAAGGACAGCCGGGTATTCCCCCGGGCTTGGACCGAAGAGAGCTTGGTGCCGTCGGGGATGAAGGAAAGCCCGATCCAGTCCGCCGCGATGCCGCTCTTGTCCGGATCCGCGGCCAACTCGACCTCGGCCGCCCCGTCGAAGGCGACCGATTTGAAAGAGCCCTCGTCCTCCGCCGCGTCGAATGTCAGGACCCGCGCCGTCCCCCGCCATCGGCCGCCCGCGATTCCCGCCCGGCCTTCCGCCCGGCCCCGCCGCTCGCGCCGTTGGTAGAGTAAGGAATCACCGGAGAGGACGGTCTTTTCCCCGACCAAGCCGTCCGCGTCGAACTCCGCCCGGAAACCGCCCGCGAGCCGGACCTCGTCCGCGCTTTCCGCGCAGGAAATTTCGGCGGCCGTTCCGTTCATTCTTTTCGAAGAAAAAGCGCCGCCGGACGCCGTCCGGAAAAGGCCGTTGTCCTTGTCGTAGTCGAACGACTCGCCTTCGAGGACGACGTCCCCCGCCTCGACACGGACCCGGCCCGTGATGGCGAAATGGACGGCGGCGGTGTCGTAAACGACTTCTTCCGCCGTGATCCGCGAGACGACCTCGCCGGCCGGACCGTACCCCGTGATCTCGACCGAGCCCTTCAAGTGGTTGCGGCCGTCCGGGCCTAGAAAGAAGTTCGCGCCGCGGACATCCGTCCGCAACTTGCCTTCCCGGTATTCCTCATGCCGGACCTTTTCCTTGAGGTCGACGACCCTGTCCTCGGGCGGGGGTTTGACGGCCTCCGGGCGCGGACCGCCGCGCTCCCTGAGAAGGTGGAGTAACACGGCGGCTGCCAGAACGACTAGAACAACGACGATGGCGAGTCTGGCGAACCTCACCGGAGCCGACGCTTTTTGAGCGCTCATCGTTTCAGACCTTCAGGTCTTCGATAGACAGGCTCACTTTCTGCTCGCCGAGGAATTCCGACATCATCAGCGAAAAGGCCATGCTGACGCGGCTGCCGCGCCGCACGACGTGGCGCAACTCCGCCTTGTCCCAGCCGAGGACCTCGAGGACCCGGCCGTTCTGGCGGGCCAAGAATTTCAGGTGCTTTCTCTGGAGGACCTGGGGGTCGCTGATGACCTCGACGTTCTCGGCGACGAACATGGGCTTGGCGTTCCCGACCCCGAACGGAAGGAGGAGGGCGAAGCTTTCGAGAAAACGGTCGTCGACCGCGGCGAACTCGAGCGGCCCGTCGATCTTGATCTTCCGGATCAGGTTGTCTTCGGTGATGCGGGCCTCGGCCAGCGGGTTTAAGGTCTCCTTGAACGCGGCCATCCGCTCGGCAGGAAGGGTGCAGCCCACGGCCAGCTTGTGGCCGCCGTAGCTCAGGAAGAGGTGCCGGCAGTCGTCGAGAAGGTCGATCAGGGGCACGTCCGGGATGCTCCGGCCCGAACCGTGGGCCTTGCCGTCCTCATAGACGAAAAGGACGACGGGCCTGTTGAAACGGTCCTTGAGCTTGGAGGCGACTATACCGGTGACCCCCCGGTGCCAGTCCGGGCTGCCCAGGATGAGACACTTGTATTTTTTGTCGAGCCCCCGTTCCTCGATCCTCTCGCGGGCGTCGTTGAAGATCTTCTCCTCGGTCTTCTGGCGCTGGGCGTTGAGCGCGTCGAGCTTCTGGACGAGCTCGTCGGATTCCAGGGAGCTCTCCGAAAAGAAGAGGCGGACGGCCAGGTCGGTCATGCCCATCCGGCCGGCGGCGTTGATCCGGGGCCCGAGGCGGAAGCCGAGGTCGCCTTCGGAGATCTTGCGGTTGCCGAGCCCGCACGCTTCGATCAGGCTCCGCAGGCCCATGTTGGAGACGTTGCGCAGGCCCTTGAGACCTTGCTTGACGAAGACGCGGTTCTCGCCCTTGAGTTCGGCCACGTCGGCCACGGTCCCGATCGAGACGAGCTTCATGTAGTGGGGCAGCCCGGCGGCCTTCTCCGATTTCTCGAGCAGGGCCTGGATGAGCTTGAAGGCGACGCCGACCCCGGCCAGGTTGCCCTCGGGGTAACCGGAATCGGCGAGGACCGGGTTGAGCACGGCCACGGCGTCCGGGAGCGTCTCGCCGGGACGGTGGTGGTCGGTGATAATGACGTCGATGCCCTTGTCCTTGGCCCGGGCCGTGAACTCGACGGCCTTGATGCCGCAGTCGACGCTGATGACCAGACCGGCCCCTTTTTGGACCGGGATCTCGACGTGTTCGTCCTTGATGCCGTAGCCGTCGGTCAGCCGCTCCGGGATGAAGTACTCGACCTTGGCCCCGATGGAGGTCAGGGCTTTCACGAGCATGACGGTCGACAGGACCCCGTCGACGTCGTAATCGCCGAAGACGAGGATCTTTTCGCCCTTGGCGATGGCCGCCTCGATCCTGGCCACGGCCCGGTCCATGCCCTTCATCAGGTAGGGGTCATGCAAGGCCGAGAGGTCGCCGAACAGGAATGCGCGAGCGGCCTCTTCGGTCAGGATCTTCCGGTTGACGAGGACGCGAGCGATGGCCGGCGGTAAGGACAGGGCCTGGGCCAGGACGTCGGCTTCGGGGCGCGGCGGACTGACGACCCAGAGCGCGGAGTTCATGGCGGCTTCACTCTAACATATTCCCCCCGAACGCTCAACCGGCCGGAGTTGCTGCCTGATTAACGCATGTATATTATAGATATTAAATAGATTAACGACATGCCGTAGATTGGAGATACGAGCGCAGCCGTTCATTGAAGAAAACGGGAATCCGAGCCCAAGACCCTTGACGTCTGAAAAGAAATAGTTCATACTATGGTATGATTTATTCATACCCTTAGGAGAATTGGCCGTGGGCAATACTATCAAATTCACGATAAGCGTGCCTGCGGTGGAGTTCAAGGAGCTGGAGGCCCGGCGCCGCAAAGCGAGAAAAACGAGAAGCCAGTTCGTCCGCGAGGCCGTCCGGGTCTGGGATGGCGGGGAGCCCGAGCGACCAGCCGGCGCTCCCAATTCCGCGGCCGGCGTGAAAGAAGACTCTTCTCGATATGGGGCGCCAGCCCCCGCGCTTCCGGCGTTTACGGACATGGCAGAACGGTGCAGCCGGGCGATCTCGGCGGCCGGCCGGTTCCGGTCGGGAGTCGCCGACCTCTCAACGGCACATGACATTTACCTCGAAGACGGCTTTGCCGCCGTCGTTGGATCAGGGCCGGCCACAGGGCCCGATACCGGTGAAAAATCATGAACGTCATCGTGGATACCAGCGCTATCCTGGCCGTCCTCGACGCAGGCGACGCTAATCACGCCCAGGCCAAGGCCATTTGGGAAAGGACGATCGGCGACGGAACAGAGCTAGTTTGCCATAACTACATTCTGGTTGAAACGTCCGCCGTCATCCTGCGGCGATTGGGCCTCGAAGCAGTCCGCGTCTTCGAGCAGGACATCGTGCCGATCCTACGCCTCGTCTGGGTGACGCGCGAAATCCACGAAGCGGCCGCGAGCGCCCATCTCCTGGCCTCCCGACGCACCCTGAGCCTCGTCGATTGCGTCAGCTTCGAGATCATGCGGCGGACCGGCATCCGCTCGGCCTTCGCCTTCGACCGGCATTTCGCGGAATACGGCTACGAGCTCATGCAGGGCTAAACTGGGCCCATCGATCAATCGGAATACCGCGCTATTTTCTCCTTGACAAGCCCCCCTCCCTTAGGTGCAATATTTGGGTCGGCTTAGAAAACGGGGACCTAATCGATATGCGTCAATGGGGGAACCACAATGAAAAAGGAGCTATTTCTCCGCCATTTCCATCGTGGCCAAGATTAAAAGACTATGTCAATATATTTCCGAGACGCAACACTAGAGCGGTATTGATTATATTCATTGTAATTTTCCATGTGGTCCCCATTTCCGCAAACCAACGCTTAAATGGTCAGCTTAATGCCACGGTAGATCATTGGATTAACGATCAGGCCGATTGCTTTATAAGCGAATACAAGAAGACAAAGGATGGCGAAGAATTTCTAAAAAAGCATAATAAGGCTGATCTACGAAAAACGATAGTGTTCCTTCAATATCCGATTGAATATTTCGCAGCAATTCAGGAAATTCCTGATCTCTTTTCCTATATTTGGGCCTTTCAATTGTATCTTTTTAAGGCCCGGGAAATCGGTCAGAAAACAGACTTTACTGATTTTTATCATTTTTTACATATTAATTTTCAATCGGCTAATCGCCAAAACGTTCCAATTCTCACGCATCTTATCCTGGTTTGTGATTATGCGGTGCTGGGAGAAGCTTTAGTTGATATCTATACAAAGCTGTTTGAATTCCAATATGAGGTTTTCATTAGCGATCTTGGGGGGAGAAAAAACTGGAAGTACGTCATCAATTCATTGACGGCAGGTGACTGGAGGGCATTTAAGGCAGGCCTTGCCAAGCTCAGCACGTCCAAGTTTGAACTTGAGCTAAAGGGCTATGTAGCTTCCCTTGAGAAGACGAAAATCAAAAATGAAGATGGTAGGCCCTCGCGGGCCGTCCAGGGACGCGGAATATGCTATCGCTAGTGAAGCTTAGGCCGCCGCAAGAAGCATCATCGCGGCGGAAGCGAGGGAAGGGACGGTGGGTACGAGGGCCGGGGATAGAGAGCGTCTCCGAGACAGGCTCGCTTATAGGCAACGGGCTGTAAATGTCAGTGGGCGTGCAAAATTGACCCTTTGCGGGCATCTAATATTTGCCCCATTGTCCATTTTGGAACTCTTCACCCCTGGGCTCTCGAATAAGCCCGACTTTGACCTTTTCCCAGAGCCTGTAGGAGTTGCCCTTGTCTAGAGGCGTGATAATTTACGAGCGGATCGGCGCAAAGATTCACGTTGCCCGGAAGCGGAAGTATTTATGTTGCCTTGACAAGCGTCGCACGGCCGTTGACAATTAAACGCTTGAAAAATAAAATGGTTAAGCCGTGTTCGCCAATCTTCGGGAAAAACTATCGAGGACCCGGGACGCTTTCCGGAAAGTCGAGGACCTCTGTCAGAGTGGCAAGAGCCGCGAGGAGATCCTGGACGGACTCGAGGAGGCCCTGATCCTGGCCGACG
>JBFYOD010000025.1:0-14495 GCA_041303965.1 Candidatus Aminicenantota bacterium
TCCGAAGAGCTGGCCTACTCGATCGAATTCACGCTGCGGACTCCCCCGGAGATCCGCCTGCCGGACGTCTGATGCTCAAGAGGATCGAGGACTGGAATTACTACGAGCTGCTGAGCGTCGAAAGGACCGCCTCCCAGGACGAGATCTGGGAGGCCTATCAGGCCGCTCTGACCACCTACCGCGACGGCTCGCTGGCCGTCTACGGCCTGGTCTCGGAGGCCGAGCGCGGGCTCATCCTCGAGCGCATCCAGGAGGCATTCCAGACCCTTCGCGATTCCGAGAAGCGTCAGGACTACGACCTGTCCCTCCTCCGGCATGCCGCCTATTTCCCGCCGAAGGCTCCCTTCCGCAAGTCGGTCGGCAAGCTCGAGATCGAGGACGCCCCGCCCAAGAAAACCTGGTGGGGCAGGCTCAGGCGGATCTTCTCTAGAAATCCTTGACGATGTCGTCTTCCGTATCGAAGGAGCCGTCTGGGCCGGCGGAGCGGAGACGGAATGAGGAATCGGAAAGCTTCTCGTAACGGATCTTCCTGCCCCAGGCGTCCAGAACCGAGACCGCCATGGGACGGAACCGCCCGAGCGCATCGAGGCTTTCGGGAAGGCCCTGCCCATCGGCCGCGTACGTGAGGACCTCGCGCGAGATGCTTTCGAGGTTGACCGCCGTCAGATCGATCTTCGTCTGGAGGTACTTGTCGACCATGATCTCGAGCCCCCCCTTGTCGTCGGTGACCTTGGTGAAAAAAATGAAATAGGCGGCGACCATCGCCAAGAGAATGCCGATGAGCAAGCCCCTGATCTTCATTTCGGCCTCCTAGACGGATTGCTCCGGGCCGGCCGCCCCGCCGGCGGGGGCGGCGATCCGGTTGGCGATCCTCGCGACCACGGCGTCGGGAACGCCGTCCGGATGCCAGGATTGGAGCCTCATGTCGCAGATCTCGTTGACGTAATCGACGACGAACAGCCTGCCCCGGGCGTCCCTCGCGACCTCCGTCGAAAAAAATCTGAGACGGGAGACGCGGGCGATCGTCCGAACGATCTGGTAGATCGGGCCGAGGGAACGGCCGGCGGCCTCGTCGTAGCCGAGCTCGGAATAGAGATGCGTACGGTCGTCCCACCATGTGAGATGGACCTCACCGAGGACATAGAATCCCCTGAACCAGAACCTTTTCCCATCCCTCTCCTCGGGGATGATCCTCTCCTGGAGAAGATACTTGTCGGCCGGATAGGTCCGGCGCGCGGCGAGGACGTCCGCCGGGCCGGCCGCGTCGCCGACGACACCGACGCTGCCGCCGGTCGTGTTGGCCGGCTTGACGACGAAGGGGACGCCCAGCGGGGCCAGGTCCTCGGGCTTCAGCAGGAGCTCCGGCTCCGTCGCGTGGGAGGGGAGGATGACGGTATACGGGATGTGGATGCCCGCGGTCAGGAGCTCGAGATGCATGGTCGCTTTGTCCGAGGCCCAGCGGAGCTTATCCAGGCCTTCGATGACGTCTCGGCCCTTTTCGACGGCCAGGGCCTGCAGGCTTATGAAATCCGGGGAGGATCCCGAAGCCCGGTCGAGCAGGACCCGGAAGTCGAGCTGCCCCGAGCGGAAGGCCTCGAGGGCCCTGCCGGCTTCGGCCGGGGCGATCGTGATCGTCTTCAGCCCGCGGTTCCGGGAGGATCCTTCGACCAGATGGATGAAGTCCCGATCGTATTCCCAATCAAATGTGATGGCCAGATCGTATCGGGACGTCAACTCCATGATTTCGGCCGCCGGATCGCGGTTTCACCCGGGATTCTGACCGAAAACCCGGGACCTGTCAAACGCGCGCGGATCCGGCCCTAGATCTTCCGGAACACGTAACACGCGCCGCGGTTGGTCCCGGCCCCATCCTCCCCCGTCGCTCCGGCGAGGAGATAAGAGCCATCGAGAGCTATCGAGCTTCCGAACCAATCCTGGTTCTCGCCGTCGCTCGCCCGCAGCCGCTGAGCCTCGCCCCAGTTATCCGTGCCGCCCTCGTTCTTGGAGAAAAGATAAACCTGGCCCCTCTCCGTGCCGCCGCCGCCGCTAAAGAGCGCGCCGGCGAGGACGTAGTCGCCGTCGACTTTCACGTCGAAGCCGAAGAAGTCGTCATCATGGGCGTCGCTCGCGACGAGCTTCTTGAGCTGGCCCCAATTGTCCGCGCCGCCCTGGTTCCGGTAAAAGAGATAGGCCGCGCCCCGGTTCGTCCCGCCGCTGTCATCCCAGGCCGCGCCGACGACCAACACATCCCCGTCGATCGACAAGGCGCTCCCGAACCAGACGTTGTCCGCGGGGTCGCTCGGGAGGATCTTCCTGACCTGGCCCCAATTGTCCGCGCCGCCCTGGTTCCGGTAAAAAAGATAGGCCGCGCCCCGGTTCGTCCCGGCCCCGGCGCTGTAGGGCGAGCCGACAAGGACGAAATCGCCCTTGATGTCGACCCGATACCCGAAACGGTTATTATCCACGGCGTCATCGGCGGTCAGCTTGAAGAGCTGGCCCCAGTTGTCCGCGCCGCCCTGGTTCCGGTAGAAGAGATAGGCCGCGCCCCGGATGGTCCCGGCCCCGTCCTCGCCATCCGCGCCGACGACCAGGTAATCCCCGTCGATGGCGACGGAATAACCCAACGTGTCGTCGTTCGCCGCGTCGCTGGCGACGATCTTCTTGACTTCTCCCCAGTTATCCGCCCCGCCCTGGTTCCGGTAGAAGAGATAGGCCGCGCCCCTCTCCGACCCTGAACCGTCTTCGCCTTCGGCTCCGATCAGGGCATAATCACCGGAAATGGCGACAGAAACGCCGAAAACGTCTTCGTCATCCGCGTCGCTCGCGATAAGCTTCTTAACCTGGCCCCAACCGTCGAGGCCCCCCTGGGATTGGAGGAACAGGTAGGCCGCGCCGCTGTTGGTCCCGTTCCCGTCCTCGCCGGGAGCGCCGACGAGGGCATAAGCTCCGTCGACGGCCACGGACAAACCGAAACTGCCGTTATCCGTAGGATCGCTCGGGACGAGCTTCAAGAGCGAACCGAAGGTGTCCTCGGGAGTGACGCCATCGTTCGCCTGGCATCCCGCAAGAAAAAGACAGGCCAAGACGCAGGCTAAAAAAACGAGAGGGGATTTCGTTTTCATGGGCATATCCTTTCTGTCCGACCGAGCAGCGTTTATCTCGACTTGCGGGAGGCCGCAACCGCTATGGTCTCTAAAACTACTCTTGCAGAATATCCGTTGCCTGTCAAACGCGGGCGGAGCGGACGACTGGGCCAAGAAGAGGTCACGCGACGGCGCAGCGACGGGCGAAATCCTCGAGCTCGCCTTTGCTCAGTCCGCGGTGATAAATGCCGTCCAGCCGATTGACGACCTTCCCCTTCTCGAAATAAAGGACGGTCGGGTAGATCTCGATGGAATATTTCTCGGTGAGGACGTCGCCCCCGTCGACCAGGACGCGCACATAGCACGGCTCGCCGGCGGCCGCCTGCTTCCGATAGATCGGAAGGAAGGCCCGCGAGAACGGGCACCAGGCGGCGTAGAAAAGGACCATAAGCCGGTCCCGGGATCGGAGGGCCTCCTCGAGGGCTTCAGGGCTCTGGACGAGGACACAGGAGTCCGCCCCAGGAGCGTCTTTCTGTCCATTCAGCAGGGATTTTATCAGATCACGGATCGTCATGTTGCGATCCACCGTGCCAGACTGAGAATAATCCTCATTTCCAGCGTCTATTAATACCATGCCGACGATACTTAGGGAAGGGTACCCATGCCGGTCCGGTAGGACTGCGCTTCGATCAGAGGCCAGATGATACGGCCGCTTTCACTCTGTCCATGAGCTCGGGTATCGTTTCCCTCGCCAATCCCGTGACGGGGATGGGTTCATGGATGGTGATCCGGACCTGCCCTTTCCGGACGAACCACTGCCCGCGCGGCATCAGCTCGTAGGTTCCCTTGACCGATACGGGAACGATCGGCGCCGCGCTCTCGAGGGCCAGGAAGAAGCCGCCTCTCCGGAAGGGCAGGAGTTTTCCGTCGAAGCTCCGCGTGCCCTCGGGGTAGATGAGGAATGAATATTTTTTTTCTTTGATCCACTGCGCGGCCCTGGCGATGCTCCTTCTCCCCGCACCGGCGCCTTCCTTGTCCAGCGGCACGTAGCCGGAGAATCGCATGCCCAACCCCAAGATGGGGATGCGGAAGACGAACCTCTTGACGATCACCCGGGCCGGACGGTCGAGGACGGTCATCAGAAGAGGGCCGTCCAGGAAGCTCAGGTGGTTGGACATGAAGACGTAGGGCGTTCCCTGGTCGAGCCGGTCGAGCCCGGTGACCACGAGATCGATGCCGAGGATGAAGCGGCCGACCCGCATCATCCACCGCCCATAGACGAGGAACACGTCCCGCAGCCCGAAGAGCGCGCATACGAGAAGCACCGGAATGGCGAGGATCGTCAGGATGAGAAAGACAAGGATGAGGATGGCGCTGCGCATGAGGAAGCCCGATTATAGCACATTCCCCGACTTGAAAACCTGGCTTCACAGATGGTACATTGGTGATGATGAAAAGAACTCTTCGGACCACAGTTTTCGTTTTCGCCTCGTCCTTGGGCCTGCTGTCACTTTCCGCCCGGTCCGCCGGCGCGGAGCTTAATCTCCTCCTGGTGACGGTCGATACCCTGCGGCCGGACCGGCTGAGATGTTACAGTTCGGAACACCTGGAAACCCCACGGATCGACGCCCTGGCGGCGAAAGGCGTCCTGTTCGAACGGGCCTTCGCCCACGATCCCATAACTCTCGCCTCGCACGCCAACATCCTACTGGGAATGACGTCCCTGGCCCACGGCGTTTCGGACAACAGCGTGTCCGTCGTGGCCCCGGATTACCTGACCCTGGCCGAGCTCCTCAAGAGCCGCGGCTACGCCACGGGCGCTTTTGTCAGCGCGTTTCCGCTGGATTCCCGCTTCGGCCTGGATCAGGGTTTCGACGTGTACGACGATTCTTATCCGGCGAAACCGACGGCCGAAGGGCTTTTCTCGGAGCGGCCGGCCGGAAAGACCATCACCGCCGCCCTGGAGTGGCTCGCAGGCCGGAAGGGATCGTGGTTCTGCTGGATCCACCTTTGGGACCCCCACGCGCCTTACGCCGCCCCCGAACCGTACGCCAGCCTGTTCAAGGACAAGCCCTATGCCGGCGAGGTGGCTTACGTCGACGCGGAGCTGGGACGCCTTATGGACGAACTCGGCCAAAGAGGGTTGGCCGGGCAGACGGTCGTCGTGCTGACGGCCGACCACGGCGAGTCCCTGGGCGAGCACGGCGAGATGACCCATGGCTATTTCGCCTACAATTCGACGCTCTGGGTACCCCTCATCATCTCCGCCCCGGGGGCCAAAGCCGCCCGGGTGAAGGACTATGTCGGCCACGTGGATATTTTCCCGACCGTTTGCGATCTGCTCGGCATCGATAAGCCGTCGTCCCTTCACGGCGATTCCCTGGCGCCGTTCCTGAAGGGCAAAACGAGGAAGGCTCGGCCGATCTACTTCGAGTCCCTGGACCCCTACTTAAACAGAGGCTGGGCGCCCCTCCGAGGAGTCATCGAGAACGGGAAAAAATACATCGAGTCGCCGATCCCCGAGCTCTACGACCTGGAGAGCGATTTCGGCGAGGAGAAGAACCTGGCCAAGGCCGAGAACCTGCCGCCGTACAAGCAAAAGCTGCGGGAGGTCATGGATCTCGGCGCCTCGCCCCTTCTGGCGCAAGCGGGCCGGCAGACGACGGACCGCGAAACGAAGGAACGGCTGCGCAGCCTGGGCTACGCGGCTTCCCGTGCCACCCAGACCAAGGCCTCCTACGGCCCCGAGGACGATCTCAAAACGCTCCTGCCCTTCGAACAGAAGGCGGACTCGGCCGCCCAGCTCCAAAAGCAGGGACGGCTGGCCGAAAGCGTCCGCCTCCTCGAGGACATCATCAAGGAGAGGAAGGACTTCGGCAAGGCCTATGACCAGCTCTACGAGATCTACCGGTCGCAGGGGCTTATCGAAGACGCCTTCCAGGTCCTCGAAAGGGCCTTCACCGCCAATCCCGGCAATTACGTGATCGTCTCGGGATATGGGATCGCCTTGGTCAAGAACGGGCTGGACCGCAAGGGCGCCGAGATCCTGGAGAAGGCCCTCGGCCTTTATGATCGGGACGCGACGGCCTGGAACTCCCTCGGGGTGGCCTATGGGAAGACGGGCGATTTCGAAAAGGCCCGCGCGGCTTTCACCAGGGCCTTGGCCCTGGCGCCGGACGACGCGCTTTTCAACGGCAATTTCGGCTCATACTACGTAACCGTGGCCATGAAGACCAAGGATCCGGAGGCGGTCCGGCAATCCGTCGGGTATTTCGAAAAGGCGGTCGCCGCCGACCCCACTTTGGCCTCCGCATACAACGGCCTGGGCGGAGCCCTCAAGATGCTCGGACGAAATGACGAGGCCATCAAGAACTGGGAAAAGGCCGTCGAGCTCGATCCGACCTTCGCTTTCGCCGCCTATAACCTGGCCGTGGCCTACCTGGAGAAGGGGGACAAGCCCAAAGCCCTCGAGAACTGCCAGAAGTATCTCCTCATCAGGGGCCGCAGCATCACGGCGGAAGAGCGGCAGGAGATCAACGCCCTCATCCAGAAGATCAAGGGGTAAAGCCTATTCCCCGCCGATCTGGAGCATCTTGATCCGGAAGGTGGGCGCGGTCATCGTTCGGTTCATGTCGAGGTCGTCGGCCACCATGTCGATGCCGTTGAGCATCGCTTCGGCCGTCCCGGCGATGGTCAGGCCCTTGACCGGAAAGGCGACCTTTCCGTTTTCGATCCAAAATCCTGCCGCCCCGCCGCTGAAATTGCCGTTGACGGGGTTGATCCCGTATCCCGTGACTTCTTTGACCAGAAGGCCGATCTTGGTCGCTTTGATGATCTCTTCCGGCTTGGCGCCGCCGGCCGCCATGTAGAAATTGTGCGGCCCGATGTCCGGAAGGCTGGTGAACCCGCCCCTCGAGGCGTTGCCCGTGCTCTGGACTCCGGCACGTTTGGCCACGATCGTGTTGTAGAGATACCCCTCGAGAACACCTTTGTTGACAATTATCCTCTTTTGGGTCGGCACGCCCTCTCCGTCGAAGGGCTCGCTCGCCATCCCTTTTTCCCGCGTTCCGTCGTCGATGAGCGTGATCAGATCAGAGCCGATCTTCTGCCCCATTTTCTGCCCCAGGAAGCTGGCCCCCTGAAGCACCCGCTCGCCGTTGATGGCGCCCAGGATCCCGCCGAGAAGGGCATAGGCGACGTCGGGCGAAAAAATGACGGCCGCCTGCTGCGTCTTGACGGGCCGGGGATCGAGCATTTCGTAGGCGTCGCGGGCGGCCTTGGCGGCGATCTCCTCGGCCGGTTTGAGCTCACTGTAAAAACGCCGGCTGCATGATTCGGCGCCCGAAGACTTCTGCTCCCCTTTCTCCGCTACAACCGAGACGCCGAAGGCGCAGCCCCCGGACTTGTAGCTTTTCAGCAAGCCGTTCGAATTGGCGATGACGATCTCGCCTTCTCCCTCCTGATAGCTCGCTCCATCGCTCTTGGTGATCCGGGGGTCCTTCATGGCCAGTTTTTCCGCCGTCTTGGCCAGTTCGATCTTCTGGTCCATGGGGATCTGGGCGATCCGCGGGTCGAAGAGGCCGGCGACTTCGGTCATCCCCTTGTCTTCGGGAAGGACGTTGTTCGGGTCCGGGGTCGTGATCTTGGCGAACTCGATGGCCCGGCCGATGGCATCCTCCAGCGCTTTCTCCCCGAGGTCGTTGGAGCTGGCGAAAGCCATCTTCCCTTTCACGAAGACCCGTATCCCCGCCCCGAAGCCGGCCGCCTCTTGGACGGTCTCGACCTCGCCCTTGCGTACTTCGAAGCTCAAATTCCGGCTGGTCTCGATGTAGACCTCGGCCGCGGCGGCCCCCTTTTTCAGGCATTTCTTGACTGACGCTTCGGCTAATGCTTTGTAGTCCATTGTCTTCTCCATGAAATGGCCCTATCTCGCCCGCGAGCCGCCGACGTTGATGCCGCGGATCCTGACCGTGGGTTGGCCGGCGCTGACCTCCGCGGATTGCCCTTTGCCGCAGATCCCGGGACCGAATTCCAGGTCGTTCCCGACGGCGTCGATCCCCTGGATGACATCGAGGCAATTGCCGATCAGCGTCGCGCCCTTGACGGGCGTCGTTTTTTTCCCGTCCTCGATGAGATAGGCTTCACGGCAGGTGAAATTGAAAACACCCGTCGTCGGATTGACGCTGCCGCCGCTCAAGCTCTGGACGTAGATGCCGCTCCGCGTCGAGGAGAGGATGTCGGACGGCTTGTCTTTTCCGGTATCGATGAACGTATTGGTCATCCTGACGATCGGCATGTTGCGGAAGCTCTCGCGGCGGCCGTTGCCGGTTCGCTCCGCCTTGATCTGCTTGGCCGAGAGGATATCGGTCATATACTTGGCCAGCACGCCGTCCTTGATCAGGACGTTGCGCTTCATCTGCGTCCCTTCGTCGTCGTAGTTGGTCGTGCCGCGGAAGCACGGAAGTGTGCCGTCGTCCACCATGGTGAACTTGTCGCTGGCCACTTTCTTGCCGAGCTTGCCGACGAAAACCCCGGTTTCCCGGGCGATATTGTCGCCTTCGAGCGGGTGCCCCACGGCCTCGTGGACGAGCACTCCGCCCCAGCCGTTCTGCATGACGACATCCAGCTTGCCCGCCGGGGCGTCCTTGGCCTCGAGCATGACGATCGACTCCCGGGCGCAGGCGCGGGCCGCGTCCTCGGGCTTGAGCTCGTCGAACATCTCGATCCCGGAGTGCCGGCTCAGCCGTTCGCGCCCCATGTGGGAGGTGTTGTTGCCGACGCCGAGCGTCTGGACGATGAAGAACAGCAACGGCAGCTCGTCGCTCAGGTAGAGGCCCTCGCTGTTGGCGATGACGCGGCTGCGGACCTCGTCGTAGTAATCGATCGAGGCCATCTTGATCCGGGGATCGTAGGCGAGGGCGGCGTCGTGGGCGCGCTTCATGATCTCGAGCCGCTTTTCATCGGCGACCTTCTCGAGGGGGACTTTGACCGTGATGTAGGACGGCCGCTTATCTTCTTTGACGTCGATCGGCTTGACGGTCGGGCCGCCGCGGGCGACGTAGGAGGCGACCTCGGCCGCCCGCAAGAGCTTCTCCGGGCTGATCTCATCCGTGTAGGCGTAGCCGCTCTTGTCCCCGGAAATGACGCGGACGCCGGCCCCCTGGCTGATCCCGAAGACGGCGCTCTTGAACTTCCCTTCCTCGAGCAGGATGCTGCGCGAGATGCGGTGTTCAATGTAGACCTCACCGAATTCGCCGCCCTTCGTCAGGGCATGACGGATGACCTTGTTCAGGTCTTCGAAGGCGAACTGCGGTTTGGGGAGCGGCTGGTCGGCGACCCAACCCTTGAGCAGCGATGGCACGGCCACTATCGCTGCCCCTCCCTTGAGACCCAGCTCAAGGAACTTGCGGCGTGGGATGTCCTCGATAAAAAAGCCTTTGAAATCCATGTTCACCTCACGGAATTAGGTACGGAGATCTTTCGTTACCAGGCGATGGTATTACGGGCCGCGGACCAGTGTCAAGAATTCAAATCCTTATTCCCAGGGGACGTGTCTCCTTGTTTGGCCCACTTTTATGGGAGGAGGCCCTCGGGGCAAAAGCCAATACTAAATATAAAATATGCTTGACAAATAGTTTAATACGCATTACATTATGTTCGGTTAAGCGTACTTTTTAATGCAGTGTATTCTCTTTAAAGGAGTAGCCACATGAGCCAGATCGAGAGAATGAACAGGTTCCGCAAAAATCTATTGAAAGGGATCCTCTGGGGATTTGGCATCTGGACCGCTGCGCAAATGATCTGGACCGGGGTCGCCTTTAACGGCATCATTTCACAGACTTCTTATGTCTTCGAAATAATCAGCCGTTTTATCCAGTTTGCAGTCTATGCCTCTATACTCGTCACCATATTTTTTTCTCTGAAATATTGGAGGTATAAATGGAGCTTGCGGAAAGACCCGCAAATCCGTTTGGCGCTTGACGACGAGAGACTTAGATTGAGTTGGTTTAAGGCCTATCGGTTCGCGTTCTTCATTGTCGTTTCTATGTACATCTTTCTTTTTTTAAATGACTGGATCCCAGCTATCGTTTTTCACAAACAGGGGATTTCTATTCCCCAGGATACGCAAACCCAATTGACTCTGCTTGTGGCAGTCCTGTCATGCGTAGGCGCATTTCTCCATTACAGCCGGGAAGAATGAAATGGAAGATGTTTCGTTAGGCAATTATATCAAAGTTCACCGAGCGCGGAAAAATCTTACCCAAGAGGAACTTGCCGGTCTTGTTGGCGTGACGAGGCCGACCATCAATTTCATCGAGAATGGGCGGTTCGTGCCCTCGACTCTCCTGGCGCTGAAAATCGCCAGAATCTTCGAGGTGCCGTTCGAAGAGGTTTTTTTCCTCGAAGGAATGTGAAGCTTCAGCTATGTCACAAGTTGCGAGCGATCTCGCTAAATCTAGCCCAATAGTGCTTAAAGGGAAAACGATAAAATCAGGGGGAAGAAGAATGACCCGTGTAGGACTCGAACCTACAACCCACAGATTAAGAGTCTGTTGCTCTACCAATTGAGCTAACGGGCCGAAAAATCCCCTCTAGTTTAAATGAGTCGGGCCGCCTTGTCAAACCAGCTAGAAGGCCGCCCTCGCCCCTGTCCGGACGCCTTCCCTACTCCTTGATCCCGGCCAGATCGAGCATGAAGGCGTATTCCATGGCGGTCTCTTTCAGCCGGCGGAACCGGCCGGAGACGCCCCCGTGCCCGCCCTCGATGTTAGTCCAGAGCAGGAGCGGGTTCTTGTCCTTCTTCATGGCCCGCAGTTTGGCCACCCATTTGGCCGGCTCGAAATACTGGACCTGGGAATCCTGCCAGCCCGTGGTCACGAGCAGGGCCGGGTATTTCTTGGCCTCGACCTGGTCGTACGGGGAATAGGAGAGCATGTAGTTGTAGTATTCCTTGACTTCGGGATTCCCCCACTCGTCGAACTCGCTTGTCGTCAGCGGAATGCTCTTGTCGAGCATGGTCGTGATGACGTCGACGAAGGGCACGCCGGCGATAACGCCCTTGAAGAGGTCGGGCCGCATGTTGACGACGGCACCCATGAGCAATCCGCCCGCGCTGCCGCCGGCGGCGAAGAGCAGGCCGGGATTCGTGAATTTCTGGGCGACGAGGTAGTCGCCGCAGTCGACGAAGTCCGTGAACGTGTTCTTTTTCTTGAGGAGCTTGCCGTCCTCGTACCAGGCCCGTCCCATCTCCTGCCCGCCCCGGATGTGGGCGATGGCGTAGACGAAGCCCCTATCGAGAAGGCTCAACAGCTCCGAGCTGAAGTCGGCGTCCGTGCTGTACCCGTAGGACCCATAGCCATAGAGCAGGCATGGATTAGCGCCGTTCTTGACCAGTCCCTTTCTATAGACGAGCGAGAGGGGTACCTTGACGCCGTCGCGGGCCACGGCATAGTGCCGCTCGGCCTGATAGTTCTTCGCGTCGAAGCCGCCGAGGACCTCCTCCTGTTTCATAAGCTTTTTCTCGTGCGTGACCATGTTGTAATCGAACGTGGACGCCGGCGTCGTCAGCGACGCGTAGCCGAAACGAAGCCACTCGGTGTCGAACTCGGGGTTGGTCGAGATCCAGGCGCTGTAGGTCTCCTCGCCGAAATCCAAATAATGCTCGGCCTTCTTGTCCCAGGGCATGACCCGGATCTGGATGAGGCCGTTCTTCCTCTCCTGGAGGACGAGAGCGCCTTTGAACATCTCGAAGCCCTCGAGGAAAACATCGTCGCGGTTCGGGATGAGCTCGGCCCAGTCGGCCTTGCCCGTCTTGTCCAAGGCCGCCGTCATCAGCCGGAAGTTCTTGGCGCCCATGTTGGTGCGGACGTAGAACTTGTCCTGGTAGTGATCGACGCCGTATTCGAGGTCCCGCTCCCGCGCCTGGAATATTTTGAACTCGGCCTCGGGCTTGTCCGCGGGGATGAACCGGTATTCGCTCGAAAGCGTGCTCGACGAGGCGATGAAGATGTATTTCTTGGATTTCGTCTTGAACGCGCCGGTGTTGAAGGTCTCGTCGGCTTCGTGGAAGACGAGGACGTCGGATCCGGCCGGCGTCCCCAGGACGTGCCGGAAGATCTTCTGGGGCCGGAGGGTGGTATCGTCGATCTGGGTGTAGAAGACCGTCTTGTCGTCGTTGGCCCAGGCGGCGGAGCCCGTCGTGTTGACGATCGCGTCCGGCAGGATCTCACCCGTGGCCAGGTTCTTGAATTGGAGGGTGTACTTCCTCCGGCTGACCGTGTCCACGCCGAAAGAGAGGAGCATGTTGTTCGCGCTCACGGACAAGCCGCCGACGGAGTAGTAATTGTGCCCCTGGGCCATCTCGTTGACGTTGAGGAGGACCTCCTCGGCGCCTTCGAGGCTGCCTTTCTTGCGGCAATAGACGGGATAGTCCTTCCCCTCCTCGAAGCGCGTGTAGTAATAGTAGCCCTCGGAGCGGTAGGGCACGGAGAGGTCGGTCTGCTTGATCCGGCCGACGATCTAGTTGTAGAGCTTCTCCTGGAGGACCTCGGTGGGTTTCAAGACGGCCTGCGTGTAGGCGTTCTCGGCCTTGAGGTACTCGAGGACCTTGGGATTTTCCCGTTCGTTGAGCCAGTAGTAATTATCGACCCGGGTGTGGCCGTGGAGGGTCAAGTCTTTGGGGATGATCTCGGCCATGGGCGGCTTGAGACCGCCCGCCGCCTCGCCGGACGGCTTGCACGCCACCGCGGAGAGAGAGAACGCGGCGGCCAGGCCGAGAACGAGGAAAAGAGACGAGACATTCCTGAGTTTCCGTAGGGATGTCATCATGATGGATGTGCCCTCCTGATGGGATTCGCGGACCAAGGAAAATAACCCTATCATCGGGCCCCCCCGATGTCAATCTCGAGCACGCCTCTTGTGCCGGGGAGTATCCCCGAGCCCCGATTTGGGCTACAATTCACGCGATAAGGCCCCCGAATGAACGCCGACGAACCCGTTCACCTTCCCATCGACGGCATCCTCGACCTCCACGCGTTCAGCCCCAAGGACGTCAAGGACCTCGTCCCCGAGTACATCGAGGAGTGCCTGCGCCGGGGGATCACGGACCTCCGCATCATTCACGGCAAGGGCACCGGGACCATCAAAGGCATCGTCCATGGCCTGCTCGAAAAGAATCCCAACGTGGCAAGTTTCAAGGATGCCGGAATGGGCGGCGGCGGCTGGGGCGCAACCGAAGTACGGCTCCGACCCGTGAGATAGAAATCCCTACAGCTCGAAGCGGTAGGAGAACTTGATCATGAAGATGTTCTCGCCTGGGGCCTGGAAGAGATCGCCCATATCCCGCCAAAGATCGAAGTCGCCGGGATGGGAGTAATCGGCACGCCTCTGCGTCCAGACGAAATAGAGCATCGAGCCCGGCCTGTACTCCCAGCGCAGGACGACCGTGCTGCGAAGGGATTTGAGGTTGAAATCGGGGTCGCTGAAGGTGAACGGCGCCGCCGGCCCCCCCGCCCCATCCGGATCGACCGTGTAGACGCCGTCCGCGTAGGCGATCGTCGAATCCCCATCGCCGTAGTAGTCGAAGTCGAAGGTCCGGGCGGCACTGAGCTCCTTGAAGGCGTAGAAATCGCCCGTCCCGATGTAGGGCTGGAGATAGGCTTGGAGGCTCAGCCGCGGCGTGAACGTCCAGTTGACGCGGATCTCGATGGGCAGTGTTTTCTGGTCGATGTCGGAAAGGACGTAGCGGATGCCGTACGTCGAGACCTTGAGAGGGTCGACGACACTTCTGACCCACTGACCCTCGGCGTAGCGGAACATATAACTCGGGCCTATCGATAAGCTGAAGTTGGGGCTTGGTTTCCAGGTCAGGCCGCCGCCGAGAGATATGGAGTACCCGCCGGTCGGGTGCCAACGGTACATGCTCGAGAAGCGGACGATGAGGGGCTTGCGGTCGTCGCTCGACAGATTGAAGCTGGCCGTGGCGCCCTCGGGGTAAAAGGCCGCTGGCCCGCCCCGCGTCAGATAATGACTGTACTTGCGCGGCTCGTAGTCGAGGTGGAGGTTCGCCGTCCAGTAGTTGAGGAACTGGCCCTTGCCGTCGAGGTAGATGTACTCGCCCACGCGGTTCCAGCCGAAATCATAGTTCCGATAATAAGATCCCGTGACCGTCCAGGTGCGGAAGAGCCGGCCGGGATGGAATGTCCTGTAGCCGGCCTCGACGTGGCCGTTGAAGACGTCGCCGCGGGTGTGGTAGCCGAGGTCGTTGGCCTCGAAGCCGGGCGATATCGCCCCCAGGGCCGCGTTGAAGACAACGTTCCCTTTCTGCTTGTTGATATAGAGCCGGCCGGCCCAGCCGGAGAGCGAAGTGGCGTTCTCGTCGACTTCGACCCAGTCGGCGTCGGGCCGTTGGAA
>JBFYOD010000026.1:0-4780 GCA_041303965.1 Candidatus Aminicenantota bacterium
GCGGCCAGCGTCGCCCCACCCTCCGGCGCCGGCCAGATCCCAGAAGTCTTTCCCATGATGTACGTCGATCCCAGGATCTCGGCGTCCGGGACGGCCACGGCCGTGCCGCCGCTCTCGCGAAGCGCCCGCAAGATGAGGAAATCGCCCACGGCCGCCGGGACCCTCATACCGTCCGCGATCGTCCGGGCGTTCGGCCAGGGCTCGGCGAATTCTAGACCCTCGTGGAAAGCCTTGACCATGGGCGCGCAACCTTCCGCCTGGACCGTGACCATCCGCGGCCGCTTGGGGCCGATCCAGCCGAGCGCTTCCATCTCGGCGAAGGCCTTCCACATCCCGACGAGCCCGGTGCCGCCGCCGGTCGGATAGATGATGACGTCGGGGAGGGTCCAATCCATCTGCTCGGCCACTTCATAGCCCATCGTCTTCTTGCCCTCGATCCGGTAGGGCTCCTTGAGGGTCGAAACGTCGAACCGCCCGAATTTTTCGATGCCCTGCCGGGCGGCCTTACCGCAGTCTGTGATGAGGCCGTCGATGAGGGTCACCTTGGCCCCCAGGACGCGGCATTCGTTGATGAACGGCCTGGGGACGTCGGCCGGCATGAAGATGTGCGCTTCGAGGCCGGCCAGGGCGGCGTAGGCGCTCATGGCGCATCCCGCGTTTCCGGCCGTGGGGATGGAAACGGCCGTGACCCCCAGCTCGAAAGCGCGGGAGACAGCCGCGGCCAACCCCCTGGCCTTGAACGAGCCCGTCGGATTGAGGCCCTCGTCCTTGATATAAAGGCCGTCGTGACCGACTTCCCGTTCGAGGCGGCCGGCCCGGAACAGGGGCGTGAAACCTTCGCCCAGACAAAGCTTGAATCTGTCATCGCGCAGGGGAAGAAGCTCCCGGTACCGCCACATGGTCGGTTCGCGGGCGGTCAAGAGGCCGCGAACGAAGCCGGCCTTGGCCGCGTCCAGGTCGTAGCGGACGAGGAGCGGCTTCTGGCACGCAGGGCAGAGGTTCCACAGCCTGTCGGCGTTGAACCGCTCGCCGCAAAGCCCGCATTCGAGATGCGATAAATAATTCTTCGCAGGCATCGGAGTATCTCTAACATATTTCGAGCTCGCCTGTAAACAGAACGGAGATGTCCGCTTTCTCACAATTGATGTGCCGGCAATGGACGCGCACTGAGCTCCCCGGCCGGCGGCCGCGGACCGCGCTCAGTCCCGGTACATCGCTTCGATCAGGTCGGCGTATTTCTGCTCGACGATGTTCCTTTTAACCTTGAGGGTGGGCGTGATTTCGTCCGCACCGATATCGAAATCGCGGTCGAGAACGGCGATCCTCTTGACCCTTTCGTAAGGCGCCAGGTCGGGCGTCACGCGGTTGACCTCGTTGAGCAGGAAATCGATCAACTCCGTCCGGCGGCAGAGGTCGGCCCGGTCCTTGAAGGGGATGCCCTGGGCCCGGGCCTGGCTTTCGAGCTTGTCGAAATCGGGGACGATAAGGGCCGAGATGAACCTGCGGGTGCTCCCTACCACAACGGCGTTGGCGATAAACGGGCTCGATTGGATGAGGCTTTCGATGGGCTGGGGGGCGATGTTCTTTCCGCCCGAGGTCACGATGATGTCCTTCTTGCGGTCGGTGATGGTCAGGAATTCGTCTGCGTCGAAGCGGCCGATGTCCCCGGTGTGCAGCCAGCCGTCCTTCATGACCTCGCGGGTTTCCGCCTCGTTCTTGTAGTAGCCCATCATGACGTTAGGCCCCCGGGCCAGGATCTCGCCGTCCTCGGCAATGCGGAGCTCGACGCCGGGGATGGTTTTGCCGACGGTGTCGAAGCGGTAGTCGTCGAGGGTATTCGCCGCGAGGACGGGCGAAGTTTCGGTCAAACCGTAGCCGGGCAGGACGATGAGGCCCATAGCATAGAAGAACTCGGCGATGTCTTTCGACAGCGGTGCCCCGCCGCAGACGAAGAACCGCATCCGTCCTCCCGTCTTGGAGGTGATCTTCGCATAGACGAGCTTCTCGGCCAGGCCGCGTTTCAAGGCCAGGTGTTTAGGGACGGGCTCGTGGGCGATGACCTTGGCGGCGTACTTCTTCCCCGTGGCCAGGGCCCAGACGAAGATCGCCCGTTTCAGGCGGGACCCGGCCAGGATCTGGTCCATGACCCGGGAGTAGATCTTCTCGAAGAGCCGGGGCACGCTGACGACGATGGTCGGCCGGACCTCGACCATGTTGGCCGCCACGGCTTCGATGCTTTCGGCGTAGGCGATCGTCGAGCCGCTGTGGACGAATAGGAACGTGGCCGTCCTTTCGAGGACGTGGGACAAGGGCAAGAAGGACAGGATAGTGTCGTCCGCGCGGAAGTCGATGGCGGCTCTCAGGGAGTCGATGTTGCTGACGAAATTGGCGTGGCTCAGCATCACGCCCTTGGGCACGCCGGTCGTCCCCGAGGTGTAGATGATGGAGGCCAGGTCCCCGGGCCGGACCGCCTCGGCCGATCGTTCGAACGAACCGGGCGACGCCTCGTCGAGCCGCTTGCCCCTGTCCAGGACTTCGGCGAAGGCGAGTGCGCCCGCCGGCGCTTCGCCTTCGAGCAGGACGATGTGTTCGACCGAGGGGAGCGCGCTCCGTACGGCCTCGACCTTCCTTAAAAGGTCCCGATCCGAGCAGACGACGATCTTTGCCCCCGAGTCGTCGATGATGTAGCGGACCTGGTCGGGGAGGAGGGACGTGTAGATGGGGACGGTGACTCCGCCGGCCGTGAGCGCGGCGAAGTCGGTCATGACCCACTCGGGCCTGTTCTCCGAGAGGAGCGCGACCCTGTCGCCCGGTTTCAGTCCGAGGGCCTGGAAACCCAACGAGAGGCGCCGGACGGTGGTTTCGAATTCGTCCGTCGAGATGGGCCGCCAGGCGCCGTCCTTTTTGACCATCATCCTGTCGGGCTTCCGGTGGGTCCGGCAGGCGTTAAGGAAGAGGCGTCCGAGGGTAGTCACAGCGTAATCAGGCATAAGGACATCCTTAATTGGAGCCGCTATTATACACCATTTCGTCTCAAGCGGAACGGAGAACGGCAGGACCGCTTCATCGTCGGTACCGGGCCGGGTTTCAGCGGTCCCGGATCAGCTTGATGAGCTCGGCGGCCTTGTCGGCGAAGGAGGGATGGGCGGCGGCGAGCCGGGCCAGGTCGAGGGCCCGTTCGAAGACCCCGGCGTTGTGAAATCCGGCGGCGCCGTTGTACTGGCAGGTCGCCTTGGTCGCCTGGACGGAGAGGATCTGAGCCCTCTTCTTAACGACCATCCGGGCTTTGCGTTCCGGCGTCATCTCGGAGGCCTCGATCTCCTCGATCTTCTTCTCCATCCCCCGCTCCTTCTCTTCGAGCGAGAATGAGGCGCCGGCGAAATAGACGCCCGAATTCAGCCATTCCTTGCGGTCGGCGTAGAGCCGCCCCAGATAGTAGGCGGCGTCGCTGTCGGACGGTTCGACGTCGAGGGACGCCCGGAGGTCCTTTTCGGCGTCGTCGAGACGCCCCTGCCTGTAGGCGACGATCCCGGAAAGTGTCGTGACGTCGCTCACTCCGACAAGGAAGACCTTGGCCGAGTCAACGGCCCTGCGGGCCTCTTCGAGGCGACCCAGCTCGTTGAGGTTCCAGGCCGTCCAGAAGTGGGCTTCGCCGATATAATAGGTGCCGAGCTCGAGGAGGCGGGAGAGAACGCCGAGGGCCTCATCGTTCCGGCCGAGATAGCCCAGGCAGAGGCCCCGGCCGAGCAAGGCGTCGCGGTACGTCGGGAGGAGAACCAGCGCCTTATCGTTGTATTCAAGGCAGTTCTCGGTTTCCTCCATCTGGAAGGCGACCTTGGCCAGGGAGATGAGAACGGACAGAGATTCGGGGATCTTGTCGTGGACCGCGAGGTAATGCCGCTCGGCCGTGAGGAGCGCTCCGCCGAGAAGGGCGACCTCGCCGAGATAGTAGTGGGTCTCGATGAATTCCGGGTCGAGAGCGAGGAGCGCCTCGATCCGGTCCGCTTCGAGGGACGGAGAGACGGCCGTTTGGAAAGCCGCCAGGCGGGAGCCGGGATACAGGTCCGCGTAGTTCCCAGGGGCGAGTTTGTCTTGGAACTTGTAGAAGAAGGCGGCGCGCAGGGCCAGGCGGAGGGTGGCGGCAAGGTCGTCGGTTCGGTCCCGCTCTTCCAGCTTCTTGTCCAGGTCCGGGACCCGGGCCCTCGCCCAATCGGATTGGGCCTCAAGGCTGCGCCCGTCGGTTTGTTCGATCCCCGGACTGCCCTTGATCTTATTCGGCAGTCCGGAGATGAGCTCGACCCACGACGCGTAGGAAGCGAGCCCCGGGTCGGCGGCGATAAAAGCGGCCAACTCCGGCAACAGCTTCCCGGGGAGGATGCCCAGCTCCTTTTGGCGGAGTCCCAGCGCGACGGCCGACCGGACGTATTTTTCTACGACCGCGGCTCTTTGGGCGGGGACCTCGAGGGCCTCCCCATAAATGCGAAGGGCGTCCTTGATGGCCGTATAATAGCCCCGGGCATAGAGCGCGTCGGCTTCTCCGATCTTCGCTTCCCAGTCGATGGGCGGCGGCCCCGCCGGCTCGACGGCCGCTCTTTTCACGGGCGTGCACGCAGCCAACCAGGATAGAGCCCACGCCAGCACCGCTCGCTGCCCATAGCGCTTCATGACATCACCTCCGCCATTCCCGGCCGTACTTCACCCCCGGGCTCCTCTCACTTCAGAATTCGCCCGGGCCGTTCGTTCCGTTTAGGGCCGCCGATCCGGTAAAGTTTGTTTACTC
>JBFYOD010000027.1:0-16444 GCA_041303965.1 Candidatus Aminicenantota bacterium
CATCAGCAGGAGGTCGGGAACGACGTCGGCGTAAGCTTTCGCTTCCGCGGCGTCCCCTTCAAAGATCTTGAACACCGAGGTGTAGGTCATCCGGTGGGCCGTGCGGATGATGGAAGGAGCGAACTCGGTCCGGCGGACCCGGCCGTCGACACCGATGTCCATCAAGGCCGACACGGTGAGCCGCGGCACCCTCGGCCGCAGGCTGCAGAGGTCGTTGGAGAGTTTTTCGGGGAGCATCGGCAGGGTCAGGTCGGGGAAATAGACGCTCGTCCCCCGCTCGAAAGCTTCACCGTCGAGCGGGCTCGCGGGCCGGACATAGTGGGAGACGTCGGCGATATGGACGCCGAGGAGCCAACCCCCGTCGGGGAGCCGGCGGATGCTGACGGCGTCGTCGAAATCCTGGGCCTTCTCCCCGTCGATGGTCACGGACGGCCAGTCGCGGAAGTCCCGCCGCCCTTCGATCGTAACGGCGGATAGAACTTCCGGTATCGCGGCGGCCTCGCTCAGGACCTCCTCCGGGAACTGTTGCCGGAGCCGGTACCGCCGGACGACCACGTGGGCGTCGACGCCAGGGTCCTCGGGCATCCCGAAAACCCGCGTAACGGCCAGGGTGGCCCGGTCGGCTTCGACGATCATCCCCGGGGCGGGCCCGAGCTTGCCGCGGGACTTGAGAGGGACGTCGTCCTGCGATGGTGAATCGAAAGGCTGAAGGAAGGGGACGCCGCCCCGTTCGCGGTAGACGCCGAGGAGCGCCGTCCGTCCCTTCTTGACGATGCGCTCGACTTTCCCCTCGGGCTTGCCGAACTTGCCCCGCTCGTTGACGACGACCGTCACCTCGTCGCCCGGAAGGGCCCCCTGCGCATGGCGGGCGGGGATGAAGATGTCCTTGCCGCCGCCCTCGGGCGTGACGAACCCGAAGCCGGGCCGGGCGGTGACGAATCTCCCGCGGACAACGTCCGTCTTCTCGGCCAGGAGGAAGCGGCTGCGAAGGTAACGGACCTGCCCCCGGGCTTCAAGTTTCCGGATCTCCTCGAGCGCCTTGGCCCTGTCCCGGCGCTTGACGCCGAGCTCGGTCAGGATCTCGTCGAAAGGCAGGCCATCCTTATGTTTCTTGAGCAGGGCGAGGACCTTGAGGGCGGTCATGGGGATTTCCTCTCAGTAATAATAGAGGGAGACGTGGGGGATCTTGCGGCCGACCCGCGACTCCTTGACGACCTGGCGGCGGGCCATGGCTTCGAGCCCTTCGGGCCGACGGCCCCGAAGCCCTTTGCGGGCTTCGGCCTCGGCCGAGGCCTTTTCCGGCCCCGTCGCCCTGCCCCAGAGGATCTCTTCGACCTCGGCGTCTATCCGCTCGAGCGCGGCTTCGTCGGGGACGGGCGCGGCCAGGAGCGTCAGTGCGGTCTCGAGCAGGCGGGCGATTTCCAGGTCGGCCGGATCCAGGCCGCGCAGGCCCTTCTCGACCTCGCGGCGGGCCCGGTCCTTTTTCCCGGGCCGCGGCCCGGTGGCATGCCCCCGGCCGGCCGACCGGTCCAGGTGCTGGGCCATGGCGGCATCGACCTGCCTGCCGCAAAAGGCGAGCGATACCCCCTTCCCCCCCCGGCCCCTCGTTTTGAGGCCGTCGAAGGCCCGGCCGATACCTTCGAGGACGACCCGGAGGGGGATGTGCCTGGATTCCCAGGAGGCGATCGCGGACTGGTCCTTCGGCGACAGGAAGAACGGCGCGCCGCGGCGGGCGAGGAACTCGCGGGCGATCGTTTGGTAGTACCCGCTCTGTCCTTTGTCTTCGGTGTCCATGGTCGTTCGGCTGGCGAGCGGTCTAGGGCTTGACGTCGCGGTTCCTCTCGTGGATGATCCTCAGCCCTTCGAGGACGAGGTCCGGTTCGTAGGCCTCGATCACCGGAAGCTCCGCGGCGACCTGGCTGCCGAAGCCGCCGGTGGCCACGACCCGGGCGTTCCTGCCGAGCTCCTTGCGCATCTCCTCGATCGTGTTCATGACCAGGCCGATGTAGCCGAAGTAGAGGCCTGACTGCATACTGGACACGGTCGTACGGCCGATGGCCCGCTTCGGCTTCTTGATCTCGATCCGGGGGAGGCGGGCTGTTTTGAGATAGAGGGCCTCGGCAGCGATCTGGATACCAGGCGCGATAGCCCCGCCCAGATACTCGCCCTTGGCCGAGACGGCGTCGAACGTCGTCGCCGTGCCGAAATCGACGACGATGGCCGGACCGCCGTACTTCTCGAACGCGGCGACCGCGGCCGTGATCCGGTCCGCCCCGACCTCGAGGGGGTTCTCGTAAAGGATGGGCATGCCGGTCTTGAGGCCGGGGCCGACGACCGAAGCCGCCGTCCCGAAATACTCCCGGCACAGGTCCTCGATGACGGGCGTCAAGGGCGGGACGACGCTCGAGATGATCGCGCTCGAAATCGTCTTGGCTTGCAGCCCGGCCACCTGGATCAGGTTGAGCAGGATGGCCCCGTATTCGTCGCCCGTCTTGTCGCTGTCCGTCTTGAGCTTCCAGCTCTTGACGAGCTTTTTGCCGCGGAAAAGGCCGACGGCGATGGTCGTGTTCCCGACATCGAAAGCCAAAAGCATCTCGATCCTCCTCATCCTGCCCCGTCGAGGCCGAGGACGGCGTCGAGGGCGACCGTGCCCGCCGCGCCGGCGCGCTCGACCAGGAGCCGGCCGTCTTCGTCGAGGCCGCGGCAGATGCCGGCGAACGTCCCGGCCGTGGTCGTGACCCGGATGGGCCGGCCGGCCGGAAAGGCCATCCTCGCTTCGAAAGTTCTGATGACCAACCCCTTGTCTCCCCGGGCCAGGGCATTATACCAGCAGTCGAGCGCCCGGCAAAGGCCGTTGAAAACGGACTCGATCGCCACCGCCCGGCCACCGATGATCCGGAGGGAGGTCGACGACGCGCGAAGGTCGGCCGGGAAGTCCGCGGGACCGTGATCGACGTTGATGCCGACCCCGACGACGGCGAAATCCCCGGCCGGTCCGCCGGAAACGCCCTCGGACAGGATGCCCCCGAGCTTTCTTCCTTCATGGACGAGGTCGTTCGGCCACTTGAGCAGGACGGCGGCGCCGGCCGCGGCCAGGACCGCGTCCCAAGCGGCCAAACCCGCGGCGAGGGGCAGGAGGTGAAGGAAGGGAACCGGGCCCGCCGCCGGTCCGCGAAGGATGAACGACGCGTAGAGCCCCAAGCCGGGCGGCGAATGCCAGGCCCTGCCTTTCGTGCCCCGGCCCCGGGTCTGTTCCCCGGCGACGACGGCCGTGCCGTGGTCGGCTCCGGCCAGGGCCAGTTCACGGGCGACGTCATTGGTCGAGTCGACGCGCTCCCTCCGGTGGACGACGGTTCCGACGGGCATGGGTCCCCGCTTCCGGTTTCAGGACGCGGCGCCGACCTTGGCCAGGTTCTGGCCGAGCTTCTCCCGGCGGGCCCGGAGCTCTTCGAGCCGGGTCCGGTTCTCCTCGACCACGGCCGCCGGCGCCTTGGCCACAAAGTCGATGTTCTCGAGCTTACGTTCGATCTTGGCCGTTTCCGCTTCGACCTTGGCGATCTCCTTCTGTAGCCGCTCGCGCTCCGGGCCGAGGTCGGTTGGCTTAGGCGGGATTATTCCTATCTCGCATGGCCCGGTAACCCCCTTGAGCAGATCATCTCCTGCCGGCATGGCTTCACAAAACTCGAGCTCAGCCGCACCAGTCAATCCCCTTAAAATCTCAGATTCAGTCCTAATGATGGTCGCCTTTCCGGACGCATTCGATGTCCTCTTTGCGTGACCTTCAACTAATATGAGCTTTATTTTTTCTCTAGGCGCGATCTTGTTCTCGGAGCGGATCTTCCGCGTTTCCTCGACGACTTCCTGGACAAGGGCCATATCCCTTTCCAGGGCCTCATCCCGCCAACCAGGCTCGGGTCTGGGGAAGTCAGCCACTGTAATCGACTTCCCGGTTCCAGGTAGGTGTTGCCAAATCTCTTCTGTGATGAAGGGCATGAACGGATGGAGAAGGCGAAGGATGCGGTCGAGGGCGTCGGCCAGAACGGCCGCGGTAGTCCTGTTGCCTTCCCGGAGCCCGACCTTGGCGAACTCGATGTACCAGTCGCAGAACTCGTGCCAGATGAAGTGGTAGATGAGGTCGGCCCCCTCATAGAACTTGTACTGCTCCAGGCTCGAGGATAGCTCCGCTGTCACCTCGGCCAGGCGGCTCCGGATCCAGCGGTCGGCGAATGTCAGCTCGGCCTCCCGGACGGCGGGACGCTCCTCGCCGAGGTTCATCAGGACGAAGCGCGAGGCGTTCCAGATCTTGTTGGCGAAGGCCTGGTAGCCGGCCATGCGCTCCTCGGACAGGGCCAGGTCCATGCCGGGCACGGCCAGAGCGGCCAGGGTAAAGCGCAGGGCGTCGGTGCCGTACTTGTCGATCATCTCCAGCGGGTCGATGATGTTGCCCTCGGACTTGCTCATCTTGCGCCGCTTGAGGTCCCTGACCAGGCCGTTGATGAAGACGTGGCGGAAGGGGATCCGGCCCCGGAACTTGAGGCCCATCATGATCATGCGGGCGACCCAAAAGAAGATGATGTCGAAGCCGGTGGACATGAGGTCGGTCGGGTAGAAGGCTTCGAGGTCCTCGGTCTCGTCGGGCCAGCCGAGCGTCCCGAAGGGCCACAGGGCGGACGAGAACCAGGTGTCGAGAACGTCCTCGTCCTGGTCGAGCGCGCCGCCGCACTTATCGCATTTCGCCGGCGCCTCCATGGCCACCATGATGCGGCCGCAGTCCCGGCAGTACCAGGCCGGGATGCGGTGCCCCCACCAGAGCTGGCGGGAGATGCACCAGTCGTGGATGTTGTACATCCATTCGAAATACGTCTTGGCCCAGTTCGCCGGGATGAACTCGATCGAACCGTCCTCGACGACGCGGATGGCCTCGTCGGCCAGCGGCTTGATGCGGACGAACCACTGCCAGGAAAGGTGCGGCTCGATGACGTTCTTGCAGCGGTAGCAGTGGCCGACGGCGTGGTCGTGGGCCTCGACCTTGACCAGGAGGCCCTGTTCGCTCAGCTTTTCGACGACCTTGGCCCGGCAGGCGAAGCGGTCGAGGCCGGCGAAGTCCGGGCCCGCCGCCTCGGTCATCCGGCCCGAGCCGTCGATGACGATGACCTGCTCCAGGCCGTGTTTTTTCCCGAGCTCGAAGTCGACGGGGTCGTGGGCCGGGGTGACCTTGACCGCGCCCGTGCCGAACTCCCGCTCGACGCGCTCGTCGGTGATGACCGGGATGGGCCGGTTCTGGAGCGGCAGGATGACGCGCTTGCCGTGAAGATGCGCGTAGCGCTCGTCCTCGGGATGGACGGCCAGGGCCGTGTCGCCGAGCATGGTCTCCGGGCGCGTCGTAGCCACCACCACCGACTCGTCCGAGCCTTCGACGGCGTAGCGGATGTGCCAAAGCTTGCCGTGGAGGTCCTTGTGCTCGATCTCGATGTCGGAGAGGACCGTCCGGCAGTGCGGGCAGCGGTTGACGAGGAAATAGTCGCGGTAGATGAGCCCCTCGTCATAGAGGGAGACGAAGACCTGTTTCACGGCCCGGCTGAAACCCGGGTCCATGGTAAAGCGTTCCCGGGACCAGTCGAGCGAGGCGCCGAGCTTCTTGAGCTGGCCGGTGATGGCCCCGCCGTACTTCGCCTTCCAGTCCCAGGCGATGCGCAGGAATTCCTCGCGGCCGATCTTCTCCCGGGTCAGGCCTTTCTCGGCCAGGCTTCTCTCGATGACGTTGTGGACGGCGATCGAGGCGTGGTCCGTGCCCGGGAGCCAGAGGCAGTTGTAGCCCTGCATCCGCTTCCAGCGGGTGATGATGTCGGGCAGGGTGAAGCAGAGGGCGTGGCCCATGTGCAGGATGCCGGTGACGTTCGGCGGCGGCAGGACCATCGAGAACTTGGGCTTCGGGGACTTGGGGTCGGCGACGAAGAGCCCTTCGTCCAGCCAGAATTTCCCCCACTTCTCCTCGACGGGTTTGGGGTCGTAGGCTTTGGCCAGCTCGTCTTTGGTGTTCATGATCTACTCTTTGGGACCGGAGCCTTTGCCGTCTCCCGACATCCATTCTTTCAGGTCCGTGACGACGCGCGCCCGGACACGCTTCTCGATCTCCCGCTCCATGCCTACGAGTTCTTCCCGGACCCATTCTTTGAGGTCGGCGCCCGGAGCGCCGGCCGCCCGGGACGGCGCCGGAGCGCCGGGGCCGGGCCTCACGGCCTTTTCTCCGGCCTCGGGCGAGACGGGCTCCTCGGGCAGCCACGACGGCCCGGTCTTCCTGGCGATGAGATCGCGGACCACGGCGGCCAGCCGTTCCGAGTCGAACGGCTTCTGGATGACTTCGTCGTACTCCGGGGGGACGTTCCTGTCCGTGTCCAGGCACTCGAAGGTCCCCTTCAATCCGATCAGGGGGACGTTCTCGAGCTCCTTGATGCTCCGCAGGGTGCGGCCGACCTCGTATCCGTCCCGGCCGGGAAGCGACAAGCTGACCAGGAGCGCGTCGGGCTCGATCCCCGCGACCGCTTCGAGAAGGGCCGCCCCGTCCTCGAACGGGTAGACCCGGAACTCCGGCTCGGCGAAGACGAGGGCCGCCGTCTTCTGGACCGAAGGGCTCGCGTCGGCGACGATGATCCTGTAGGGCACGTCAATCCTCAGAACTTCAACAAAATAGTCAATTTAATCTACCCTTTTCGCCCCGGCCCGTCAATAATCGACCGAAACCGACTTCTCGCCGAGCAGGGCCTCGACCTTCTTGATGAGGGCCTCCGAGGGCGTGACTTTCTGGACCTCGGCGCTCTGGGCCGTCAGGCGGTAGGAGCGGGGCGTCTCGAGCTCGAAGTAGACGGGACACTTCCCTTCGTGGGCGTCCAGGATCGCCTTGAGCTCGGAAAGCGTAGCTTCCTCGAGGCCGGGCAGAAAGATGCGGACGACGACGCGCTTGGCCTGCTTCTCGAAGGCCTCTGTCAGCGGCATGGCCTGGCTCAGACTGATGCGGCGGTTGTCCTCTTCGCCCATGTACTTGCCCTTGATCCAGACGAGCTGGCCTTCCCGCAGGTACGTCCCGTGCTTGGCGTAGCATTCGGGGAAGGCGACGACCTCGATCTTGCCGGTCAGGTCCTCGAGGACGAAGGTGGCCATGCGATCGTCCTTTTTCGTCTTGAGCTGCTTGAGCGAGCCGATGATGCCGGCCAGACGGACCTCCTTGTCGAAGTCCCGCTCGGAGTCGAGCTCGTTGAGAAGATGGCTGACGAGCTTGCGCACCCTGTCCTTGTGCTGGGCCAGGGGATGACCGGTGATGTAAAGGCCGAGGGCGTCCATCTCGTAGGACAGGACGTGGGACTCGTCCCATTCCCGCATCTCCCGGACTTCCTGGGGGATGGGCGGCGGCTCGGCCCCGCCCGAGCCGAAGAGGGACGTTTGGCGGGTGGCCTGGGCCTTCTGGACATCGTGGCCGAAATCGATCATCCGGTCGAGCATGTGGAAGCACTGCGACCGCTTCCAGCCCAGCGAGTCGAAGGCGCCGGCCTTGATCAAGCTTTCCATGGCCTTGCGGTTGAGGACCTTGGTGTCGTGTTCGAGGAAGAGATCGAACGGCGACTTGAAGCCGCCGGCCTTCTTGCGGGCCGCGACGAGCTCCTCGACGGCCGCCTGGCCGATGCCCTTGACCGCGGCAAGCCCGAAGCGGATGTCGCGGCCCTCGACCGTGAACCGGAACTCGCTCGCGTTGATGTCCGGGGGCAGGACCTGAATGCCCATCTCGTGGCACTCGCCGATGTATTTGACGACCTGGGGCGTCGCCCCTCGCTCGGCCTCGGACGTCAGCAGGGCGGCTAGGAAATGGACGGGGTAATGGGCCTTGAGGTAGGCCGTCTGGTAGGCCAGGAAGGCGTAGGCGGCGCTGTGGGACTTGTTGAAGCCGTACTCGGCGAACTCCTTGATCTGCTCGAAGATCTTGTCCGCCTTGGATTGGCTGATGCCCTTCTTCTTGGCCCCCTGGACGAACTTCTGCTTCTGGGCCTTCATCGTCTCCTTGTCCTTCTTGCCCATGGCCTTGCGCAGGATGTCGGCCCCGGCCAGGGTGAACCCGGCCAGGTCGGTGGCGATGCGCATGACCTGTTCCTGGTAGACGATGATGCCGCGCGTCTCCTTGAGGACGGGCTCGAGCTCAGGGAGCTCGTAGGCGACCCGCTCGGGATGGTTGCGCCGGTGGATGAACTCGTCGGTCATGCCGCTCTTGAGCGGGCCCGGCCGGTAGAGGGCGTTGAGGGCGATGAGGTCCCGGAATTCCTCGGGGCGGAAGCGGCGCAGGAGGTCCTTCATGCCCGGGCTCTCGAATTGGAAGACGCCGTCCGTGTTCCCGGCCTTGAAGACGTCGAAGGTCAGGCCATCGGCGAGGGGCAGCGTGTTGATGTCGATGACGAGGCTCGTCTCCTTGCGGATGAGCTCCAGGGCGTCGTCGATGACGGTCAGGTTCCGGAGGCCCAGGAGGTCCATCTTGAGCAGTCCCAGGGCCTCGACGTCGCCCATGGGGAACTGGGTCGTGATCTCGCCTTTGACCGACTGATAGAGGGGCAGGAACTCGACCAGGGGCCGGGGCGTGATGACGATGCCCGCGGCGTGGATGGAGGGGTGGCGGACCTGGCCCTCGATCCGTTGGGCGATGGCCAGGAGCTGGGCGATCTTGGAGTTCCGGTCGCGAAGCGTCCTCAGCTCGGGGACGCTTTTCAGGGCGTCGGCGATCGTCGCGTCCGGCACGAAGGGGATCATTTTGGCGATCCGGTCGACCTCGGGCAGCGGCACTTCGAGGACGCGGCCGACGTCGCGGATGGCGCCGCGGGCGGCCATGGTCCCGAAGGTGATGATCTGGCAGACGTTCTCCTGCCCGTATTTCCGGGTGACATACTCGATCATCTCCTGGCGGCGGCGGCCGCAGAAGTCCATGTCGATGTCAGGCAGGCTGATGCGTTCCGGGTTGAGGAAACGCTCGAAGAGGAGGTCGTACTCGAGCGGGTCGATCTCGGTGATCTCGAGGGCATAGGCGAGGAGGCTGCCCGCCGCCGACCCGCGGCCCGGCCCGACCGGGATGCCCTTCTCGCGGGCGGCTTTGAGCAGGTCCCAGACGATGAGGAAGTAGCCCTCGAAGCCCATCTCCTTGATGAGCTTGATCTCCCGCTCCATCCTTTCCTCGTATTCCGGAATTTCGTGGGAGGCGGGCCCGTTCGGCCCCCCGGCCTGGCGCCTGGCCATGCGGGCCCGGAAGCCGGCCCAGGCGACCTCTTCGAAGTATTCTCCGATGTCCTTGCCGCTCGGCGGGGCGAATTTCGGGAGGTAATAGGCTTTCGTCGGGAAATCGAAGCCGCACTGGGCGGCGATCCGGCCCGTGTTCTGGATGGCCTCGGGTGTCTCGCGGAAAAGCTCCGTCATCTCGGCCGCGGACTTGAAATAGAACTGGTCGGTGCTGAACTTGAGCCGGTCAGGATCGGAGATCTTCCGGTTCGTCTGGATGCAGACGAGGACGTCCTGGCTCTCGGCGTCCTCCTTGCGCGAAAAATGGATGTCGTTCGTCGCCACGAGGGGCAGGTCGAGCTTGCGGGCGAGGGCGACGAGCTGGGGGTTGACGGCCTTCTGCTCGGGGAGGCCGTGGTCCTGGAGCTCGACGTAAAAGTCGCCGGGCGCGAACATCGAAGCGTAGGCCCGGGCGGAATCCTCGGCCTTATCCGGGAACCCCCTGGAAAGCCACGTGGCCAGTTCGCCCTTGAGGCAGCTCGAGAGCCCGATGAGCCCCTCGGTATGAGCGGCCAGGAGCTCCTTGTCGATCCGCGGACGGTAATAGAAGCCCTCGAGATAGCTCTGGGTGACCAGCTTGCAGAGGTTCTTGTAGCCGCGGTCGTCCTTGACGAGGAGGATGAGGTGGAAGTGATGGATGGCGTCGCCGGGGCTCGAGTGCTTGTCGAAACGGCTCTGCGGGGCGACGTAGACCTCGCAGCCGAGAATGGGCTTGACGCCCCTGGCCTTGGCCTGCTTGAAGAACTGGACGGCGCCGAAGATGTTGCCGTGGTCGGTGATGGCCACCGCGGGCATGTTGTTCTTGTAAGCCGCGTCGACGAGGTCGGCGATCTTGAGGCAGCCGTCGAGGACGCTGTATTCGGAATGGTTGTGAAGATGAACGAATGTCGGTTCCATGAGCGAACGTCTTTCCCTGATCCGGGGCGCGCCGCCGCGGCGGGCCAGCCGGAAGACCTATTCTATTCCCACTCGATCGTCCCGGGCGGCTTGGTCGTCACGTCGTAGACGACGCGGTTGACGCCCTGGACTTCGTTGACGATGCGCGTCGAGATGCGGGCCATGAGCTTCGGCGGCGCCGGGTACCAGTTCGCCGTCATGCCGTCCGTGCTCTGGACGAGCCGGACGACGACGACGCGGTGGTAGGTCCTCTGGTCGCCCATGACGCCGACCGAGCGGACCGGGAGCAGGACGGCGAAAGCCTGCCACAGTTTCTTGTAGATCCCGGCCCGGGTGACTTCTTGGAGGACGATGTCGTCCGCGGCCCGCAGGATCTCCAGGCTGTTCCGATCGATCTCTCCGATCATCCGGACGGCCAGCCCCGGCCCGGGAAAGGGGTGTTGATGAATGAAATCCGCGTCGACCCCGAGCTCGAGGGCCAAGGCCCGGACTTCGTCCTTGAAGAGCTCCCGGAGGGGCTCGACGAGCTTGAATTTCAGGCCTTTCGGCAGGCCGCCCACGTTGTGGTGGGACTTGATGACCGACGACGGCCCCTTGACCGGGTTGGACTCGATGACGTCGGGGTAGATCGTGCCCTGGGCCAGGAACGCGGCTCCGCCCATCCGCATCGCTTCGCGTTCGAAGAGGTGGATGAAGAGCCGTCCGATCGTCTTGCGCTTGTGCTCGGGCGCGACGATACCCCGGAGCTTGTCGAGGAACAGGTCCGAGGCGTCGATGCCGATGACCTTCAGGGCGAACTTGTGGCGGAAGGCCTCCATCAGGGCCTCGTACTGGCCCTTGCGCAGGAGGCCGTTGTCGATGAAGATGCAGGTCAGGTTCGTCCGGATGGCCTTGTGGATGATGAGCGACGTGACGAGCGAGTCGACGCCGCCCGACAGGCCGCAGATGACCTTGCCCGTCCCGACCGTCCGCCGGATCTCCTTGACCTTGCGCTCGATGAACGAGGAGATCGTCCAGTCGGGGCGCAAGCCGGCCAGCCGGAAAAGGAAATTCCCCAGGACCTTCTGGCCTTCCTTGGTGTGGATGACCTCCGGGTGGAACTGGACGCCGAAGAATTTCCGGGCCGGGTCCTCGATGACGGCGGCGGCCGTGTTGGCCGTGCTTCCAGTGACGGCGAACCCCGGAGGCGCGCATTCGAGCCGGTCGCCGTGGCTCATCCAGACCTGCTCCTTGTCCTTGACCCCGGCCAGGAGCCCCGAACGGGCGGCGACGCGCAGGGAGGCGAAGCCGTATTCGCGTTCTTTGGAAGGGACGACCTTGCCGCCGAGCGAGTAAGCCATGAGCTGGACGCCGTAGCAGATGCCAAGGACCGGGACGCCGAGCTCGAAGAGGCCCTTGGCCGGGTGCGGCGCGCCCTTGTCGTAGACGCTCTGGGGACCCCCGGAAAGGACGAGGGCGGCCGGCTTCTCCTCGCGGATCGCGGCCAGGGGGGTCGAGAAGGGCAGGATCTCCGAGTAGACGCCGAGCTCGCGGACCTTCCGGGCGATGAGCTGGGTGTACTGCGACCCGAAATCGAGGATGAGGACTTTCTGCATGGAGAGATATTATCAGACGGGGCGCGCGGATTCAAATGCGTTCCGCTTGACGACGACGAGCGTCCGGTCGTCGAACGGCTCCTCGCAGGCCGTGAACTCCTTGAGGCGGCGGAAGACGCCGTCCAGGATCGCCGGCGCGCCCTTCTCGCGCTCCTCGCGGACCGCGCCGGCCAGGCCGTTGACGCCGAACTCCTCCTCCCCGGAATTCCGGCTTTCCGTTATCCCGTCCGTGTACAGGACGAGGACCTCGCCGGGGCCGACCTCGGCCGTGCCGATTTCGAAGGACCTGCCGGCGAACATCCCCAGGCAGAGCCCCGTCGCCGGCAGTTCCCGAACAAGATCGTCCCGGCCGAAGATGAGCGCCGGATTGTGCCCCGCGTTGATAAAACGGAGAGCGCCCGTTCCCGTGTCGAGCTCGGCGAAGAAGAAGGTGATGAAGCTGTGGATGTCGGAGCTTCCGTGGACGAAATCGTTCAGCTTCGCGGCCAGCGCGGCGAGGTCGGTCCCGTGCAGGAGCTCGGCGCGGAGCCAGGCCCGGAGCGAGGCCATGAGGAGCGCGGCCCCGACGCCCTTGCCCGAAACGTCGGCCACGGCCAGGCCGATCCGCCCGGCGTCGAGGGCAACGAGGTCGTAGTAATCGCCGCCCACCTGCAGGCAGGGGAGGGCCCGGGCGGCCATCCCGTAACCATCGCAGGGCGGGAGCGACTGGGGCAGGAAATCGCGCTGGATGGCCGCGGCGGTCTCGATATCCCGTTGCAGCTTTGCGGCTCCGATGAGAGCCGCGACCTGGCGGGCCTGCTGGATCCTCACGGCGGCCGTATTGGCCAGAAGTGTCAGGAGGCGGAGGTCGGCGTCCTTGAACGGTTCGAGCCGGCCGTGCCGGTCGGCGTAAAGGACCCCGATGACCTCTTCGTTGTCCCCGATGGGAACGCAGAGCGCCGAGCGTATGTCCAAATTGACGATGCTCTCCGCGATCCCCGGGTCGGTGGCGGTGTCGGAAAGAAGGACGGAGAGGTGCCGCTCGTAGGCCATGGCGACGATCGTCCGGCTGACCTGGATCTCCCGGCCTCCGCCCCACTGACCCTGGATCCTGGCTGCGCGCGTCTCGAGCGCCGGGGAAGCGTCGCCGCGGAGCATGATCACGCACTGGTCCATGGGAATGTTCTCCGCGATGAGGTCCATGATGTCCTCGAGAAGCTCCTGGAGTGGCTTGTGGGCGACCAGGGCCTCGCTGACTTGGAACATGACCTGGAGGATCCGGTTCTCCTCCTTGAGGTCGGCCGGCGCGGCGAGCGAGGACGTTCGGACGTTCGTGACGGAGGTCTTTTCAAGGATGGCCCGGAAGGGGACCACGGCGCTGGCGTCGGTCGCCGACCCGGGAGAATCGACCATCGTGACACGGGGCATCCTCGGCCTGTCGAAGGTCATAATCGTGAGGCCGATGGCGATCTCGTCGCCCGGGGAGAGGACGGTCTGGCAATCGATCCGTCGGCCGTTGACGAACGTGCCGTTCTTGCTGCCGGCGTCGCGGATGAAGAAACCATCGCCCGCGCGCTCGACGGCCGCGTGGCGCGAGGAGCAGTTCGGATCGGCGACGGTGACGTCGTTGCCCTGAGCGCGCCCGATGGAAACGGCTTCCCCGTCAAGTTCGAGCTTCCAAGGGGCGCCTTCCTTAGGATAGATGTAAAGCGTGGCCATTATTTTCCCCTCGGGCATTATAGCGTAAAATGGCCCGCCGTCGGAAGAGGCTTAAATTGCCGCCGGCCGGCCATATCTGCTAAACTGGCGGGGGGGATTTTCCAAGGAGGGGCACGAAATGAAGGGCCGGATCGTTCTTCCGGGCATTGTCGTTTTGGCTTTGACCTTGGGGCCGGCCCCTGCCGAAACACCGCAAGGCCTCACGATCGCTTCAAATCCCAAGAGCCCGCTGTTTCGTTTGGATGCCTTAACGTTGAAGGAGGACCTGTCCATCGGGGCGGCCCAAGGCGGGAAGGATTATACGTTCTTTCATGCCGCGAGCATCGTAGTGGACGACGGCGGTAACATCTATGTCATGGACCAGGGGGACGCTTGCATCAAGGTCTACGCAGAGAACGGCAAATATTTGAGGAGCATCGGGCGGAAGGGGCAAGGCCCCGGAGAACTTCAGAATCCCAATACCATTCACCTCATCGGAGACAGCCGTTTGGTCTTTGAGGATTTCTATCGGGGTTTGAACATATTTACGAGGGAAGGGAAGTTTATAAGCTTTATGCCGACCAGCGACTTCATCGACGTCTTGGTAACACCGGAGAACCAAATCGTGGCCCGGGTGAACGCGATCAAGTCCGACCTAAAAGGGAAAGAGATTCGCGTCTATGACGGCGAGCTGAATCTTCGGAAGGCCCTTCTGTTCATTCCGGAAGAGCCGCGGGATCCCCAGATCATCAAGCCGTTTGCCGGACTGTTTGATTGGGCCCTGAGCCAAGGGGATCGAGTGGCGATCAGCTTTAAGGACGACTACGAGATCGATGTCCTTTCTCTCCAGGGCGGCTCGAACTTGCGCGTCAAGAGAGATTTTGACCGGGTCAAGATAACCAAAGAGGAAATCGATGCCATGCAGAATTGGATCCGGGGCCGCAAAGCTGATATTCCGGAGTACCATCCAGCCCTCCAAGGGATATGGGCCGACGATGAAGGCCGCTTCTATGCCAAGACCTACGAAAGAACGAAGGACAACAATTCCTTCTATTACGATATTTTTGACCGGGATGGGCGGTATCTCGCAAAAGTGCCGATCCCTCGAGCGATCGCTCCTCGCGTTTGGAAAAACAACAGTATGTATGGTCTTGAGGAGGACAGCGAGGGTATTCAAACGGTCAAGCGCTTTAGCGTGCGTTGGCATCTTCATAACTGATGCGAACGCGAAAGCCCTCAGACCTCGATCCCCGGTTTTTTTCGAACCGAGCGGAGGAAATAGAAGCCGATGGCCGGATTTGATAAACTACTGTTGATACCGATAAGGAGAGATCGCACCATGGAATGGGAAGACCTGGCCAGAGAGTTGAGCCAAACGACCGAGTCGAAGATCGTCCTTCTCGTCCTGGACGGCGTCGGCGGCCTGCCCGTCGACGGTAAGACCGAGCTCGAGACGGCGCGCAAGCCCAACCTCGACGCGCTGGCCAAAGCCGGCGTTTGCGGGGTGTCCGACCCGGTCATGATGGGCATCACGCCCGGCAGCGGCCCGGCCCATCTGGCCCTCTTCGGCTACGACCCGCTCCGCTACCAGCTCGGGCGCGGCATCCTCGAAGCCCTGGGCTCCGGCGTCGAGGTCGGGCGGAACGACCTTGTGGCCCGCGGCAATTTCGCCACGGTCCGGGACGGCCTCGTCGTCGACCGCCGGGCCGGCCGCATCCCGACCGAGGAAAACGTCCGGATTTGCGGCCACCTGAATGCCCGTCTTCCCCGGCGCGACGGGGTCGAGGTCCGTGTTTTTCCGGGGAAGGAACACCGCTTCGTCGCCCGGTTCACGGCCGAAGGCCTGGCCGACGCCTTGTCCGACGCCGACCCTCAAAAGGAGGGCCAGCCCCCGATCCCGACGGCAGCTCTCGTCCCCGAAGCGGCCAAGGCCGCGGCCATCGTCAACCGCTTCATCGACGACGTCGCCGCCGTTCTCTCGGGCGAGGCCAAGGCCAACGCGGCCCTTCTCCGCGGCTTCTCCAAGTTCCCCTCCATCCCGGCCATGCAGGAGTTGTTCAAGGTCCGTCCGGCGGCCATCGCCAACTACCCCATGTACAAGGGCCTGGCCAAGCTCCTCGGCATGGAGGTCATGGATGTTGGGAGCGAAACGGCGGATCTCTTCGACGCCCTGGAGAAGAATTGGGCGGGACACGATTTCTTCTACATCCATTATAAAAAGACCGACTCGGCCGGCGAGGACGGAAATTTCGCCGCCAAGGTCGCCGCGATCGAGGCCTTCGACCCCTTCATCCCACGCCTCCTCGCCCTCAAGCCGGACGTCCTGGTCGTCACCTCCGACCACTCGACGCCGGCCCTTCTCAAGGGCCACTCCTGGCATCCGAACCCCTTCGTCTTGGTCTCCCCGACCGCCGGGGTCGATGATGTCCAGGGATTCACCGAACGGGCCTGCGCCAAGGGCATTCTCGGACGCTTCCGCTCCATTTCGGCTATGCCCCTTATGCTCGCCCACGCCTTGAAGCTCAAGAAATACGGCGCATAGTACAGGCCTGAAGACGCCCCCCGTTTCGGCAGCAATGGGGGTCATGCATATCCCCCGGCCCCCCTGGGAACCAGTCCCGGCGGTTCCCCCGTCGGCGAGCCGACGGGTCCCCCTCCGCTACGGGGGCTATGCATGACCCCCATCACTGCCCGGGTGGCGTTAGGCCTGTGCACACGCGGGTCCAGGCAAATGGATCGAGCCCAAGCAAAACGCGCCGGGCTCTGTCTAGAGGCGGCCGCGGGAAGCAGGGGCCGAGGGGTGTCGTCGAAGGGAGCATAAAGCGGTGATTTAGACTTTCCGGGCCGGATACGCGGACTCCTCCCATCGGATCCGGACCGGGAAGGCGTGAAGAATCACCGCAGCGGACGGAGACGATGCCCGAGGCCCCGTCGCGGCCGACGGCGGAAATAGCCGGAGCGTTAATGAG
>JBFYOD010000028.1:0-10246 GCA_041303965.1 Candidatus Aminicenantota bacterium
AAACGACTTGCCTTTCGTGCCCTCCCGATCGGAAGCCCGACGAGGCCTGGTGCGTCTGGGAATTCCGACTGAAGGCGTAAAAGGCCGGAGCCGCGATCCGGCCAAAAAGGGGCTTGACAAGGCATCCAATTAGTTATATATTCTTAATTAAGAATCTTTCTTATTTGAAGATATCGCCCGATGACACGCAGCCGGACCGAACTTAAAAAGATGCTCGGACACTTCAAAGCCGTGGTCCGGAGCGCCGGGGTGAAAATGACCCCGCAGCGCCTCGAGATCTACCGTGAAACGGCCCGGACGGACGACCATCCCGCCCTCGAAACGATCTATCGCAACGTCCGCGCGAAAATGCCCGGCGTGTCCCTCGACACCGTCTATCGGACGTTAGATCTTTTCCGGGAATTGGGGCTGGTCTCGACACTGCGGCCCCTCCCCGACCGGGCCCGTTTCGACGCCAATACCACGCCCCACCACCACTATATATGCACCCGGTGCGGCCTGACCCGCGACTTCACCGACCCGAAGCTCGACTCTCTGAAGGTCCCGTCGGCGGCCCGGGCTCTGGGATGCATCGAATCCGCCCACGTCGAGGTCAGGGGGCTCTGCACGGCCTGCGCGAACGACAAGAACACCAAGCCGACGGACCGGACCCGGTCCCGTCGCACAAAACCTAAACTCAAAAGGAGGGATTGACATGGCCGAAACCAAAAAAACCTTGACGACGGGCTTCGGGGCGCCCATCGACAACGACCTGAACTCAATGACGGCCGGCCCCAAGGGCCCGGTGCTCGTCCAGGACGTGCACCTCATCGACAAGCTTTCCCACTTCGACCGCGAACGGATCCCGGAGCGCGTCGTCCACGCCAAAGGCGCCGGCGCGCACGGCTATTTCGAGGTCAGCCGCGACGTCACCAAGTACACCCGGGCGAAATTCCTGTCGAAGGTGGGCCAGAGGACCGAGGTCATCGTCCGCTTCTCCACCGTCGGCGGCGAAAGGGGCTCGGCCGACTCGGAGCGCGACCCCCGCGGCTTCGCCGTCAAATTCTACACCGAAGAGGGCAACTACGACATGGTCGGGAACAACACCCCCGTCTTCTTCATCCGCGACCCGCTCAAGTTCCCCGACTTCATCCACACCCAGAAACGCAACCCGGCCTCGAACCTCAAGGACCCGGACATGTTCTGGGATTTCCTGTCCCTGACCCCCGAGTCGCTCCACCAAGTCACGGTCCTCTTCTCCGACCGCGGCACGCCCCGCTCCTACCGCAACATGAACGGCTACAGCAGCCACACCTACATGTGGTACAACGCCAAGGGCGAACACTCCTGGATCAAGTACCACTTCAAGACCCTCCAGGGGATACAGAACTTCGACGGGCCGGAGGCGGAACGGATGCGGGGCATCGACCCCGACATCGCCACGCGTGACCTCCACGCGGCCATCGCCCGCGGCGAGCACCCGGCCTGGCGCGTCGAAGTCCAGATCATGACCCCGGAGCAGGCCAAGGACTACCGCTTCGACCCGTTCGACGTCACCAAGGTCTGGCCGCACGCCGACTTCCCGCCGATCGAGATCGGCCGCATGGTCCTCGACCGCAACCCGGAAAACTACTTCGCCGAGGTCGAACAGGCGGCCTTCAACCCCAGCAACCTCGTCCCGGGCATCGGACCGTCGCCGGACAAGATGCTCCAGGGGCGCCTGTTCAGCTACCACGACACCCATCTGCACCGGCTCGGGGCCAACTACCACCTTCTGCCCGTCAACTCCCCCAAGGCGGCGCCCGAGGCGAATTACCAGCGGGACGGCGCCATGCGCTTCGACGGGAACGGAGGCGGCGGGCCCAATTACTGGCCGAACAGCTTCGGCGGCCCGGCTCCGGACCCCGGCTTCGTCTTCCCGGCCGTTGACCTGGCCGGGCAGGCGGCCCGGCACGCCTACACGCTGGGCGACGTCGATTTCGTGCAGGTCGGGGCCTTGTACCGGAAGGCCATGAAGGACACGGACCGCGAGCACCTCGTCGCCAATATCGTCGGCCATCTCAAGGGCGCGCAGAAGCGGATCCAATTGCGGCAGACGGCCCTTTTCTATAAGGCCGACGCCGAATACGGCGAGCGCGTCGCCAAGGGGCTCGGCCTCGAAGTGGACGAGATCAAGCGGCTGGCGGCGATGTCCCAGGAAGACCGGGTCAAGGCCACCGCGGCCTGAGATCTATTTTCCGAAGCTTTTGACCTTTTTATAGCCCGCCGGGATGTCGTAGTTTCCGGCCGGAGCGGACTTTTCGGTGCACTCGAGGAGTTCGGTCGTCGAGGTCACTTCGGAGCCCATCACGCTGACCTTGGACGTCTGGTAGGCGACGACGCCCTTGACCTTCTGCATTTCCTTGACGATCTTGTCGAAGCCGGGCTGACTGGCCAACATGGCGTTGGCGCTGGTGAAGTAAAGGCTATAGTCGATCTTGAGGTCCTCGGTGGCCCAAGCTTCCGCCACCGACTTGCCCATGCCCATGTCCATTTCGATGATGTACTTGCGGCAGTTCCAGGTGCCGATCTTTTTGGTCTCGCCGGTCTCGGTCACTTTGGCCGACATGGAACCCATGACCCCCTTCATCATGTTCTTCATGAAGGCGGGCATCTTCTTTTTGGCCTCGGCCGTTTCCGGGTCGTCCCCGGCTGCCGCCCCGGCCGCCTCGTCGAACATCTTGTCGAGGTCCATGGGCATTTCCGCGTAGGTCTTCTTGTTATGGTCGAGCATGTAAAGGATCTTCTTTTCGCCGAGGAGGATGGAGGAGGTCGCGGCCCCTTGGTCCATTCTCGCCAAATTCTCTCCCAGCCAGATCACCGAGATCTCGTCCTTCGCCGGCTGCGTCTGGCCCATCATCTTAAGCTCGTCCGTGTGCACTTTCTGCTTCATGTAGATGTCGGCCCGGGCCTGGACGGTCGCGAAGACGAAGAAGACGAGCGCCGCAATAGCCAGGGTGTACAGGATCCTTTTGTTTTTCATGGGTTTCTCCTTAACGATGCTTGATAGGATGGCATGAACGATAGTATTTTTATATCGCCGGCATCGCCGAAAGTCAAGCCGCCCGGCGTCAGAACCGATTGACATGGATGACGGTCGACAGGGCGCGCTTGGGGACATGGAGGCGGCCGTCGGCGTCTTTCCAGTAACGGCAGGACTCCCCCATGACCTCGGCCGCCGGCTCCTCCGCCGGGTAGCCCAGGGCCAGGACGCAATCGATCCTGTATTCTTCGGGCACGCCCAGCGCGGCCCGCAGTTTGTCCCGGTCGATCGACAGCATCCAGCAGCTCCCGACGCCCTCGGCCAGGGCGGCCAGGGTCATGTTCTCCATGGCCGCGCCGATGTCGTACTCGAACATCTTCTCCCGGACCTTGGAGTTGGCCAGGGTGACGATATAGGCGGCCGGTTCCTTCCCCGGCTGGGGGTCCCCCGCGGGCGCGATGTAGGCCGCCCACTTCAGGCAGGCGAAGACCTCGGCCTTGCGTCCCGCCTCGTCGACGACGATGAACTCGAGCGGCTGGAGATTGGCCGCCGAGGGGGCCAGCCGCCCGACGTCGACGAGCCGCTCGAGCAGTTCCCGGGCCACCGGCTCGGGCTTGAAGCTGCGGATCGTCCGCCTCCCGGCGATCAGGTCATAAAAGCTCTTGTCGTCCTGACACATTATGCGCCTCCTTGAATTTTCCGGCCTTCGGTCGCCGGCGCCTTGAGCATGAACACGGCGGTCGAGGCCAGCAGAAATAATCCGGCGATGCGGTACATCCACCGGTATCCGGCGAGGTCGGACATCCAGCCGAAAAAGGGCGAACCGATGCCCATCCCGACGTCGAACAGCGACAGATAAAGGCTGATGGCCAAACCCTTGTTCTCCCGGCCCAGGAAATCGATGATGTAGGTGCTCAGGGCGGGAAAGATCAGGCCTTGGCCGAGCCCGCCGATGAACCCCGTCACGAGGAGCATGGGCAGGCTCCGGACCTGGGCGATGAGGAAGAGGTTGCCGACGATGATGAGCGCCGCCGGGAGGATGACCTTTTTCCGTCCGTAGCGGTCCGAAAGGTCGCCCATGCCGAACCGGGTCAGGATCGCGGCCAGCGAGAGGAGCAGAAAGAAGGGGCCGACCCGGCTGATGCCGATCGAATTTCCGAAGACGGCGATGAAGTAGATCATGGCCCCCCGGATAGCTCCATGAAAGACGGGCATGGCCGAAACGACGGCGGCGAGCGCCCACGGCACGGCCTTCAGGACCTTCAGTCCGGCCCCCGGACCGGCGACGCACGGTTTTACGGCCTCCCGCGCCGCCAGGAGGCAGAGAAGGGCCGCGACGAGGAAGGCGACGCTGGCGTTGAAGAGCCAGGCGAAGCCGAAGCGGGCGATGAGCTCCTCGGCGAAAAGCGGGCCGAGGGCGTTGGCGACCAGGCCGGCGATGCCGATGACGCCCATGGACAGGGCCATCTTCTCGGCCGGGGCCAGGTCCGAGCACAAGGAGATCGCGGCCGTCATGCTGATGCCCCAGCCGAGGCCGGTCAGGGCCCGGAGGAGGAGCGGCAGCCAGCCCGCGTCGCCGACGAAATGGAAGAACGGCGTCGTGAAGATCAGGAGGAGCAGGCCGAAGATGGCGACGCGCCGCCCGCCACGGACATCGATCATTTTCCCGAAAAGCGGCCGGATGGCGATGGCCACGACGCTGTGGATGCCCATGATCATCCCGATCCGGGACTGGCGCGGACCGAACTGCTTGAGGAAGACGGGCAGGAGGAAAAAAAGCGAAACCGCCATGAACAGGAAAAAGTAGCCGGCGAAAGCTAGCAGGAAATCTCTGTTCCAAAAGGACTTCGATTCCGATCGCGGGACGGCGCCGATCTCTAGGCTGCTCATGGACGGTGTCTGGACACCGATATATAAGGGACGCGGAGGCCGGATGTCAACTCCACGCCCCCCCAGGGACCTGTTCGGGAGTGACCCTGAGCCTTGCTCCCGCGAACGGGTCAAAGAGAGAGAGAGAGAGAGAGAGAGAGAGAGAGAAGGCTGGCTGTTATTTGGGGGAATTACAAGTTTAAAGGGGATATGAAGGAGGGTAACTTGTTGCTTTACACAGCCAGCGAAGTAAAGCGTTGATATGAGTATAGCAGAAACTTAAGAAATATCAAATATCAGGGCCCGCTATCAGAGCCCGCGGAGCGATTGGACGAGCCGTCTGGCCCTCGACGCGAGTCCTTCCCAATCTTCGGTATCGATCATCTTCTTGTCGAGGAGGGCCGTTCCGATCCCGACGCAAGAAGCGCCGGCCGCCAGGAACTCCCGCGCGTTGTCGATGGTGACGCCGCCCGTGGGCATGAGCCGGATATGCGGCAAGGGGCCGCGAAGGTCGCGGAAAAACTGCGGCCCGAGCGATGTCGCCGGGAAGACCTTGACGATATCGGCCCCGGCCCGCCAGGCGGCCACGATCTCGGTCGGCGTGAAGGCGCCCGGGACGACGAGGACCTCGGCCTCGCGGCAAGCCATGATCATATCTCCGTCCGTGATCGGAGAGACGACGAAATCGGCCCCGGCGGCGATGACGTCCGAAGCCCCCCCGGCGTCGAGGACGGTCCCCGCGCCGATGAGGACGCCTGGTTCCTTGTCGCGGGCCATGGCCCGAATGATCTCGACGGCGCCGGGCACGGTCATGGTCACCTCGAGCGCCTTGATCCCGCCCTTGCGGAGCGCGGCGGCGGCCTTGGCCAGCTTGGCCGCGTCGGTCATCCGGATGACGGCGACGGCTTTCGAGGCGAGAAGCCCCTTGAGGACCTTGTCTTTCGTCATGGTCGACTCCCCCGCTTACCGGCGGACCCGGCCCGACCGGTCGCCCCGGACGACGGCCAGGATGTCTTTTTCCGTGGACAAGTTGAGATCTCCGGGGATCGAATGCTTGAGCGCGGCGGCGGCGACGGCGAAGTCGAGCGCCTCGGCGTCCGCTTCGAAGCTCGTCAGCCCGTGGATGAGCCCGGCGGCGAAAGCGTCGCCGGTGCCGATGCGGTCGACGATCGCCCGGATGTCGAACGATGGGCCGGAAAGAAAACCTTTCCGGTTCCTCAGCACGGCCGACCAGCGGTTCCGATCGGCGCTCTCGCTTTCGCGCAGAGTGACGGCGACGCGGGCCAGGTTGGGGAACTCGGTCATGACTCGGGCCGTCAGATCCTCGAAGACCTTCGGGTCGAGCCGGCCGGAGGCGACCTCGACGGCGGCCCCGATCCCGAGCGCCTTCGGACAATCCTCTTCGTTGCCGGCAAGCAGGTCGGCATGCTTGACGATCTCCCGCATGACGTCGGGCGCGGGCCGCCCGTATTTCCAGAGCTTGGCCCTGTAATTGAGGTCCACGGACACGGTCATCTTCTTCGCCCGGGCGGCCTTGATCGCTTCGAGCGTGAGGCCGGCGGCCGACGCGGAAAGCGCCGGCGTGATGCCGCTGACGTGGAGCCAGTCCATCCCGGCGAACGACGCTTCCCAGTCGATGTCGCCCGTCTTGGCCTCGGCGATGCCCGAGCCCTCGCGGTCGTAGACGACCTGGGACGCCCGGACGTCCGCTCCCGTCTCGGCAAAATAGATCCCCAGCCGCTTGCCGCCGCGGACGACGGCGCTCACGTCGACGCCGAAGCGGCGGAGCTCGCGGACGGCCGCCTCGCCGACAGGGTTCGACGGGACGACGGATATCCAGCGCGAGCGATGGCCGAGGATGGCCAGGGACACGGCCACGTTGACCTCCGCCCCGCCGAAAACGGCCTCAAGCCGGGGGGACTGGAACAGAAGCTCCTTCCCGGCGGGGGAAAGCCGGAGCATGATCTCGCCGAATGTCGCGACGTTGGCCATCCGCATTCTCCTTCGCCGTAAACATAGCACAGCCGGCTCTTGGTATTCAAAGTTTTGCTCTTAGCCCCAGGCCGAGTCCCCGAGGCCATCTTGATTTTCGGGCGCAACGGAGTAAAATGGACGGCGATTCCGGGCGCGGCCGCGACGCCGCCGCCCGCTCACGGAGAGATCCCATGGTTAGAACGAAGAACATCGAGACCCTCAAGTCCGGCCTCGCCAACGGCGTGCTCATCGTCATCGGCTGCGCCATCAACGGCCTGGCCTACGCCATGTTCCTCATCCCCCACCACTTCGTCCCCGGCGGGGTTTCGGGCATCGCCATCATCGCCAACTATTTCGCTGGGCTCCCGGTCGGGGCGCTCATCGTCGTCCTCAACGCGCCCATCTTCCTCCTCGGGCTCAGGACCCTGGGCAAGAAATACGTCCTCAACAGCCTCGTGGGCATGGTCCTCTCGTCCGTGTTCATCGACTTCTTCCATGAGATCGTCAAGGTCCCCTCGGCCACGGACAACACCGTCCTCGCGTCGATCTACGGCGGGGTCATGCTCGGCGTCGGGCTGGGGATCGTCTTCCGCGGCCGGGCCTCGACCGGCGGCTCGGACATCGTCGGCCTGATCGTCAGCAAGTACACCGGGATGTCGCTCGGCTACGGCATCATGGTCACCGACTTCCTGATCATCTCCGCTTCCGGGCTGGCCTTCCGCAACCTCGAGGCCCCGCTCTACGGCTACATCGTCCTGTTCCTCTCGACCAAGGTCATCGACATGATCCTCGAAGGCTGGAACTTCTCGAAGCTGGTCATCATCATCTCGACGCGGCCGGAGGAGATCGCGGATTTCATCCTCCGCCAGCTCGACCGCAGCGGAACGGCCCTGCCCTCCCGGTCCCTCTACCTCAACCGCGAAGGCGAGATCATCCTGACCGTCATCCACCGCAAGCAGCTGAGCGACCTGCGGGCGTTCATCAAGAGGACCGACCCCGAGGCCTTCGTGGTCATCAACGACACCTACGCGGTCCTGGGCAAGGGCTTCAAGTCGCACCTGATCACATAGGGCGTTTCGTCGGAGACCCCGATTTGGAGTAAAATAGGGCCCGGACTTTCCGCCGGAAAGGAGACCCCGTCGATGCCTCAGACCATGAACGCCGGAAGACGGCTTATGACTTTCGTCCTCACGGCCGCCGTCGCGGCCGGCTGGGCCTCGGCCCAGGCGCAGGACCCCAAGGTCCTCGGCTTCAAAAAACAGTTCGTCGTCGAGATCACGAACCCCTCCCCGCTCACCCTCGAGAACCACGCCGTGGTCATCGACGTCGCCTCGATCCGGGCCGCCATCGCGCCGGACTTCAACACCTACAACTACGCGCTCTTCGAAGAAAAGGGCGGCGATTATACGCTCGTCGTCACCCAGGCCGACGACCTCGACAAGGACCGCTACCACGACGAGATCGTCCTCGTCCGCACCCTGCCGCCGTCGTCGACGACGCGGCTCGTCTGTTATTATTCTCCCGACCGCAGTTTCCAGCTCATGCCGTCGCAAAAAGCGTTCGCCCGCTCCGCTTGGGAAACCGGCGGCGCCGAGGCCGGCTGGGAGTCGAACCTGGCCGCCTTCAAGTTCGTCCACGGAAGGATCGAGTTCTACGGCAAGCTCTCGGCCGGGCTCATCCTGAAAAGATTCCCGATCCCGGAAAACCGGCCCCAGGACTGGGGCATGGACGTCCTCGACGCCGGCGAATCGGCCGGCCTCGGCGGCCTGATCCTCTGGGACGGCGGCGCCCGTATTCCGCTGTTCGGCGCCTCGGCCCCTCAAGTCAAGCTGACCGTGCTCTCGCCGGGGCCGCTCCGGGCCCTGGTCAAAGCGGAATACACCGGCTTGCGCACGGCCGCCGGCGAGGTCGGGCTGACGGTCTTCATGTCCGCCTTTGCCGAAAGCTCCGTCTCCCGCCAGGACGTCGTCGTCTCCGCGAAAGCGGCCGGACCGGTCGTTTTCGGGCCGGGAATACAGAAACTGGCCGGCGAAACGTTCGCGCTCGACAAGGACAAGGGCTTTCTGACCGCCTGGGGCAAGGGCGCCGAGAACGCCGGGGAGATCGGCCTGGCCGCGGTCTTCCCCCCCGCCGCTTTCTCCGGGACCGATGAGACGGCCGTCGACAGGTCGATCAAGCTCAACGGCCGGGCCGGCACGAAGCTGACCTACTGGGTGGCCGGCGCCTGGGAGCGCGGAGTCACTTCGCCGGGCGTCCCCGCCGCCAAGAACTGGGCCCGCGGTGTCGAAGGACTGGCCCAGCGTCTCCTCGTGCCCGTGAAAGTCGAGTTCAAGACGAAATGACGCTCAGTCCCCCCTGCGACCCGGGCTTCCGGCCTATCGTCCTCGATTGGCGCGCCTACCTCGACAGGGCGCGGACGGCCGGCGACGCCCTGCTCCGTGTCGCCGTCGAACGCGAAGAGGGCCTCGTCTCGGTATTCGTCACCCGCGTACCCGAGAATGACACCGACCCGGCCGCCACCTATCTCATCGTCGAGAGGCTGGTCAAGTTCCTGCTCTGGTCACGGGGCGGCTGGCGCGTCCACTTCCTCGGCCCCGCGGCGATCGGCAAGCGCCTCAAGGCCGACTATTCCGAGAAGGGCGCCCGGGCCTTCGACGTCCGGACGATGAGCCGGATCTACGAGCGTCCTTTTGAGGTCGTCCTGCACAGCCCGGCGACCTTCCCCGAAGCCAGGGAGGCGGTCCATTTCCCGGGCGGCTACCTTGACGGCTGCCGTATCGGTTTCGACCTCGGCGCGAGCGACTACAAGGTCGCCGCCGTGATCGAGGGCGAGGCCGTTTTCAGCGAAGAGATCCCCTGGACGCCGGGAGCAGAAGCCGATCCCGACTACCACTACCGCCACATCCATGCCGGCTTGAAAAAGGCGGCCGCTCATCTCCCCCGCGTGGACGCGATCGGCGGCAGTTCGGCCGGCGTCATCATCCGGAACCAGGTCCGCATCGCCTCTCTCTTCCGCTCCGTGCCCGAGGACGTCTTCGAAAACAAGGTCAAGGACATCTTCGTCAGGCTGGGAAAGGAATGGGGCGTCCCCTTCGAGGTCATCAACGACGGCGAGGTCACGGCCCTGGCCGGGATGCTCTCGCTCGGCGAGACGGGCGTCCTCGGCGTGGCCATGGGCTCGAGCCAAGCGGCCGGCTTCCTCGACGCCGACGGTCACATCCCGGGCTGGCTCGACGAGCTCGCCTTCGTGCCCGTCGACCTCGATCCCGAAGCGGCCGTCGACGAATGGTCCGGGGACCGGGGCGTCGGGGCCAACTATTTCTCCCAGCAGGCCGTGAACAAGCTCGCCCGGACGGCGGGCCTCTCCTTCCCGGAGGCGATGACGCTGCCCGAACGGCTCAA
>JBFYOD010000029.1:0-5004 GCA_041303965.1 Candidatus Aminicenantota bacterium
ATAAGCGCCCGCAGGGTTGTTCACGGCCGCCACATCCCAGATCTCGGCGCGGCTCATCCCTTTGGCCTTCATCTCCTCCAGATCATGGGTGATGGATGCTTGGGTCACGTCTCCGTTCAGCCAAGCCCAGAAAGCCCCCGGCCGGGAGGCGATCGGGGGATCCAAAAAACCTTCCGATAGTTTCTGATAATCCGGTCCATTTGAAACAAAACAGGCCGCGAGTAAGCCGGCCAGGGCGGCAAGGAGCAAGGAGGATGATCTCTTAAATGGCATACTGTGATCTCCGGCTTCGGGCTCGGAATAAACCTTTTCTCTCACAAAATGAGGATATCGCGGCCCCGGATATGAGTCAAGAACTCAAAATCCAGGGGCCGGCGCGCGCATCGGGGTGACCGCCCTACTTCAAGTTCACGTTGAGATACACCGAATACCGCCCGTAGGTTTCATAGAACGGCTTGAAGGCGATGCCGTCGACGCGGGATTTCCAGAACTCGCCGAATTTCTTGCCATGCAGCGCCTCGCCGATGGAGAGGGGATCGTCCAGCTTTTCCAGCCGGTCTCGCAGGAATGAGACGACTCGCTTAGCCACCGGCCGGTCGAGCTTGGCCATGTCCTTCTTCGCCCCGGCCTCGATCTTAATCAGCCAGGCCAAGCTCGCGCTCCAGGTCGGCTAGCGAAGAAGCCTGGCTTTTCCCCGCATAATAGTTTCCCAGCCGCTTTTCTGCCAGGTAGATGTCCTCCAGGTCGTCAAGGTATTCCAGGATGGCCTACTCTTCTCTAAATCGACTTGCTAATTCACCTTTTAAATTCAACTTTTCATATTTCTTGGTTATGATATTCTTCTGTGTCCCATCTGGGCGATATTGATATATTCTATAATCCCGTCTGTCGCACGCCCAAACGTCTCCATTGTCCTCGATTTGATATCGCAAAAAAGGATCATAAAACGCTCAGATCGGGCTAAAGGGGCCAGACGATGCGGCGGGGATTCTTGCGGATCGCGGCGGCCGTTTTCTGGAGTTCAACGACGATCTCGATCTTTCTCTCGAAGGGCAGTTTTGCCAGCAGGCGACGCCGTTCACGTTTTTTCCGGAAGACGGTTTCCGCAGCCCTATTCTTCATGGAACTGCTGCTCGAGCTTCTTCAATTTGTCGGTTAGCCCGAAGGACCCCAGGATCCTGTCGAGAACGGCCCGATCGATGGCTGCTTCGTCCAGCAACCTGATCAGGCGTTCCCTGTCCTTGGCCCGGCCCGTCTGCAGGGCGATGACCGCCAGGTATTCGGGCGTAACGACCCGTGCCTCGACATCCCGGTATTTCAGGGTCGCGGCGTTCTCCACGGCCTCGCGGACGAGATCGTTATATGCCGGGATGAACTGGACGGGAAACCCTTCGATGAGGATAGCCTCGGCCTGAGCGCTGAACCCAAGCTCTTTTGCATATTCATAGATCGGCGCGAGAACATCCAGCCCTTCTTTCGCCGGAATGAAAAAAATATCCAGGTCATAGGTCAGCACGGGCTCGATGTAATAAGTCGCGGCTATCCCACCGCCGATCGCATAGGCCTTGATAATGCCCCGGCGGGTGATTTCTTCGATAGCCTGAAGAGCTTTTTCCATCGTGTCGCACCCATCCAATTATATCGGAAATCCCCGAAAATAAAAAAGAAAGGTTGACTATGAAGCCGAAACCACGGCTCTCACCGCTGAACTTGTCCTTGATGATCGACACGCTCGTTTGGCCGCTCTTCGGCGGTCCGGACCGATAATCCGGCTGACGGAGCTCCCGCACTCCCGGATTTCGAGTTATTGACACCCGTCCGCGGGCGGGAATATCATAGGTTCGTGATGGAACGGATCAATTCTGAGCCTCAAGCGAGAGGGTTTCGCGCGGCCCAGAAAAGCAAATTTCTATCCTTTAAAGCGCCGTTCAGGTTGCTCTTGTTCATCTCTATCCTCAGTCTTTGCACACTCGCGCTTGTCCAGGATGTGGACAGGATGGGCAAACTGAGCGCTAAGCTCATGGATTTGCAAAAGAAGCTCCAGGCCTGCGGCTCGGACACGCGATGCCAACAAAAGGTGGCTCAGGAGATCAATGCTCTGTTGCAGCAGTATCAGGGCCTGGCTCAATCCGGCGGGCAGGCTGCGCAACTGATTGTCCCTACGTGCGCAGGATTCTTCAGACCAGGCTGGTCGTGTCTGCCGATCAAGATGCAGGTCACCGACGAGGTAGAGGTCAAGTCCTATGGAAGCTATCCGGTTGCCGCGGGCGAGTGGAAATGGTATGTCGCCAACGACGCAAGCTTTGCCTACCATGCCGTGGGATCTGGGATCTTGGTATATACCCCGGGCTATGAGGAGTTTGAGATCTGGACTCGGTTCTTGCCGGCGGATTGCCAAGTCACCCAGTTTGGATGGGCGAAGAAAAACGCTTCCTACTCAGGTTATTCGAGCCAAAAGTGGACTTCGAGCAGCGGGCCCCAGGGACCAGTCCGTGTGACTAATCCGTGTGGTTTCACCGTGGTGTATCCGCCGGTAAAGGATACGCCGCCCCTTCCCGATATCCATATGACGTTCAATCCGGTCATCGTGGAGTGCGACGACGAATGGGGAGGTCAGAACGGGACTCGCGTTCCCTATGACGGCAGTCCGCCCTTTCAGATGACCCCCGAGACGGTCAAGTCCATGGTGGCGGCCGGACAGTTCAGCAAGACGCTCGCCTGGCAGGTCAGGACGGCGGCATCGAAAGACGATCCGAGCTATGAAACCCATCACCTGAGCATCCGACTTGAGGTCGGAGAGCCTCCGCCGCCGGCCAAGCCGGGAGCCCTGGTTGTGACTCCGGGCGACGGATTTAGTTCCAACAGGCCCGACCCTAAGACGCCGTTCGCGCCCCTATCGAAGACCTACACCCTCAAGAATACGGGCGAGGCGGCTATCGACTATGCTGTCGCGAAGAAGGCTAACTGGCTCAATCTGGACAACGTGAGCGGCAGCCTTCCTCCCGGAGCAAGCGCGACCGTCACCGTAGCCGTCAATGTTCCCGTGGCCGGTAAGCTCCTCGAGGATACATACAAAGATACCATCAGTTTCACCAACACCACCAATGGCAAGGGGACCACGACCCGACCCGCAGATCTATCGCTTTACGAAGAGCAGACCTGGCAGATCTTCCTCACGGGCAATGAGACCGAAGAGGCGGATCCCTACTGGAAGATAACCACCAAGGTCAATGCGGCCATCCGTTTCGACTACAAGCTCAGAGGAGAGTTCACAATTTTCAAGAAGAAGGGCAAGTGGAACTACAAGAACGGCACGGTCACCATTGCTGACGTCGGACTCTCCAACCTCTATGAGCCTGTGGAGGTGTGGATGGTCAAGCCGTTCACATGCGCCACATGTGATCAGACCAAGAATCTCGCCGGGAAGCCCCTGGCTGGCAAAGTGGACGGGAATGTCGTCGAGCTTTTCTGGGGACAGCCCCTTCTCCCAAAGGTCCATGTCGCGGCTAAGATAACTTGTCCATGTAAGCCCATGCCCAGTTGCGCAGAATGGGGCTCGAGGTGGTTCATATCCGAGCAGTTTTTCCAGCGTATCAACTGGTATCCCCTGACATTGAAGAACGGACCCGCCGAGCCCCTGAAAGTCGTGACCCCGCAGGGCCTACGCTGGGTCAACGCCTATTTCACCCTCAAGCGCTTGAAGTAGTGAGCTCCCGGTTCGGACAGATGTCAAGAACCTGAACGGGATGTTCCCGTAACAAAGCGCTATTCCGGACTGGGATTTTTCCCCTATCCTGCAGGCTGCGCATCAGGGCCGGGGCGGCGCTTCCACGCCAGGAGCCCAATCACTGCGATCCACCAGACAGCGGTGACAGGCCCGAGGTCGATCAGGCGGGACTCGGCCGGCGGAACCGGCAACGTGAGGAGATTGAAAAAGCGGAGTTGGGCGCGGACGGCGTCGTCGGCTGCCGACGCGATCGCCTGGTCGCGGAACCAGAACAGGGCCTGTTGCACCACGATCATCAGGTGAAAGAGAATGAAACCCGAGACGAGGAGGATAAATCCGGACGCGAGACAGGCTGTCGCTGTTCATCCTAACGATAATTATGAAGGCTCGGACCGGAATCCTCCTAACATGAGATGTTTCTAGTCGCGGCCCCGGATATGAGTCAAGAACTCAAAATCCAGAGGCCGGTGCGCACATCGGGGCGACCGCCCTACTTCAAGGTCACGTTCAGATACACCGAATATCGCCCTGAGGTTTCATAGAACGGCTTGAAGGCGATGCCGCCGACGTTGAAACGGAGGGTGGCGGGATCGCCCGTGATGGACTTGCCGATGTCGCCGGCGTCGAGCGTCACGGGACGCCAGTCGGTCCGGGGGCCGGACTCTTCGGCCGCCAACAGAACCGGACCGTAGAAGATGCTGGCGACATTGGGCTGATCCACGACCGGATCCAGATAGAAGGGAAACGGCATTCGAAGCTCGATCGTATCGTTATCCCGCCAGTTCCTGCGGAGTGTCAGATAGGTGCCGGGCACGGCCTTGATCGATCGCTTCCACGCCCATGCCCCCCTCTCCCGCCGCTCCGATGATCCTGTAGCGGCCGGCGAAGAGGCTGCCCGGCGGATGAGCGCCGGGAGGCGAGAGGGACTTGGTCACGGAAATGGTCCCGTCGCCGACGGCCGTGAGCCGGGCGCCGCACCGCGGGCAGAAACGGCTGTCCGTGGAAGCGTCGAAGCCGCAGGCGGGGCACTTCACAGTTGTCTTTCCCTTTTCCCGATGAGGTGGCCTATTCTACGTTAAAGAGCCCGCCGACCTCAACGCCCACGCGAGGGTCATGGCCCTACCCCGCCTTTGCCGGCTTCTTTATCGGGACGATCGCCCGTAATTCACCCGGATGACGCGGAGCTCGTACTCCTCGGCGTCCTTGACCTCGACCATGGCGATGAGCCCGTCGCGCCCGAAGACCATGCTCTTTTGGCGCGAGTCCACGGTCAGGCC
>JBFYOD010000030.1:0-2585 GCA_041303965.1 Candidatus Aminicenantota bacterium
CGGAAAGGTCCTGGCGAGCTACCCCGCAAGCTACCAGAACACGGCCCGCGGCAACTGGGGCTACGAGGCCAAGAAGACCGGCGATTTCCACTTCGGCGCGAGTCTCCTCTTCGAGCGTGACGATTTCGGCAACGACGTCATGACCGGCTTCAGCCCCGATCCGGCGACCGCCGAGGATTCGAACCAGGTCTTCGACCGGGCCGCGGCCGTTTTCCGGGACGCCTTTACCCTGGCCCGCCGGCTGGGCGTCAAGATTTGCGTCGGGGCGGAAACGGCGCTGACCGTCCCCGACCTGGTCAAAAAGCGGCTGGCCGACTCCGGCCGGGACCCCAAGGACCCGGCCGTCGTCAAGGACCTCTATAAAGGGATGTTCAAGCGTATCGCCGCGGCCTATCCCGTCGATTACTATTGGTTCTGGACGAATGAAGGCTGGACCTGGTCGGACGCCTCTCCCGAGGCCATCGCTTCCGTGACCACGGACCTGGCCATGGGCATCGAGGCCTGGCGGGAGGTCGCGCCGCCATTCAACCTGGCGACATGCGGCTGGGTCCTCGGCCCGCCGTCCAACCGGACGCTCTTCGACCAGGCCCTGCCGAAGGACGTAGCCATGAGCTGCATCAACCGCGAGGTCGGCAAGGCGCCCGTCGACCCCGGCTTCGCCAGGATCTCGGGACGGTCCTTATGGGCCATCCCCTGGATGGAAGACGACCCGGCGCTCACCTCGCCCCAGCTCTGGGCCGGCCGGATGCGCCGCGACGCGGCCGACGCCCTGCGCTACGGCTGCGACGGCCTCCTCGGCATCCACTGGCGGACGCGCGTCCTCTCGGCGAACGTGCTGGCCCTGGCCCGGGCCGCCTGGGACCAGAGCTGGAACACGCTGCCCGGGCGCGTCGCCGACGATGTCGGGCCGATCACCGGTCAGTACGTGGCCTTCAAAGACCGGGAGATCGCCGGCGCCGGCCGGGGCCTTGCGGCCGTCTACGGGGACGTTCGTGACCACGTTTTCGGCTATCATCTGTCCGTGCCGAACGGCACCTACTCCGTGACGCTCCAGTTCGTCGAAGGCGAGATCAAGCAGAAGGGCGGCCGCGTTTTCGACGTTCTGATCCAGGGCCGCAAGGCCGCGGAGAAAGTCGACATCTTCGCGGCCGCCGGACTGTTCAAGGCTTACGACCTGACGTTCGAGAAGATCGAGGTCGCCGACGGCCGTCTGGCCATCGATTTCGCCGACCGCATCCATTACCCTTCGGTCGCCGCCATCGTCATCGAAGGGAAGGGCTTCGTCAAGAAGATCAACTGCGGCGGTCCGGCCGTCCTCGATTATGAAGCGGACGGACCGGAGACGGAGCGGCACCTGCCCGCGCTCGATCTTTACCAGGATTGGTGCCGGGCTCAATTCGGGGCCGAGGCGGGGGAGGGGGCCGCCTCGGTTTTCGCCCGCATCGACGGCCGGCACCCCGTCCCCGTCACCTGGATCGGCGGACCCGGGAACATCCAGCCCGACCCCCGGCCGTGGGACGAAGTCGCGCCGGCCTACGCTTTCGTCGACGAGCTGGCCGCGCTCGGCCCGCGCGTCGCGGGGAAAGGGAATCAAGAGCGTTACGATTACTGGCTTCAGAACTTCCGCTACATGCGCGAGGTCGCCCGCTTCAACTGCCTCTGGGCCGTCTACGACAAGGCCGTGGAGAAAGCCAAGGCGGAAGCAGCGGGGCCGGCGAAAAAGGCCATCCTCGAGGCCGAGGCCCTTCCGGTCCGGGCCGGAATGGCCGCGGCCCTGCGCGGGATATTCGCCGCCCTTCTCGCCACAGTGAGCAACACGGGCGAGCTCGGGACGATCGCCAACTGGGAACAGCACCTCCTTCCCGGCGCCTGGGAGCGGCCGGAAGCCGAACTCGCGAAGATGCTGGGCGGGGAATTGCCGCCCGGGGTCCTGCTTCCCCGCGCGTATGACGGTCCCCTCCGCGTCATCGTCCCGGCGTTACGTACGTCCCTCGAGGCCGGAGAAGCGCTTTCGCTCAAGGTCCTCGTCCTGGCCAAGGGGCGGCCGGAGTCCATCGACCTTTTCTGGCGGGAGATGGGCCGGGGCGCGTTCCGGGCCGTCCCCCTGGAGAACATCACCCGCGGTGTTTATCGCCTGACCCTACCCGCTCCCGCCGTCGATCTCGAATATTATCTCGAAGCGAAAGCCGACGGACAGGTCGTCCGCTTCCCGGCCACGGCTCCGGCCCTGAACCAGACCGTCATCGTTTTCCCGGTGGTGAAATGAACGAATCCCAGGCTGCCGCGATAACTCCCGAGATTATCCTCCTGCCGAAGCGCTTCCGGGCCGCCGAGGTCGTCGCCGCTCTCAAGGACATCACGCGCCGGGCCGAATCCGGCCCCGTGACGATCGACTTCCGCGATGTCGAGGAGTTCGACAGCTCCACCCTGGCCTTGCTGAACTACGCCCGGGACCGTCTGACGGACGTGACCGCGGTCAATATCGGCGGCGCTCTGGCCCGGGCCGCGGAGAGCTTCGTCAGCCGTCCCCCGGCGGCGGAGCCCGAGCGCCCGCCCTCCGGGAACGCGGCCGCCCGGGCGCTCGC
>JBFYOD010000031.1:0-8879 GCA_041303965.1 Candidatus Aminicenantota bacterium
TGATCGACGCCTTCGATGTTCCCGTACCATGCACCGCCTGTGCCGCGTGTGGGATGCTCTGTCAATCGCAGGCCATCGAGCGTCGGGGTGAAATCAAATGTTTCAAAGCGGGCCGTTTGGACGATATCGGCGATTGAACATTTCTTGTAGGCACCATATTCGATCAAGCCATCATGGTCCACATCCCGCTCAGTGGCAGACCAGGTCAGGTATGAGTCCAAATAGGGTAGGCAGAGATCGAGCAATGCCCGGTCATGGGTCTGGTTGTAAACCATCAGACAACCCCATGCTAGAATCGGGATTTGGGAGAACCCATCCTGCGGCAGATCCGGCTTGGTGGTACAGGGCACCATGCCATAGCGGTATGTCCCTTTGGGCGCTTCCGGATTGTTGTCGATCACATTCCAATAATTCCGAAAGACATCGCGGGCCAATGGATCATCATCCAACGGCGCCCACGCATTGAGAACAAACATGGTATCCCACTGCAACTGGCACTTGGCGTAGGACGTGTCGCCTGCTCCGGAAATCGAGAAAAACCGGTACGGCAGGCCAGGAAGTGCCGGTTCCCACAATTTATCAAACGTGCAATCGATATATAAATCATGCGCCAGCTTGGTCAATTCCGGGTTTTCCGTAGATACTTGTTTGGGCAGGTTCTCCTTGGCGTGCCGAATGGTCTTTTCAGCAAGCGTGTAAGTCCTTGTTCTCCCTTCTTCTCTCGGCGCGGTTTCCGCCCTGGCGGGCAAGATCGCAGCAAACGCCAACCATACCGCGGCTGCGGGCAAGCAGCCGGATCGAAGGAGTTTCAAGTTCCGGCAAATTCTCGATAGGTTTAGGAAATTCATTTTTTCACCTGGCACGGAATCGCCCACTTCGGGCTCAGGATCGACCCACTTCGTCTTCGCCGCCGCGTCCATGGCCGGGCCCATTCTATCGGCGCCCCCCTCCCCTGTCAAACGCGATACGCCGAGGAAGGAAGTCAACCCGTGATAGCCTATGCATTGGGGTAAGAATCGTTGGAGCCAGCGAGAGGGATCGAACCTCCGACCTGCTGATTACGAATCATGCTCGTTGCGGCGTTAAAAGCAAATTCTTGGTATCGTTGATCAGCCCGTCTTGAAAGCGCGTCAGCTCCGGGCCCGGCGCAGCACTAACTCCTTCGCCTCATAAGGGATTGGGTAGGCGGTGATCCAGGCCTCGGGTTTGAGATCGAGCAGGTCTTTATTGAATCCGAAGACGCTCACTTCGATCTTCCGACGGACCATGTCCGGGGTCACCGGAGCATAGAACGTGTAGTTGGCTTCTTTGGCCTCGACCCGGAATTCCCAGACGTTGGTCGGAAAGGACGGGCTCCGGTCCGTGACCCCGGCGGGCCGACCGTCGATCCGAAGGGCGGCAACGGCTCCCTCCCGCCCGTGCCGTCCAGCCACGGGGATGGCGAGATAGCTGCCCCGAGCGGCCTCCTCAAGAATGACCGTCCCCGTCCAGGCCCTGGCCGCCGGAGTCTTCTCATACAATCCGAAAAGGTTGGAAGCCCGCCAGCCGGTCCGGTCGACCGGCGTGCCGCCCCGGGACGCCTCGATTTCGAGGATTTTCTCCGGCGCCCGGGACAGGCGCACATAGCGGAATTCAGCCTTCCCGGCCAGGGCGATTTTCAATCCGTCCCCGGAGGCGGTCAAGCCGGCCGGCGACCAGATCCTCAAGTCCACCGACGCCTGCGCCGCCAGCTCACCGCCGGCGAGAAAGTCCGTGACGGCCTGCGCGTCATTGAGGCGGATGATCAGCTCATCGACCTCCGTGGACCGGCCAAAATCGACCCGCAGGGCTCCGACCGGGAAGTTCCGTAGCCGGTGGTTGACGTTGAAAGCGGTGGCCGGACTGCCGTCGAACAAAAAGCGATCCCAGACTCCGCGTTGGATGAAAGACGGCTGATGAAGAAACGCATCGCGGGCGTCCCGGACTTGAGAAACGGCCGTCGGACCAGAACGTTCAAGCGACCGGACCTCAAGGGCGTTGTTGTCCGCGGCGAAGCAAGTGGCCTCGTACAGGGCTTCGGCGTCTCCGGGAACGGGGGCCGGCTGAAGGTCGGCGAGCTTCCGATGCCAGGGACGTACGGCGGATGTTCCGGCGAACGGGATCTCGACGGTTCGACCGGCGACCAGTTCGGGAACGTCCCGGCCGTCGAGCCGGGCTCCGCTCCACGCGTCGCGGCCGGCCGGCAGGGAGACAGAAGCCCGGCTTCCCGGCAAACCCAGGAGCTTTATCCGGACATCCCTCCCCGGCACGTCCTGGACGATTTCGTAATCGCAGCCGGCCAGGATTGTCTCCTGAAGAGGCGACGTCGTGGCCAGGATCAGGCAGGTCCGGAAGGGAAGGACTTCGACGATGGCGGTCCCACCCCGGGCGAAGCGCCCGATATGCCGTTCGATGGGATGGAATTGAACGACATGGACCCCGCCGCCTTTCGTCAGGCCGATCGACTCATCCAGCCGGATTTCGTAGCGGACGGGATTCCAAGTCAGGTTGCTGAGGGTCAGAAGCCGGGTCGTTTCGTCCCCTCGGGAGACGGCGTTGGGACCATAGACTTTTTCCGGGAGAACCATCCCCTTCACCAGGATGTCCCGGTATCTGCGGTGAAGGTTGAACAGACGGGCCAGGCGGGGGTATTCGTCGTCGCGTAGAAACCAGGGATTGCCGTAGAGCTCGGGAGCCAGGAGCAGGGAGCGGTTGAAGGCCTGCAACACAAGGTCGTCCTCCCAGTAATCCAGACATGAGGAGAGGCACACGCCGCAGTCCTCGACCAAGCGCTTCAGATCCGGCACGAGTCCCCGGGAGATCGCCCCCACGCGGTGGTGGGTGGCTGTCTGAGTGTTCGTCATGTGGACGTCGATATACGTTTCATCTCCGTTCCAAAGCGTCGTTGTCACATACGGCGCCGCTTTTCCGAAATCGACCCTGTGGTTCTGGACAATGAGATCGGGGACGTACTCGCGGCATGCCGTCAGGGCCTTGATGACGCTGTCCTGCTTCTCGGGCCGCAGATTCGTCAGCATGAGGTCCATCTTGAAGACCCGGAAATTGTAATCCCGACAGAGGGAGATGAGCATCTCGGTCCGGTCCCGCTCCTCTTCGGGCGTGTCTCCGTACCCGTCCGGCCCAAGCCAGACGCCGAGCCGGATGCCCAGAGATGCGGCCTTCTTCTGGACGGGCCCGAAACCGTCCGGATAATTCTTAAGGAATTTCTCGGACTTCAGGTTGAAATATCCGGCGCCGTCGAGAATGTCCGCGTCGAAGGCGTAGGTGTCCAGGCGCATACCGTACTCTTCCTTCAGCCACTTGAAGAATTCCAGATTGATCATGGTCTGGGCCTGGGGAGGGCCGCCGCCCACGTTGTTGAGCCAGGTGAAGTAGTGAGCGATCGAAGGCGTGCTTTCGTCGGCGCCCGGAAAGACCTTCTCCTGGGCCGGGGCGGATTGGGTCCGCCCCGACACGAACACCAGCGACGCGGCCAATATTATGATCGCGGGGAAAAAGGCTTTCTTCGACATGCGGAATTCCTTGTATTCAGGCGCCGGACGCCGACCGACTTTCGGCGTCCCTTCTATATCTCAAACTTCGCTCAGCTGTCAAAACGCGGGCCGCGGTGCGACCGGGCCGGGCCCAAGGAAAGAATTGTGTCGGAGGGGAAGACGTCCTAGAATAGCCGAGAGCGGCGAGATCCGGTTGTCCGGATTGCTCGCTCGACAGGAGGAGGTGATATGAAAAAAGCGCTTCTCTTCGCCTTCCTGGTCCTGACCAACGGGCTTCTCGCCTTCGGCCAGAAGATCTATTGGGGAGACTCCGTTCCTACGAAGTGGAACAGAAGGTGGCCGTCCGAGCTGCGGATTGTACCCGAGAAGACCGATTATGTTCGGACGACGTCGTCCCTCGAGCTCCTTGAGTTCATCGATAAGCTCAAGTGGAAGAGCGATAAAATCCACGTCTTCAACATGTACACGAGTCCGCTCGGCCGCGTCTGCCCGGTTCTCGTCCTGGCCTCCCCGCGCGTCACCTCGCCCGAGCAGGCCGCGAAATCCGGGAAGACCGTGGTCTACCTCGAGGGGAATATCCACCCCTACGAATCCGAGGCGAAAGAGGCGCTCCTCCTGCTGACCCGCGAGATCCTGCTCGGCCGGATGACCCATCTCCTCGAGAATCTGATCATCGTCGTCTGCCCCAGCTTCTGCATGGATGGGAACGATACATGGAGCCTCAATGACGGAACGCCCCATATCCAGAGCGGCGGGCAGAACGCCCTGGGTTTCAACCTCAATCGCGACGCGATCAAGCTCGAAACGCTGGAAGTCAACGCCCTCTACCGGACCGTCTTCAACCGCTGGGATCCGGTCCTGATCTATGACGGCCATGCCATGGAGCGCGTCCAGCACGGCTACGCCATCGGCTATTGCACGTCCTCCGTCCCGGCGGCCCATCCGGGTCCCCGGACTTATGTCTGGGACAAGCTCTTCCCGGAGCTCCGCGACGAGACGCGCAAGAACTTCGGACTCGAGACGTTCACCCACTGCGGTCTCGACGATCGCTGGCCGCCGACGGTCTGGAGCCATGATGGAGCGGTCTGGTCGACTGAGGCGAAGTTCGTCGCCGCCGCTTACGGCCTCCGGAACCGGATGTCCGTTCTGGCCGAGACGCCGATCCATCTGTCGTTCCAGCGCAAGATCTACGCCCAATACGCGCTCATCGCCGGGATCCTCGAATTCGCCAAGCGCCACGGCCGGGAGATGCAGGAGATATGCCGGACGGCAGATCGCGAAGTCGTGGAGGCCGTCCGGGCCAAGGCCGAAACAGGCGAGCTCAAGAATTTCACGGCCGGCCGCTACGAATCCCGCGGCACCGTCGATGTCCTGGCCTACCGGGAGAGAAACGAGCCCGACTATATCCCGGGGACGAGCGTCCGCGCCCGCATCCCGTCCTCCCTGCTCGGACCGCCCGAGCTCGTCCGGGGCCTCAAGGACCTGACGAAGCCGGTCGGCACGGCCGAGGCGGCGGTCCCGCGCGGCTATTTGATTCCGGCCGAGCTGAATGCGCTTGCCGACAAGCTCCGAACCCATAACCTCAAGGTCGAAGTGCTGAACAAGCCGCTCAAGGCGGCGGGCGAGGAATTCGTCGTCAGCAGCCTGGTCAAGGCGAGGCGCGGGGGATTCTCCATGACCTCGCTCGAGGGCGGATTCGCCCGCATCCAGGCCAAGGAATTTCCTGCCGGAACCTTCCTCGTGGACCTGGCCCAGCCGCTGGCGAACATGGCGTTCTACTGCCTGGAGCCGCAGGCGGCCGATGGGTTCGCGGCATGGAGCCTGCTCGACGGATATTTGAAGTCAGCGGGCGTCGATAAGTGCAGCGTGGTCTATCCCATCTTCAAGTACTACAAGATCGTCGAATAGGAGCTCGGCGGGGCCGTGAGGATTCGGCCCTGTAAGTTATTGGATCCGCTGCAGCATATGGGAGGAATTGATCTGCTCCCCGAATCTTGGTCCATGGTTGTGCCACATTTGTGCCACATTAGGGACTAGTTCCATGCAATTCAGGGCAAGCGCAGGCAAAATAGACAGACCTCCGGCCCAAGGTCTAACTCTCTGATTTTGGTGCCTTATATGGTGAGAAATCGCTGGAGCCAGCGAGAGGGATCGAACCTCCGACCTGCTGATTACGAACCAACTGGCCTAGCGTTTCAACTTGCTGATAGTAAAGGCAATTATCCAGGGCATAAAATCAATTGTGCTCAGATTGTGCTCACCTACGGTCCTGCGCCGAATTGGCGATCAGCTACCCGTCAGCCCGGCCAGCCGCTTCCGGGCATCATTAAGCTCAGGAATCACCCCTGGGGTTAAGGGGCTCCTTGGTTCCTCTAACGTTTGGCAGATAGGAATTTCCTTTTTTCGTGCGCCAGGAAAGCGCCGGCGTCGGCTATTGAATCCACCCTTGCCTTTCTAAAAGCAGAATATCTCTGCTCCGGACAGGTGTCAAGAAATCGACGTTCTCCGCGGCCTCACTCTGCAGTCACTGGGAAACGTCCGCTAGCGGATGAGATTAAATCGTCTTAGCAGATCATCGAACCTCGGGTCCGACCTCAAGCTGTCGAACACAGGGGTTCTCCAAAAAAACAGGTACGGATCCTTGACTTCCAATGCTTTTTCTAGCCACTCAAGGGGGTCGCCCTCCCCTTTGAGCTCGCTGAGCACCCACGAAATGTAAAGCGGCGAGACATACTCTTTCTCGGTTCTCTTCTTTAAATCGTTGAGCATGGCCCGAGCCTCGTCCGGCCTCCCCGCTTTGCCGTAAGCCCAGCCCAGCCAAGCCATATAGAAAGGTGATTGCCTCGTTATCGAGATCACTCTTTCCAGAGCCGAGATCGCCTGTACATGTTTGGAGATACGCATGTGCGCTCCAGCCAGGAGAGTCAGGGCGAGAACATAATCCGGATCGATGTCCAGGGCTTTTTGGAGCTCTGGTACCGCTTCTTCATTCTGTCCACTCGCGAGAAGCGCCCATCCGGCAAGGGAGTTTGCGTACGTCGAGAGCGGGTCCGACTCCTGAGCCAGCTTCGCTTCATGCAAGGCCTGTTCATGCCTTCCCATGAACCACAGGTGAAGGCTATGGAAGCAGCGGGCATCGACATTATTGTGTTCCAATTCAAGAGCGCGTCGGAGGGCACGCTCAGCCTCCCAATCCCAATCAAAGAACAATCCTATGCCCCAGGAAGCGATCAGCACGTCCGCGTCTCTGTCATCCAGGCTCAGGGCCCGTTCGGTTGCGGTCTTGGCTGCCGCGCGGGCCAGGTCGGGACGAATAAGACCGTAGATCGCCATGATGCAATTGATCCAGGCTATGCCCGCGTGGGCGAGGGCATACGTCGGGTCCTTTTCTCTGGCCTGTTGGTAGGACTCGAGCGCCCGACGCTGCATCTCCGGCTGCCGGTGATGCCAGAAGTGCTTTCCTCTGAGGTACAGATGATAAGCCTCCAGGTTATCCGTGGGCCGCTTGGTCCGAGGCAGATCTTGTCGGCCCAGTTTCAGTCTGAGAGCATTGACGATGTTGGCGGCGATCTCATCCTGGATGGCAAAGACGTCTTCCAGGTCCCGGTCATACCGCTCCGACCAGATATGGTAGCCGTCCTCGACTTTGATGAGCTGGGCGGTGACCCGCAGACGATTTCCGGCCGCTCGTACGCTACCCTCCAAGAGCATCTTCACCTTGAGCGCATCGCCGACCTGCCGGGCGTCCTGTAATCCCCCCTTGAACTGAAACGCCGACATCCGGGCCGCAACCCGGAGACCCTCGATCTTGGTCAGCGCGTTGATGATCTCTTCGGCCATACCCTCGCAGAAATATTCCTGTTCCGGGTCGGGGCTCATATTGGCGAAGGGAAGGACGGCAATAGAAGGTTTGTCCGGCTCTTCCGAGATACGTGCGGCGCGAGTGGCGCCGGAGTCCCTTTTCTCCGCACAGATCGACTGCAGGGCGAATCCGAGGTCCCGCGCAGACTGGAAACGCTCCCCGGGGTTCTTCTCCAGACAGCGCCGGACCAAGGCGTCCAGGATCGGGGAAACGCCCGAGTGGATCTCGGCAAGCTCCGGGGGATCCTCCTTGAGGATGGCGCTCAGCGTGTCGGCGGCAGTATCGCCCTTGAACGCCTTCCGGCCTGAGAGCATTTCATAGAGGATGGCGCCGAGAGAGAAGATGTCTGTTCTGTGGTCGACGCTCGTTGCGCGCACCTGCTCCGGCGACATGTAGCCCACCGTTCCCATGACGGCACCGGGTTCCGTTTGCAGAGTCCGGGTTTGGGCCTCGTCGTCTGCTGATGCGGGCACAGACTTGGCCAGGCCAAAGTCCAGGATCTTCACATGGCCATCACTGCTCACAAAGATATTCTCAGGCTTGAGGTCGCGGTGGATGACGCCCTTTTCGTGTGCCGCCGCCAGCCCGCCGGATATCTCCAGCGCGTATTCGATGGCCTTCCGAACCGGAAGGCCACCGCTCTCCAGTCGCGAACGAAGGGTTTCGCCCGTGAGGAGCTCGGTCACCGCAAAGGTGATCCCCTGATCCTTCCCGAAATCATGAATGGCGAGAATGTTCGGATGGGAGAGGTGGGCGATGGCTTGGGCCTCCCGCTCGAACCGGCCCAGCGCCTGAAGGTTTTCTGCAAGATGCGCAGGAAGCACTTTTACGGCAACATCGCGTTTCAATTTGTGATCCCGGGCGCGATAGACTTCGCCCATCCCTCCCGCACCGAGGGGAGCGAGGATCTCATAAGAGCCGAGTCTCGTGCCAGGTGTAAGAGACATCGTTTTCCTGATCTTTGAAGGTTGGGGATCTTCTTCTTTAGGTCGCACGGAACCGCCCGCGTCAGGCTTAGGATCGGCCCTCCCCATCACTGGCTCATAATATACCCGGCCGCGCTTAGGAATCAAGAAATCAAGTGTCAAGATTCATGACGTATTGGGGGCTAAGAAGGGCTTAAACGGTCTACAAGTGTTTAGAGGCCACAGAGCAAGCCTCTCAGCGCAACTCGTTGATTTTCCGGGGTCATCAGGGGGATATGAATGGCGTGCCTGAGAGGATTCGAACCTCCGACCTTTGGATCCGGAGTCTATAAATGGGGGGGAATCGGTGGAGCCAGCGAGAGGGATCGAACCTCCGACCTGCTGATTACGAATCAGCTGCTCTACCGACTGAGCTACGATGGCTTAGAGGGGCTCGCATAAATTAAACGAAACGGCCTCCCCTGTCAAATAGAGCCGCGGGGGTCCGAGGTAAAAAGAAGGGGGACACGTCCCGCTTCGAGAGAAGCGGGGCATGTCCCCAGGCTTCATTTCAATACG
>JBFYOD010000032.1:0-5472 GCA_041303965.1 Candidatus Aminicenantota bacterium
GGACAAAATTATCCATAATAGCTTTGAATTCTCTCTCTTTATTATCGTTTGAATCCATCGAGAAATTGGTTATAAGGATAAATATAATAAATATTATAATAATATAGATGGAAATAGAGATAAAATATTCTCATTGTGGAATATTTATTATGCTCAATTTTTAAATTGGGCCAAAGTGGTATTAAGAATATTTAGCATAGGGAAGACGTCAATATGTGGTTTTAGCCCCTAAACCTCTCCGCTGTTGACCTCCTAGAAGCCCACTCTTACTCCCAGTAATAACGCGCTAATCTGGCTAGCCCGGGAATGGATAGGAAGCCAGCTATCTTGCCCGATTCCAGGCCATCATCGACTTAATAGGCCTCCCCTCTATTCTCTTTTAGTGCGGAGGTGTCTTTTCCCTGGCAGTTCGCCGGATTGGGCTCGACTCTAAAGCCACCCACTGGCGCTCCTAAAAGGCATCGGCTAGGTCGCCAGAGGCGCGCGGCGCTTGCCGGTGTCCCCGATTATTTCCTGATAAGGCTAGGGTGGGATAGCCGGCGCCGCTCCGCCCGGGCTCCGCCTTGAATGATCGGGGCAATTGCTTATAATAGGGGGCTTATTGGGTAAGAACGTGCGAGAAATATCCAAGGACAACCTGCTCCGTTCCTGGAAGGACATCTCCGCCTATCTTGGCTGCGACACGCGGACCTGCCACAGGTGGGAGAAAAAGCACGGCATGCCGGTCCACCGGGCCGAGGGGGGAGAGAAGAAATCCCCCGTTTTCGCCTATAAGGACGAACTCGACAGCTGGTTCCAGCAGACCTTCAAGAATTCCCACCCCGCGCGGGGGAAGGGCAGGAGCGGCAGGCGCTACCCGATCTGGGCTGTGGGCGCGGTCGCCGTCCTCCTCCTTGCCGCCGCGGTTTTCATCATCCCCTGGCGTGTCGTCAGGCGCCAGCCGGCCGATTTCTCGATCGAAGGCGCGACTCTCATCGTCCGCGACAAGGACGAGCGGGAGCTCTGGAGGAAGGACACCGGGATGGAAGACCTCCGGATGGAGGACTTCTACCGGAGGAACTTCCAGGTGATGCACAAGGACGAGGGGAATATCCTGCCCGCGCTCGTCATCCGAGACATCAACGGTGACGGCGATGCGGAGGTCCTCTTCGCCCCCAAGCGGGTCAAGGACCAGTTGGGGGAGGGGTTCATATACTGCTATGACCGCAAGGGCGTCGAGCTCTGGAAATTCCACGGCGGGAGGGAGCTCCGATGCGGGGGGAAGGTCTTCTCCCCGGACTACCGCATCGCCGGCTTCCATACGCACGACATGGATGGCGACGGCCGGCTTGAGACCGTCGTCGAATCGTTCCAGGCCCCCGACTGGCCCTGCCAGCTGGCGGTGCTCGATTCCTCCGGCAAGATGGTCGGGGAGTTCTGGAACGCCGGCTACTTGAGAGAGCTAGCTTATCACGACATCGACGGCGACGGCCGGGAGGAGCTCATCGTCTGCGGCGTCAACAACGAATACCGCGGCGGATGCCTGATCGTTTTCGATACCCGCAAGATCGGCGGGAGCTCCCCCCAGACCGGGGAATACGCCTGCGAAGGCTTCGGGGCGGGCTCGGAGCTCTATTATGTGACCGTGCCCTTTCTCGACGTCTCCGAGGCAATTGGCCACCGCGTTGACGGGCTCAGGGATATTGGCATCACCGGGAATAATTGGATCCGGGTTACGACAACGACCGGACTGTGGTATGAATTCGGCTTCGATCTCAAGTGCGTCCAGATCAGCTGGGGGAATGGGTTCACCGTCACGCACGGCGAAATGGTCAAGGCCGGGAAGCTCACAAGCGTCCTCGATGAGGCGTATCGAGACGCCGTGCTCAAGGCCATCCGCTACTGGAACGGCTCGGCCTGGGTTGCCGAGCCGGCGCGGAATTCGCGCTGACCGTCCGGCCCGGACCTGGCCTGCGAAAGACCTTTAGGGTAAATTTCTCCCTTGTTCGGGCGAGCCCGAACCGGCGCGGCGCGCGAATGTTACTCGATCTTGAAAGCGTAGCTGACAACGGCGCGCCAACGGCCATCCCGTTTCTCGAAAACGTCCGTCCACCGGCTCTTTCCGCTGTCGTCCTTGCCGCGCATCGTGCCTTTTATCACGGAGACGCCGTTGACGACCGCTTGATCTCCGAAGACGACCGCCCGCATATCGCCGACTTCGGTCGATTCTAATTTGTAGATACCAGCTTTCATGTCGGCGATATACTGTTTCTTCATCGTGGCCTTGCCCTTGTAGTTCTCCACGAACCCGTCCGCCAGGATAGCCTCCATGGCCACTGAGTCCTGCTTCAGCCACGCCGCCATCCAGTCCCGTTCGATCTGGAGGAGCGCTTCCTCGTCGGCGCTGGCGGGAACGAGCACCTGGACCGGCGGCAGGTCGGAGTTCCAAATGTCGACGATCATCTTCCATGAGCCATCGGGCTGGCGTTGGTAGACGTCGACCCATTTCCCCTTGTCGTCGATGACTGCCGCGCCGGGGATCTTGGGCGTTGCCTTGGCTACATAAGTGCCGCGCGCGAACGCGAGATCGCCGACGACACGCACGTCCTCGGCGACATCCACGGCCTCGTCGCGGTATTGATCGAAGTACGCCCGCAAGGCCGAATGGATCGCCTCCTTGCCCATCTTCATCGGCGCGTTCGGATCTAATCGGACCGCATTTTCGGCGTATTGGTCGGCCAACGCGGCCGCGTCGCCTGCGGTTTGCGCCTGCCCCCAGGCCGTCGACATCGCCTTGATCGCGGCGACGTCTTCCGGTGCGTCGGCCTTGGGCGCGCACCCGGCGGCCACGATCAAGATCGCCGCCAGAACCCCGATACTCCACCTGTTCATATGATATCCTCCTTTCGACCACGCGAGAGGCACGGGCGCTACGTGCGCAGGGGGGTGCCGTTCGTGTGGAAATATCCGGTTTTAAAGAGAAGGCCCGCGTTCGCGGTTTTGCATTGAATTCCCCACCCGGCGACTGTGGGGAAGCATAGATCAGGGCTTAAGACATGTCAAGAAAGCCTTGTAGGTGGGAACAGGCGGGGAAAAAAGGCCAAAATCGCGGAGGCGTCGCCGGCCAAGAACCTATGCTGGGCGAAGCGACTTGTGTCCGCGCCGGCGCTATTTTTTGAAGAAGTAATTGATCTCCCACTCGGCGGTCTCGCGCGCGTCCGAGCCGTGGGTCGCGTTCCGCTCGATGGAGAAACCGTGGGTGTGGCGGATGGTGCCGGGCTTGGCCAGGGCCGGGTCGGTCGCGCCCATGACGTCGCGCCAGCGCTTGATGGCGTTTTCCGCCTCGAGGACCATGATGACGACCGGGCCCGAGGACATGAACTCGGTCAGGCTGTCGTAGAAGCCCCTTTCCTTGTGGACGATGTAGAAGCCCTTGGCCTCGTCCTTGGTCAGGTGGACGAGCTTCATCCGGGAGATCGTGAAGCCCTCCTCCTCGATGCGCCCGATGATCTTGCCGATGATCCGCTTCTTGGTGGCGTCGGGTTTGATGATGGCCAGGGTCTTGTCCATGGGGCGCTCCTTCGGGGGAATCAGACCCCGATATTACGCATCTTCAGGCGGGGAGTCAACCAAGGGCCCGTCCGAAAGCCCGCGGACTCTCGCCGGCCTTGACAAGCGCATGTTTCGGGTTTAGCATTCAGCCATGGGAAAACAAGACGAAGGGAAAACCGTTACAAGGCGGGAGGTTCTCAAGCTGGCCGGGACGGCCGCGGCCTTTTGCACATCCTTCGGCTTTCTCCACGGGAGCCAGACCGGCGGTTCCATTCGGGGCAAGTCAAAAGGAATAAGCGAGCTCCAGCTCAAGTGGAGGCAGGCCGAGATCAAGTGGTACAGCGGGGACGTGCTCTTGCACTCCGGGGAATTCCCGTCCAAGGTCTTGAAGCACCTCCAGAGCGACGAGATGGCGACCGTCGAGATCAAGTGGTTCCGGGCCGGGAAGCTCCAACAGAACCTGGGGAAGATCGCCGCCAACCGCTGAAGCCGCGCCTTTGCCTTTGGATTTTTGCCTCGAACGGGAAAGCCCCTTTTCGTTCACCTGCCGTGCGTGCGGCCGCTGCTGCGCGGGCAAGGTCATTATGGTCGGCCCCCACGAGATCCTGGGAATGGCGCGCGTCCTGGGGATCGGAACGACCGAGTTCCTTGCCCTCTATAGCGATAACGGGGGGGTGACTCTTCGCTCGGAGGAGGACGGCCGCTGCGTTTTCGTGACACCGTCCGGATGCCGGGTCCATCCCCAGCGGCCCCTGGTCTGCCGGCTCTATCCCCTGGGACGGTCGACTGACGAGAGGGGAGAGGAGCGGTTCGTCGTCTTTCCCGCGCAATCCGAATGCGAGGCCGAGGCCGGCCGCGACGGAACGGTCGGGAGCTTTCTGGAGTCGCAGGGCGTCGGGCCCTATCTGGGCTGGTCGCGGCGCTACGGTGAACTCTACCGGCGCATGATCGGGCTTCTCGACCGGCTCGACGCCGAGGGCGAGCATGACACGTCCGAGGCCGACGCGCCCGCCGAGGCGGCGCAAGCGGGTTCCGGATCGGGGGGATCAGGCCAAGAGCCGGACCGTGCGCCCCTATCCCCCTGGCAGGACATCGATGCGTCGCTCAACGAATACTGTGCCGCGAAGGGGATCGCGATACCGACGGAGATCGACGATACGATCGCCCTCCACCTCCGGGCCATGGAGGAGTGGCTCGACGACATGGAATCCCGGCTGGGGCTGGCCGAAACAGGCTCAAATCCGTCATCCTTGACTTGATCCGTAGGCAAGCACAGACCAGACCGCGCTGAGCATCGTCGGCGATTGACAATTACTCAATAATGAATATATAATTACTCAAAACAGGAAAAGTCCATGCTAAATTTATTATCAAGATCGAGAATACGACGAAAAATCATCCTCCTGTTCGTCTATAACCAGGAGAAGGAATTCTATCTCAGCGAGATCGCCCGGCAGGTGAAGACATCAGCAGGAACCGCCCAGCGCGAATTGAACAGGCTCAGACGGATGGACTTCGTGAGTTTCAAGAAGAGAGGGAACCTCAGCCTTTACCGGCTCAACCGGACCTTCTCGCTCTTGGCTGAGATCGAAGCGATCATCCGGAAAACGGTCGGGATCGAGGTCATGCTTGGTGATGAGTTGCGAAAAGTGAAGGGGGTTTCGTTCGCCTTCATCTTTGGCTCGTACGCGAAAGGACGCTTGAGGTCGGATTCGGATATAGATCTCTATGTCGTCGGTCGGCCCGACGAGGACGACGTTTATCGCGCCGTTCGGTCGGTCGAGGATATGGTCGGCCGGGAGATCAATTATCACATCGCGAGCGAAGACGAGTTTGCCCGAAAAGCAAGAACGGATTCTTTTGTGAAGGACGTGATCGCCGAAACGGTGATGGTTCTGGGAGAGATAAATGGCCTCAGACAGCTCGCTGGCTAGGCTCGAA
>JBFYOD010000033.1:0-4083 GCA_041303965.1 Candidatus Aminicenantota bacterium
ACGACCTTGTCGAAGCCCTTGAGCCCGCCATGCAGGCTGTTGCCGTTGTTGTTCTGGGCCAGAGTGTACTCCACGCCGTCGAGCATGAACCTGCCCTTGGCGATCCGGTTGGCGTACCGGCCGACGATGACCCCGAAATACGGATGCGTCCCGAGGTATCCCTCGAGGTTGTCGAAGCCGAGGATGACGTCCGCGAACTCGCCTTTGCGGTCCGGCAGGCGGAGGGAAACAAGGGTCGCCCCGTAGGTCATGACCCGGGCTTCGATCCCGGAGGCCTTGTTGGTCAGCGTGTAGATATCGACGGCCGCGCCGTCGGCGAGACGCCCGAAAAGCTCTCTTTTGACTTCCATCATCCGGTCTCCTTTGCCCGCCGCTTTCCCCGCCTGCCCGCCGGCATCCTTCCTGCAGGCCGAGGGGCCGAACGCCAGGGCGAGGACGAGGACGGCGAGGGCCGCATTCCTTACGGATAATCTCATGATCGCCTCCATGAGGAGCAAGTTCCTCTCTTTTATCCCAAAAGCGCCCCCATTTCAACCGTGAGCCCCGCGATCCCCGATCGACGAAATCCCTGGGACACGACACGATGAATTCCGGGACATGAACGAATTCTCTGGAATTCGTATCGTGTCCCAGGGAATTCATCACGTCACGAAATTCGTTCTCAAGCCCCGGACGGCAGCCGCGGGGCTCACGGAACGATTGACCCCCGCCCCTACGTATGATATTTTGTGATCAAAGGCATGGTCGGAACAACTCTCAAGCATTACCGGGTCGAAACCCAGCTCGGCAAGGGCGGCATGGGGGTCGTCTACCGGGCCCGCGACACCCGCCTCGACCGCCTGGTGGCCCTCAAGATGATCACGCCCGGCCTCGTCGCCAATCCCGAGAGACGGAGCCGCCTCCTCCTCGAGGCCCGGTCGGCCGCGGCCATCTCCCATCCGGCCATCGCCCAGGTCTACGACATCGACGAAGTCGACGGTAACCTGTTCATCGCCATGGAATACGTCGACGGCAGGACCGTAAGCAAGCTCATCGCCGACGGCGAGCTCGACCTTTTGGGCGCGATCGAGATCGCCCTCCAAATGGCCGAGGGCCTGGCCAAGGCCCACGACGCCGGCATCCTCCACCGCGATATCAAGTCCGACAACATCATGGTCACCCGGGACGGCCACGCCAAGCTCCTCGACTTCGGCCTGGCCAAGCTCGTCGAACCCATTACCGAGGAGCCGGCGGCGCCCGCCGACCTCGACCGGACGCTGACCCGCGGCCGGCTCCACACCATGCCCGGGGCGGTCATGGGCACGCTCAGCTACATGAGCCCGGAGCAGGCCCGGGGCAAGGAGCTCGACCGCCGCAGCGACATCTTCTCCCTGGGCATCGTCCTCTACGAAATGGTCACGGCCGAGCTCCCGTTCAAGGGCGAGACGCCGCTCGACACGATGCACGCCATCGCCTATGAAGAGGCGCGGCCGGTGACGATCGTCCGCCGCAGCCTCACGCCCGAGCTCCACCGCATCGTCTTCCGCTGTCTCCGGAAGAACCCGGACGACCGCTATCCCGACGCCCACGCCCTGGCGGCTGACCTGCGGCGCCTGAAGCACGACATCGAGTCCGGCACGCATGCCGGCTCCGGGCTCCTCGCCGGGGCCCGGCTGCGCAACTGGGCCGAGTGGCTGCGCACGTCGTTCCCGGGCGGCTACAAGGGGCTGGCCATTCTCGCCTCGGCCGTCGCCGTGACCGTCGTCCTCGTCTCCGTCAACTTCAACTGGGGAGCTTTGATCGGCCCGGCTTTCATGGCCCTCTTCTTCTACCGTTTCGTCCGCAACAGGAAAAAACGGCTCCTGGCCGCGTTCGCCAAGAAGATCGCCAAGTTCCCAGAAGTCCGCCTCGTCGTCATCCGCGAGAACCGCGTGACCGTCGTCGTGGACAAGGCCCCGGCCAAGGTTTACATCCGCATCACCGCGCTCATCGAGGAGCTCAATCGGAGCCTCTTCGTCGGCCGGGACATCACCGCCGAGGTCAAATCGGAGGTCCCTGAGGCGGAGGCCCAGGCGATGCTCCGGCAGGTGGGTGTCGTCTACGCGCGGGAGGAGGCGCTGGCCGCTCCTTCGCCGAAGGCCCGCAAGGGCTAGAGCGGGGCTTTCTTCCTCAGCGTCTCGATCTTCTTGCTGATTTCGGGCTGGTCCGGGCTGAGCTCGAGCGATTTCTCGAAGGCCGCCAGCGCCTCCTTGGTCTTTCCCAAGCCCTCATAGCACTCTCCAGTCGAGTTGAGTAAGACAGCGTTGACGCCGTAGTGAGCCACGGCCTTGTCGAGAAGCTCCATGGCCCGGCCGAACTCGCCCGTCCTCTTCAGCGCCTCGACGGCGAGGACGTAGGTATCATACTTCGCCGTTCTTCCCGGGGTCATGAAGGGGTCCAGTATCTTGACGACAGCTGGAGGGTTTTGGAGGGCGAGATACACCCGGGCCAGGTTCGTCGCCGCGTCCTCTGATTCCGGCTTTCGTTGAAAAGCGCTTTCCAGAAACACGCGCGCCTCGTCGAACCGGCCGAGGTTGTAGAGCTGGGAACCCATGATCTCCGCGTAGACCGGGTCCCCCGCTTCGGGCAGGATCCGGGACGAGAACCAGGGCCGGGGAACGGACTCGGCGAAGGAGAGGTCGAACTCCTCGGTGGACGAGACGATCTCGGCGCCGGAGTTCGAGACCGAGACCCGGACCATGTAATGGGCGGGCGGAAAGTCGGCCAGGGAAACTTCCTCGAGGACGGTCGGCAATTCGGCATAATCCGAGGGCTTCCGGCGGATCGCCCGGAAGGGTTGGCCGTCCTTGAGGAACTCTATCCTGACCTCGCCGCCGGCCGCGACCTCGCCGGACAAGTTGTTGAGCTGGAAGGCGATGGCCAGAGTTTCCTTCTTCGTGAAGACCCGGTTCGGCTGGCAGTAGATCTGGAAGGGACCGACGCGGAAGGCCTTCATCCGGCGCTCCGCCGGCTCCAGGCGGACAACCCGGTAACCGAGGAGCGGCTGGGTCATCTGGACGGCCGGTCCGCTCTGGGGGATGCGCAGGGCCTGTTCGACGGACGTGAACTCCTTCGAGGCCTCGTTCTTGATCAGGACCGAAAGGCTGTAGTCGCCGCCGAGGAGAGGGAAGAGATCCTGGAAGTCAAACGGCGCCCGGTTGGCCTCGCTCATTTGCTCGGCGGTCAGGTCCAAGGAAACGGTCTTGTCGAATTGATGGACGAGGCGGCCGTCGGCCGTCGTGACCCGGCCGTTAACCTTGAGGGTCGTGTAGTACTTGCTCTCGTACTGGTTCACGGACAGCCGCCGGGGCTCGACGGCGTAGTGGACGAAGTAGAGGCCCGAAGGGTCGCGGAAGACCTTGATGAGACTGTCGCTGTCGAGGTAATTGGCGGTGTATTCGACCTCGACGAGGTCCTTGTATTGGAGGAACTTCTGGGCGTACTTGGCTTCGACGTTGCGGGCCGCGGCCGATTCGATGCGCTGGATGAGGAGGTCGGACGACATCGACGGCCGCCCGTAGGCCTGTCCGCCTTCGCCGGGGACGAGGGAGAGCGAGACGGCGGCCAAGTTCGGCTCGACTTCCCGCAACTTCTCATAGGCCCTCGCGTAATCAGGGCCGCCGAAATAGCCCGCCAGCAGCGCTTGGGGGCCGTCGCCGACCGGGCTGTAGAGTTTGAACTCGCCGTGACCGCCTTCCTTGAAAAAGACGAGGTTGAAGCCCGCCGGGAGCCCCAAGTCGGTTTTCCCCTGGTAGAACCAGACCTCGGCGTCGTAGGTCGAGGACTTCCCTTCGAATCTCTGGATGTCCCGCGCTTCTCCCAGGATGATGTAGATGCGGCCCCGGTCCGTCTTCCACCCCGGGCGCGGCGCGTCACGGCCGAGATAGCGGTCGGCGTAAGCGATGCGCCGGAAGTGTTCGGTCTTGAATTCGTTCTCCGGGCTCCCGGGGGTCGGGTCGCGCTGTTTCCAGAAGGCCTCGATGAACAGGTCGCGCTCCCGGTCGGTCTGGAGCTTGAGGAAGACGTCCCGTTCCATAGGCGCGATGATGTAGACGGCCTCTTCAT
>JBFYOD010000034.1:0-2863 GCA_041303965.1 Candidatus Aminicenantota bacterium
CTGGTTCTGGGAGCGCTTGCCGCTCTGGGCGGTGTGGGCTATCCTCGCCGGCGCCTGCATCCTGTCCGCCGGCTTCATTTTCTCGATCATGAAGCGGCTGGAGCGGGTCGCCCGGGCCTGAGGCCGAGGTCTGGCCGCGCGAGGCGAAATTCAAATAATATGGGTGGCAAGCGCTGCAAATTCAAGGTCACCGTACTTTGATCGATAGGAGGGAATAGAATGAAGAACAGAGTCCTTCGAAAGTCCGTTGGAACAGTTTTGGCCTTCTTGTTCTACCTGGGGGCCGGCCTGGGTCTGGCGCAGGGACCGGCGGCCCCGGCGTCGCCCCAGCCGGTCAAGGATTTCGTCGCCGGGATCTACAGCCTCGTCAGTTCCGTCGGGGGCCAGCTCCCCGACTGGGACAAGGTCCGGGCCTGCTTCCTGAAAGAGGCCGTCATCGTTCTCCGGACGAGCTGGACCGCCCTGACGGCTTTTTCCCTCGACGGATTCATCAAGGACTTCGTCGATTTTTACGAGCGCCCGTACAAACGGGGCGAAGCGACGGTAGTTCCGAAAGAGAGCGGCTTCACCGAGAAGGTCGTCCGCATGAAAGCCTGGGAATTCGGGGACATGGCCCATGTCCTTGTCCTTTATGAGGCCCAGATCACCGGGTTCGCCATGCCGCCACAGCAGGGCGTCGACAGCTGGATCCTCGTCCGGCGCGACGGCCGCTGGTTCATCGCCGGGGCCACGAACGAGCTTGTGACCGCGGCGCGGCCGGTCCCACCCGAACTCCGCGAAGGCAAGTAAGGGAACGCCCGTTCGGCCCGCGGACGTTAGAGGATCGCTTTTTTCTTTTCCAGGTAATAGAGGTAATTCTCGTACGTGACGTCCGGCGGGACGCGGTGGTCGACGCAGGGCAGGTAGCCGCCGCGTTCGACGAGGGGATGGAGCTTCTCGATTTCCCGGTCGATGGCGTCCTTGCCGGCGATCACGGCCATTTTGTCGACGCCGCCGAGCAGGAGCACATCGTTCCCGTATTCTTCCCGCAGCCGCCAGGGGTCGGTGTGCAGGGCTTCGATCGGGAACATGCAATTGATGCCGCCCCTGAGCCAGCCCGGGACGAGGTCGTAGATCCGGCCGTCGCAGTCGAGAACGTTGACGCCGATGCCGCGCGTCTTGAGGGCGTCGGTGATCCGCTTATAACGGGGCACCATGAGTTCCTCAAAGAGCTTGGGCGACATGAGCGGGCCGTGGTTGTAGCACATGTCCTCCCACCACCAGGCGACGTCGATCCCCTCCGCCGGGATATGCTTCTCTATGAACTCGAGGTCCATCAAGGTGATGTGCTCCATCATCTCTTCGATCCAGGCCCGGTCCGTCATGAGCGCGATGGACAGGTTCTCGAGGCCCATCCAATCGCGGAGCCAGCCGTAGAGCGAGCCGCAGTGGAAGAGGATGGGCATTCCCGCGGCGTGGGCCGCGGCGACGGCCCCGGCGACATCCCCGACCCGGCCAGGGCATCCGGGGGCGAGCCGCTCGTCGCGCAGTCTCTCCCAATCGGCCCGGGTCTCGACGGCGAACTTGAGGAACTTGGGCATGGACGAGTCGTAGTCGAGCATCTCGGTGAGCGCCCCGTCCTTGGTCTGCACCACGCGCCGCTCGCCCCGCTGCTCGATGGTTTTTTCTTCAAATGCCGGAAAAAGCCCCTTGTGGATGGGCACTTCCGGCATGATGGAGATCCCCTCGAGCCCCAGGTGCCTCTCGACGTCCTCGTTCGTCCGGCAGCCGCGGGGCAGGCCCTGTTCGTGCCAGACGGCGATCGTTTTATCCCAATACCCGAACTCCATATCCGGGACGCGGTCAGGCTTTTCCCAGAGGAAGACCTTGTTGAATCGCTCTCGGATGGTCATGGGCTTGACGATCATATCGCGATGTTCCCCGGCCCGTCAATACAGGGTCTAGGCACGCGTTGAAATGCGGCCGCGCCTGTATTAGAATAAGGGGCACAAGGACCGAGGTGTCCGGGATGAAACACCGATCGAACGGCAGAACCTACTTCCTTCTTTCAGCCATTTTCCTTGCGGCCTTCCAGGGCTGCGCCCGGAAAAGCCCGATCCCCGACATCGTCATCGCCAAGGATGCTTCCTGGCACGAGCGTGTAGCGGCCGCCGAGATCCGCCGATATTTCTATTTGAGGACCGGCGACCTCCCGGCCCTCAGGGAAGCGGAGTCGTTCTCCCGCATCCCGCCGGGCGCCGTGGCCGTAATGGAAAAAAGCGGGACATTCGCCCGGGGCCTGGACGACGCCGAGGCCGCAGCGAAGATCGCCTCCCTCGGGCCCGAAGACTACTGGCTGAAAACAGTCCCCCGCAGGTCGAAAAAAACAGTCCTCGTCGCCGGCGGCAGCGGCCCGGCCGTCCTCTACGGCGCCTACCAGCTGGCCGAGAAACTGGGCGTCCGTTTCTTCCTCGAGGGCGACGTCGTCCCTGACGGGACCATGGAAAAGGAAAGCCTCAACCTCGACGAGACGGGCCATCCTCTCTTTGCCGTCCGCGGCATTCAGCCCTTCCACGATTTCGCCGAGGGCCCGGACTGGTGGACGCTCGAGAACTACGAGGCCATCCTGGGCCAGCTCCCGAAACTGCGGATGAATTTCTTCGGACTTCACACCTACCCCGAGAACCCCAGCAAGGAAAAGGGCGCCACCCCGAACGCCGAGCCTACGGTCTGGATCGGCCGGGAGGGCGATTTCGACGCGGCCGGAAAGGTCCTGGCGAGCTACCCCGCAAGCTACCAGAACACGGCCCGCGGCAACTGGGGCTACGAGGCCAAGAAGACCGGCGATTTCCACTTCGGCGCGAGTCTCCTCTTCGAGCGTGAC
>JBFYOD010000035.1:0-5948 GCA_041303965.1 Candidatus Aminicenantota bacterium
TTTCGCCATCCGCCCGTACCGCACGATGACAGGGGATGATGATCGGCAACGGGTTCGTCGCCAACGACCGCCCGACAGCCCGGCGGCTTCCCGGCGACCCGACGTGCCGCGCGATCCTCCCATAGGTGCTGACCCAGCCCCGCGGTATCCCATGCTCCGCCAGCAGGACCTGCCGTTGGAACTCCCCGCACACCTCCAGCGCGGCCATTTCCAGATCGAACGCGACGGCTTCGCCCTCAAGAAAGCGCTGGATCCGCTGCCCGAGTTCGACGATCCCCGGAGACGCCTGCCGCCGTGCCGCGGGATATTCTTCCAAAACGGCTGCCGCCGCGGCCTTCCCCGCCCTGCTCAGGAACACCTGTCGGACCCTCGGCCCGGCCGCCGCTTCCCACCAGACGATGCCCATCCGCCCAAAAGCCGTGGGCATGAGCTCGTAGAAGGGTTTTTCTATTCTCAAATCCTCTCCCTATCCAGGTCGCCCGACAGGGGCCCGCTCCGGGGCCGGTCAGTTTGACAGATCTGCCCGATAAGTCTATCATTTAACCCGAATTTGCGGAAGGCTTGATCATAGGCATTGGAGTTGGGATGAGTTTTCGAACCGCCCTCGAATCGAAATTCGCCGAGTTCAAGGACCACTGCGCGGCGAAATACCCGCTTCCCGCGCTCCGGATCGGCGACAAGACGTCCATACTCCCGATCGTCCAGGGCGGGATGGGAGTCGGCATATCCCTTTCGAAACTCGCCGCCGCCGTCGCCGGGGAAGGCGGGATCGGTGTCATCGCCGCCAACGCCATCGGCATGATCGAGGACGATTACTACGACGATCCCACCGCGGCCAATGTCCGGGCCCTGCGCCGCGAGGTCCGCGAAGCGCGCCGTAAATCGGACGGCCTCGTCGGCGTCAACATCATGGTCGCCGTCGACTGTTTCCATCAGCTGCTCGACGCCGCCGTCGAGGAAAAGGTCGACGTCCTCTTCCTCGGGGCCGGCCTGCCGATCAAAGGGATCCCCGTACGGGCTATCCGCGAGGCGGGCGTCAAGGTCGTTCCGATCGTCAGCTCCGCGCGGGCGGTCCGCCTGATCTTCAAGTCGTGGGAAAAGCATTACGGCGACCTTCCCGATGCCGTCGTGGTCGAAGGGCCCCGGGCGGGGGGACATCTCGGATTCAAGCCGGAGCAGATCGATCGCCCTGAATTTCAGCTCGAGCGGATCGTCCCGGAGGTCGTCGAAGCGCTCGGGGAATTCGAAGCGCGCTGGAACCGCACGTTCCCGGTGATCGCCGCGGGCGGTATCTATTCGGGCGAAGACATCCATCGATTCCTGGCGCTCGGGGCCCAAGGAGTGCAGCTCGGCACCCGTTTTGTGGCGACCACCGAATGCGACGCCGACATCCGGTTCAAACAAGCTTACCTGTCCTGCCGGGAAGAGGACATCGTCATCGTCCAGAGCCCCGTGGGTCTGCCGGGGCGGGCCATCCGCGGCCCGTTCCTGGCGGCGATCGCCCGAGGGGAGAAGAAGATCTTTCGTTGTCCCTCGCGCTGTCTCGAGAGCTGTGAAGCCGGCAAGGCCCGCTACTGCATTTCCGAAGCGCTCGACAGCGCCCGGAAAGGGGATTTCGAGAATGGCTTCGTTTTCTGCGGCGCGAACGCTCATCGGGTCCAAGCCATCGTTCCGGTGCGGGAGCTCGTCGCCGGGCTCAAGCAGGGATATGCCCTGGCCTGCTTTGCCGGTTCGCTGAGAGCGGAGTACGCCAAGGCGGCGGAAAAGTTGAAGGCCTTGAAAGAGGAGTACGCGGCGACGCTGGCCGGCGTGCGGACGAAAGCCCAGGACGACATGCGGCGCATGGCGGAAGAAAACAAAGCCTGGTTCAGAGGAGAAAAGGCCCGTCTCCGAGAGCGGCTGAAACAGATCGTGGCCGAATACTCCGATGCCAGATCCCGCCTCAACGAACTCGAAGCGGAACTCGCCTTCTTTCTGAGCCGCGCGACTTCCCTAAACGCCGCATAGTATTCGGGCCGCCGTCGGTTTTCCGCACTCCGGGCCGAACACCCCCCGCCCATCCGGCCCATCTATTTTCGGAGCGTGACCCCTGTCTCGACCGTAAAATATTTATAGTCCGCCTGCGTTACCGTGGTCATCGAGCGGATCAGGGGGCTCCTTGTCGAAAAAAGATACATTTCCTGGATCGTATAGCGGCTGGGGAAACGAACGCCGTTGTGCTCGAGCGCAAATTCGGTGGTCAAAGTCAGACGCGGCTGACCCCCGATCTGCTTGGCGAAATCCAAGATGCCGGTATAGTGTCCTATGGACTCAGGCACCCACTCGATCTTTAAAACCCCGGCGTCGCTTTTCCGGACCCATATTTTCCCGGAGAGGATATCCCCCGGCGACCCGGGCTTGGGCGTGGCTTGGATGATAACGGCCCGGTCTTTTCCGAGCTTTGTTTCTTTGATGACTTTGAAGTCGAATAGGGCCTGGCGGTCGCTACCAAGAAGGGAGACCGGTCCCATGACGGCAAATCCATAGGCGAAGACGCGAGTCTTAAGCGCGGCGTTCTTCTCGAGCACGTCGCGGCCGTTTTCCTTGATAAGGGTCCGCGTTTCGGTGATCTGGCCCATCCTGTCCCGGACGAGTTGGTAATCGTAGATATAGCTTGACCGGACCTTTTTTCTCACGCGCAAGGCGAAAGGCGATTCGCCGGGGTCTGAACTCTTCGCTATCCCCATCAGGTCTCCCGAGTTTTCAAAGCCAGCGCTTTCGGCGCCTGTTGCGGGTTTCACGATGACCACATCCGCGACCATCTCCTCGATCCGCTCCAGGCAGACGAAGTCCAGGATGGCGCCCGAGAGCCGGTCGCAGTAAACCGCACAGCGCTCTAAGATGTCAGCCAGATCGGCGGGGCGGTCTTGAACGGCCTGGGCCGAAACGTTGCGCGGCTCGACTGAGACGGAGGAAATGACCACGGTCGCGACGATCGAGGCGAGAGAAAGGATCCTTCTCATCACGACATGAGGATATGGTCGGTCGCGGGCCATTGTCAAGAACCGGTTCCCATAAAGAAGCTTTACGCCGCGGGGGATTCCCCCGCTCGGGATCAACTCTATATCGCTGATAACAGATAATATGCCAAATCGTTGCTCTGGCATAAACTTTGCAGTTCCAGTCAGCGCGTAATGTACCGGCGCCGAACGCCCCGCCTTTGCAGGAGGTTAATGATCGCCATGAAGAAAATTCTCGTCGCCCTGACAATCGTTCTCTGTTCCGCGGCCTTGATCCCTCTCCAAGGCCAGGAGAAGCGCGAGTTCGCGAGCTACAAGGAGATGCGGGAGTATCTCGGCCAGCTCTTCGAACAAAAGAAGTACGAGGAAGCGGCCGTCCTCCTGGAAAGCGTCCTGGACCGGTTTCCCGACAACGTCCTGGCCAACACCTTCAACCTGGCCGCGGCGCGCCACTTCCAAGGCGACGCCGAAAAGGCGATCCAAGCCCTGGAGGAAGGCCATCGCCGGGGGGTCTTTTACGGGACCTGGGATTTCGGGGCGGAGGTCTGGGACAAGGTCAGGAACTCGCCGCGCTTCGAGGCCTTTTTGAAAGCGAACCAGTCCCGTATCGAAGAAGCCCATAAAAAGGCCGTCGTGAGGATCGAGGCCGTGACGCCTACCGGCTACGACCCGGCCAAGAAGTACCCCCTCTTCATCGCCCTGCACGGCGGCGGCGAATCCCTCGCGGAATTCAAGCCCAACTGGACGTCGCCCCGGCTCCGCGGCGAGTTCATCACGGTCTATGTCCAATCGACCCAGGTCGCCAGCATGAAGGGTTTTCACTGGCAGGACGCCGCCGTCACCCGGCGGGACCTCGAAGCCGCCTACAAGAAGATCGCCGATCAATACCCCGTGGACACCGGCCGGGTGGTCATCGGCGGCTTTTCCTCGGGCGGGTTCGGCTCTCTCCTGGCCGCATTCGGGAATTTCTTCCCCGTCCGGGGATTCGTCGTCCTCTGCCCGGAACCGCCCACGACGATCGGCGACGAGGATATTCTGGCCGCCAAGGCCCGCGGCCTGCGCGGAACTCTCCTGACCACGGAGGCGGACCAGCGAGTGGCTAAGCAGCGGGAGCTGATGGACCGCTTGGAGAAGCTCGGCCTGCCGGCCGTCTTCCACCTGACGCCGGGGATCGGCCACTGGTACCCCGAGGATTTCGAGACCCTGCTCGACGGCGCCCTCGGGCGGATTTTCGATACGGGCAAGAAGGAATAGGCCGCAGCCGCCCCGATCAACGCTTGAGCGTCTTGTACTTCAGCCGATGGGGTTGGTCGGCGGCTGTCCCCTTGCGCTTGCGCAGGTCTTCCCGGTACTCCGAATAGTTTCCGAAGACCCAGCGGATGCCGCCGTCCTCCTCGAAGGCCAGGATGTGGGTGGCGACCCGGTCCAGGAACCAGCGGTCGTGGCTGACGACCACGGCGCAGCCGGCGAAGCCGGCCAGCGCGTCCTCCAGGGACCGTAGCGTGTTGACGTCCAGGTCGTTGGTCGGCTCGTCCAGGAGGATCACGTTTCCGCCCTCGGACACGGCCTTGGCCAGGTGGACGCGGTTCCGCTCCCCGCCCGACAGCATCGAGCCCTTCTTCTGCTGGTCGGTGCCGCCGAACCCGAACGAGGCGCAATAAGCCCGCGTGTTGATCTCCCGTCCGCCGACCGTGATCAGCTCCGCCCCGCCCGAGATCTCCTCGAACACCGTCTTGCCCGGATCGATGGTCCGCGACTGGTCGGCGTAGGCGATCTTGACCGTCTCCCCGATCCGGATCCGCCCGGCGTCGGGCGCTTCCGAACCGGTGATCAAACGCAATAGCGTCGTCTTCCCGGCCCCGTTGGGGCCGATGATGCCGACGATCGAGCCGGGCGGGATGCTCGCCGTCAGGCCGTCGAAGATCACCCGTTCGCCATAGGCCTTAGCCACGCCCTCGAGCTCGATGACCACGTCACCGAGGCGCGGGCCGGGCGGGATGGGGAGCTCCTGCTCTTCTCGGTAACGCTCGAAGTCCCGGCCGAGCAGCTCTTCGTAGGCGGTGACGCGGGCCTTGCCCTTGGCCTGGCGGGCCTTGGGCGACATCCGGACCCATTCGAGCTCGCGGGCCAGGGTCCGCTGGCGGCGGGATTCGGTCCGCTCCTCGACCGCCAGCCGCTCCTTCTTCTGCTCCAGCCACGAGGAATAGTTGCCCTTCCAGGGGATGCCCTGGCCGCGGTCGAGCTCCAGGATCCAGCCGGCCACGTTGTCCAGGAAATAGCGGTCGTGGGTCACGGCGATGACCGTGCCCTTGTATTCCTGCAGGTGCCGCTCGAGCCAGCCGACGGACTCGGCGTCGAGATGGTTGGTCGGCTCGTCGAGAAGAAGGATGTCGGGTTCCATGAGCAGGAGGCGGGTCAGCGCGACACGGCGCCGCTCGCCGCCCGACAGCACCGTCACGGGCGTTTCCGGCGGCGGGCAGCGGAGGGCCTCCATGGCGATCTCGAGATGGTTGTCGAGGTTCCAGGCGTCGTGTTTGTCGATATCCTCCTGGAGTCGGGCCTGCTCGGCCAGAAGGGCGTCCATGTCGGCGTCGGGGTCGGCCATCTTGTCGCAGACCGCGTCGTAGCGGGCCAAGAGGTCGACGATCGGCTGTACGCCTTCGCGCACGATCTGGATGACGGTCTTGGCCGGGTCGAGCTGCGGATCCTGCTCCAGCAGGCCGACGCTGTAGCCCTTGCTCATGGAGAGTTCTCCGACGTAGTCGGTGTCCACTCCGGCGATGATGCGCAACAGGGTCGACTTGCCCGAGCCGTTGAGGCCGAGAACCCCGATCTTGGCCCCGTAGTAGAAGCCGAGCGAAATGTCCTTGAGGACCTGGCGGTTAGGCGGATGAATGCGGCCCACCCGCGACATGGAAAAGATGACTTGGGTTGTCGACAACGCTCTTA
>JBFYOD010000036.1:0-47104 GCA_041303965.1 Candidatus Aminicenantota bacterium
GCGATGCCGGGTTAGTCCTCGGGGATCGTCTTCGTTCGCTGCGGTGATTCTTAACGCCGTCCCGGTCCGGATTCGATGGGAGCGGCAGGCAGCGGACTCTGGGGAGTGACCGATAGAAGTACGGCGGAGCGACTCGGAGCCGTACTTCTAGGAAATCTCTGGAACGAGTCCAGCGAAAGAAAAAAAACACCTATTTCAGATATTTACCAGAATTGTGGCCTCGGGTACTCTGCCACAATTCTGCTGGTCGCTCCGATGACTTCGCTCCCCGCCGCTCCGACGACGCCCCTCGGCCTCCCAGGCATCGCCTATGGAGAGCCAGCGACGGATTGTCTTGACGAGCAGCGGCATGGGTGATAGATAATCAGTAATTCCATCATACATACGGAGGGCGAACATGTTCAAGAAAGCGTTCCTCGCGGTCGTCATACTCGGGGCCATCGTTCTGGCGGGGCTCGAGATCCCGGCGGCGGCGCAGCACGGCGGCACGCCGGCGGTCCTGTCCATCCGTGAGCGCGCGGCGCTCGTCCATAAGATCACCGCCAAGCGGCTGGATACGCTCCTGCCCCGGATGATGCGCGAGACCGGACTCGATATGTGGATCATTTCCTGCAATGAGGACAACCTCGACCCCATCTTCGAGACCATGGTGCCCTATAGGAACTGGAACCCCATCACCCAGATCCTCGTTTTCTTCGATCCGGGTCCAGGCAAGGACATCGAGCGCCTGAACGTCTCCCGGACCGACACCCAGGGTCTTTTCAAGAACGCCTGGGACGCAGCGGCCTGGGATACCAAGAAAGGCGAGAGCCAGTGGGAGGCGCTCGGCCGGGTCGTCCGCGAGCGCGATCCGAAGCGGATCGGCCTCAACGAGGGCGAGGTCCAGTGGGCGGCCGGGGCTCTGACCACGGTCCTGAAAAAAAGGATCGTCGAGGCGGTCGGCCCGAAGTACGCGGCGCGCCTTCAGTCCGCGGAGCCCCTGGTGACGCTTTGGGCGGAAACGCTCCTCGACGAGGAAGTCGAATTCATGGAGCGGACGGCCGCCATCTCGCATGCCATTATCGCCGACATGTTCTCGTCGAAGGTCATCACGGTCGGGCAGACGACGGCCGACGACCTGCGCTGGTACTACTGGCAGCGCGTGGCCGATCTCGGTCTCAAGGAAGCCTTCTCCCCCTTCGTCTCGATCCGGGGCCGCTCCCCGAAGGACGTCGAAAAATGGGGCAAGGACGACAAGGTCATTCGGCCCGGAGACGTCCTTCACTGCGACGTCGGGGTCAAGTACATGCGTTGGAACAGCGATACCCAGGAGATGGCCTATGTTCTGCGCCCCGGCGAGACGGACGCACCGGAAGGGCTCAAGAAGCTCATGGCCGAAGCCAACCGTCTCCAGGATATCTACTGTGGGGAATTCAAGGCCGGGCTGACCGGGAACGAGCTCCTCGGCCGGATCCTCAAGAAGGCCCACGAGCAGGGCATCCCGGGGCCGCGGGTCTACTCCCACTCGCTCGGCTATTTCCTCCACGAGCCCGGGCCGCTCATCGGCCTGCCCTGGGAGCAGGTCAACAACGGCGGCCGCGGCGACGTCAAGCTCGTTCCCATGAGCACCTTCGTGGTCGAACTGAGCGTCACCGGCCCCTTCCCGGAGTGGGGCATGGACTTCCGCGTCCCCCTCGAGCAGGACATCCTCTTCACCGGAGAGGGCACGGTCTACCTCGACGGCCGGCAAACGGCCTTCCACCTTATCAAATAGCCGGGAGGGGTCCGCGGCGTCAATTTTGGCTTGACATCCCGTTCCTCCTCTGACAAAATCCCGGCCAAAGGGAAATGGAATTCGGCGGAGTGTTTTGTCTTTTCAACCGACGAGAAGGAGCAATCCCATGAAAAAAGCCCTCGCTTTATCGCTTTTTTCAGCTATCTTGATCCCAACCCTGGCCGTTTCCTCGCCTTCGGGCCAGAAGTCCCAGGCCCCCTACGCCGGCCCGCGGGTCCGGATCTCCGTAGCCGAGGTCAGGGACAAGACAGCCGGCGGCGGCATCAGCACCCACATGATGGAAAAATACAACATCCCCTGGAAGTCCATCGGGGAGGGGATGCGTGAGATGCTCGTGACCGCGCTGTTCAAGACCAAGCGCTTCGCCGTCCTCGAGCGGGCCCTGCTGGAGGAGGTCCTCAAGGAGCAGGACTTGAGCGCCTCGGGCCGGGTCCAGGGAGGCACAGGGGCCGCCGCCGGAGGGATCATCGGCGCCGACCTCATCATCACCGGCGCCGTCACCGAGTTCGTAACCGACAGCCTGACCATCAAAGGAGGGGCCGAGGTTGCGGGAACACAGATCGACGGGTCGATGAACAAGGGGTACGTCGGCCTCGACATCCGGATCATCGACGCCAAGACCTCGGAGGTCGTCGTGGCGACCTATGTCATGGGAAGGGCCAACAGCTACGGCCTCGAAGCGGACCCCGGAGAGGAGGCGAAACTCCCCGTCTCGCTGTCCATCTTCGCCCACACGCCCGCGGAGCGGGCCATCCGGAACGCCATCCAGAAGGCCGTGGCCGACATCGTCCAGATGACCCCGGCGGAATACTACAAGCATTGACCATGTCAATGACCCTTCGCCAAGGAGGATATCGATGAAAAAAGTACTCGTGCTTCTTCTGATCCTGACAGCGGCCATCGCCCTGGCTCAGGAAAAAACCAAGGCCAAGGTGTTCAAGGTCACCGGCTTCGTCGGAAAGTCGACCTCGGAGGCCGCGCCCGGCGTATCGGTCGTTCTTATCCACAAGGACAGCGGCGACATCGTCGGGACCGACCAGACGAACTTCTTCGGCAAATACACGCTCAAGAACGTCCCGCCCGGCGTGTACATCCTTCAGGTCGAGAAGCTCCAGCGGACGCTGGGCGTCAAGGACAAGAACGTCCGCCTCGATATCGACATGAGCGCCGAGGCCGGCATCATGGATTACGCCAAGACGGGCGTAGCGATGATCAACAAGGAGAACGAGGAGAAAGCCAAGGCCGCGGCCCAGGGGGGGGCGCCGGGCGGGGCCCAGGGCGGAACTCCGGGCGAGCCGCCGGGGCCGACCGACCCGGACATGGTGAAGGCGATCGCCGGCGAATATTATCATTATTCGGGCTCGACGGAAAAGAAGGTCATGTTCTGCCCGGACGGGGTTTTCTTCGACTCCTCGGAGTCGAGCTACTCCGGGACGGGCAGCGACAGCCTTGGAAACCAGACCATGGCCTGGGGTAACGCCTCTCAGAATCAGGGCAGCGGCCAGTGGGTCATCCAAGGCAACGCCCAGAGCGGCACGATCACCCTGTCCTACAAGAGCGGTAAGCGGGTCGCCCTCAAATACCAGGCGGGCCCGGAGAAGGGGTGCTACAAGTTCAACGGCACCGTTTTCTGCTACAGCGGCCCGGCGAGATGCAAGTAGGCATTTTCCCCGCGTTGAATGGGTAAGGGAGCTCGCTCCCGGGAAATCTCGAACTAATCCTTTTCAGGAGGGCGTCATGAAGGCCAGACGGATCATGGGAAGTTGCCTCGTCGCTGCCGTGCTCATCGCCGGCGCGGCCTGGGCGCTGCAGACGGCATTGCCCGGGAAGATCGTCGTCCAGTCGGTGAGCGATCCCCACCCTAAACTGACCGCGGGCGGCCCCGCGGTGACGGTCAAGCTGACCGGCCAGAACCTGGGCCTCGTCACGGGATGCGCGGTCCTGCTGAACGGGGCCGTCGTGCGCGATATCACGGTGACCCTGGGGCCCGCGGCCGCGACCTCGAGGCCCATCACCCTGACGGCCGGTTCGGGCCTGACCGGCAGCCGCAGCGGCTATCAGCTCAGGATGTCCTCGAGAGACCAGACCCTCGATATTCCGGCAACCGCCTTCGTCATGGACGTTCTGGTCCCCTCCCGAACGTCGACGGCGGTCGCTCTGCCGGCCGTGACCCAGGCTTTCCCGGCCCCCAACGTCGATATCTCCCGCGTCCCGTCGGAGGGCCGCGTCGGAACGGAGGTCACGTTCTGGGGGCGCGATTTTCTGCCGGACCGGTTCCAGGCCGCCATAGGCTCGACCGTCCTCGTCGCCCTGCAGATCACCTACAAATCGACCACCCAGATGCGGGCCCGTCTGCCCGAACAGAAGATGGCCGGGCCGCTCGTCGTCAGCCACGGGACGGACGGGAGCAGGGTCCAGGTCAGGCCCACGTTCACGGTCTACGGGCGCCCGGTCATCAGCGGAGTCCGTCCTCTCTCGTTCAAACAGGGGGATTGGGTCGAGATCGCCGGCCAGGATCTGGATCGCGCCAAGCCGATCACCTCCAACGTGAGCAGCTTGAATCCCTGGGTGGCCTTCCAGGACGCCGAGGGAGCGGTCCTTTGGGAGAATGCGGTCGTGGCCGAGTCGTGGTCGGTGACCGCGAACGGGACATCGGCCCGGTTCCGCGCCGGAAATGCTCACGACCAGGGAGTCAACCGTTTGGCGGGGAAGCTTCGCATCGTCGACCCGGGAATCAATGGTTTTATCGCCAGCCCTTCGAGCGTGAACTGGACCGCGGGCGCGCCGTTCGTCGTCGATGCGGTGTACCCCGTCGAACAATGGAACGGCCAGAACGTCGATTTCCTGCTGTTGAAAGAGAATGCGTATTTGAACCGGCTCATCGCCAAAGGGACGGGCTTCACCTCCGACATGAGGGCCAAAATGGGGACCGTCGACCTCGGCACGGGAACATGCTCGGGGTTCCAGGGGGAATTCCAAGTCCCCTATAATGCGACAACGAATTTCGTCCAATTCACGAAGGCGGGATCGACCGTTCAATCCCCCGCGTCGATCAGAGCCGCCATCTGGCCGAAGTGGGACCCGGCAATGCCGCTTCGGATCAAGATCGTCCTGAACACCGAAATGGCCCTCCGGGGCTGGGGCTTCAAGCCGACCGCCATCACAGGATTGGCCCATGCGCTGGATCTCGCCATCTCGGCCACCTTGCCCCTTCAGGTCCAGGTCCTCGAGCATACGGACAATCTGATCCGGTTCAAGGTGGTGGCGACAGCTCCTCTGCCCGCCAATTACACGACGCTCAATGAATTCAACTCACAGGGGAGCAAACAGTTCTTCATCGTCGGACGCTATCAGGGGGGAGCCCCCAAAATCCTTATCCAACATCTTTATTACCTGGCGACGCAGTAGCGTCGACGTTCCGGGATCAAGGGCCGCAGGGATGAATCGGACATATGCCGGGCTCCCGGACTGGATCACCGCCTTTTAAAGGCGGCCGGCATTTCTTGACCGGCGACCGGACTTCCGCACGGTCTCGGCCGACTAAATTGACGGCACGATCAATTTAAGCGCCCCGTGATCGGAAGGAGATCCATGATGAAAAAAAGGCACTTGATCTGGTTAGCAGCCCTCGCCGCCGTCGCCGGCTGCACCGCCAAGTACACGATCGTCCCGCCCGCCGTCGACCTCACTGGCTATGAAACGGTCGGGCTCGTCACGTTCAAGGTGGAAAACGCCAAGGGCGATCTTGACAGCATGGCGACGCAGCTCTTTCTCCAAGAGGTCACCGCGGCCCAGCGCGTGCCGGTCGTCGAATTCGGGCGGTCCGGCGAGGTTCTAGCTGAGATCGGGAAAACGTCCTTCAACCGCGAAGCCGCCCTGGCCATCGGTGAGAAGCACGGGGTCGATGCCTTTTTCCTGGGCGAAATAAAAATATCCAAGGTCAAACCGCAGGTGGACCTGTTGGCCCCGCTGAGCAAGGCCCTTTTCGTCCGGGCCAAATTCGACATCGCCGTGACCGCCCGGCTCGTGTCCGCCGCGAACGGCGCGACGCTTTGGACCCAATCCAGCATCCGGGAGGGGACGGTCAGCGCGCTCGGCATGGGCGCGGACGGCATCCCGACCTTCGGCATGCAAAACAAGAACGAAGCCATGAGCAACCTGCTGCGGGAGATGATGTTCCAGATGACGTGGGAATTCCGGCCGTCGCGCCGGCGTCTCTGAGGCCAGCTGGTTAATCGCTTGCCCGGCACAGGTGAAGCCAGCGGACCGTCGTCCAGCGCTGGTTGACGTAGTGCCCGGCCTTGAAGACGAGGCTCCTCACGAAGTCCTCTCGGGACGGGTGGTCCTGCCCGTGTCTGTCCTTGAGGTCGAGGTGACGGAGGGCTTCCTCGACGCTGTGATAATGGAATGAGTTTTCGGCGAGGAAGGAGCCTGACCCGGCGACCTCATACGCGGAGCCGCATTTAGAGCCGGACGTGAAGGAGGGTTCCAATTCCGATACGACGAGGACATGAGCGGGCCGGGCTTCGAGGATCTGTCGAACCGCCGCGGCCGAGCCGACCCGCGTGAGGTGAAGGCTGTTGCAGGCCAGGGCCAGGTCGAAGCCGGCCAGTTCGGCAGGGTCGATATCTTCCCAGGGTAGGACGATGACCACTTCGGCCGCCGCCTTCTTGTCCCGGAGCTCCTGGCCGAGGAAGCCCCTCATAGCCCCCGACGGTTCCACGATGGCAACGCGGCAGCCGGACCGGATCAAGGGTATGGCTAAGACTCCGCTCCCCCCGCCGATGTCCAGGACGCGCCATCCAGGACGGACGATCCCGGCGAGGAGGGCCTTGATGCCGCGGTGGTAGTCCGTGTGGTCGAGCCAGAGCTTGTACCAGGGGGCGTATTCGTCCCAGTAGGCTATGGACCGTATCTCCGCGGGAACCGAGGCTTCGGAAGGTGCGATAGATGCCCGTGTTTCGAGGCCGGCTTCGAATCGTTTCATTGCAGAGCGTGCTCGTTCCAGGAGAATTCCGTAAAAGGGCGCAGTATAAAGACAGGCCCGCGGCAAGTCAAGAATATTCATCCGAAGATCCGGATCGAATCCCCCCGACGCTCGATTGACACCCCTGATCCGAATAGCTATGGTTCCGGCGGAAGGAGGGGCCATGAGCGAAGAAGCTAAAGTCATCTGCGGCGTGTGCAAGCTCGCCAAGGACCCCGACGACGTCGTGCCCGGCCAGGCCGTGCGGGCCTCCATTACCGAGCTCATCCGTAAGGACCACCCGGATTGGAACCCGGAGAGCCCCATCTGCCGGGACGACCTCAACCGCTACCGGGCGCAGTATGTTCAGGGGGTCCTCGAAGCCGAGAAGGGCGACCTGTCCGTGATCGAAGCCGAGGTCGTCGAGAGCCTGCGGGAAGGGGATGTCCTGACCCGGGACGTCAACCAGGAGTTCGAGGAAAAGAGGACGCTCGGGCAGCGGCTCCTGGAGATCCAGGAGATCCAGACCGAGCTCATGGGAGAGCTGTCAGAGAAGCTCCAGGCCCGCGGGCTGCGCGGCCCGGGAGACCGCAAGGAACCCTAAAGAGTTTTCGGCTCGTGTTTTCTCTCGAATTTGATGTTGAGGCGGGTCTGGAGATACTCGACCGCCGACGCGACGGACCGTTCCAGGATCCGGCGCTCTTTGGCCAGCGGTGATTCCGCCTCCGCGACCATCCCCTGGAATTCTTCCGGAGCGGCGGTGACGGTCTTGAGGGCTGCCAGCGCCGCCGCTTCGTCCTGGGGCGACGGCCCGGCTTCGCGGAGCACGACCTGGGACAGGACGAGCACGCCGGCAACGATGAGAACGGCCGCGGCGGCCGCCGGGAAGGGACGAAGGGCGAGCCGGCGCGGGAGGATCTCGCGCTTCCCGCGAACGGCCCCATCTTCGGCCCGCTTCGCCTCGTTCAAAGGGAAGTTCGGGGCCGCGGCAAGGAACGCGGCCCGTTCTCCGGCGAACCGCGACGGCAGGGAGGCCGCGAACCGCGCGTATGCGCGGCAAGCCCCGCACCGCGCCGCGTGACGGAGGGCGAAACGAGGCACCGCTTTTCCCAGGTCGACCTGCCGCGAGATGAGCCATCGGGTCAGTTTGCAGAGCATCGTCTTTCTCCTTTGTCTCATCCGAGCGGCGTTTCCTTGACCGCCGCGGTCTCCGTCGCCGTCGCCATAGCCGGTGCGGGGCAGACCCGCTTCATCAGGCCTTTCCGGGCCCGGTGAAGAAGAAGGCGCACGGCCAGCCGGCTCTTACCGAGGGACACGGCGATATCTTCGATGGCCATGTCCTCACCGTAACGCAACCAGAGGACGCGATATTGGTTCCGGCCGAGCGCCCGGGCAGCGTCCCAGATCCCGGCCGACCCGGCCTCCCCGCCGGCTCCGGCCTCGGGGTCCGCCAAGGCACCGGCCGCCTCCACGTCGAGTCTCCCCGACGCGACCCTCTTCTTGCGATAGGAACTGATGGCCAGCCGGTTGGCCGAAGTGTAGAGCCAGGTGGAGAACTGGAAAGCGGGGTCGTAGCTCCGGATGTTCCGGAAGAGCTTGAGGAACGTTTCCTGGACCATGTCCTCGGCGTCCTGGTCGCTCCCGAGGCGAGGGCGAAGATAGACGAAGAGCCGGCGCTTGTAACGATGCGCCAGCTCCTCGAAAGACCGCCGCGAGCCGGCCCGCGCCTCGCGGGCCAACTCCTCGTCGGTCTTCGTTGCGATCGGGCCGGGGTCGACCATGCTCTCCCCGAGTCCCGTTCTTCCGGCGCCCCGGCGACTTGAGAGCCGAGGCGCCCGGAACGGGGCTCAGTTGAAGAAATCCAATCCCCGTCCGCGCGACGCCATGTTCGCGATCTCCCGCGAAGGGATGTCGAGCTCCAGGCGGACGGTCTTCCCCTCCATTTTAACCTGGAGACCATCGACAAGGAAAGCGGGGACCGCCTTAGGTCCATCCCCCTCTCCGAGCCGGGCCAGGGCGATGAGTCCCTGGGCAATATCGACCATGTTCTTGGCGCTCTCAGGGGAATCCGCGGTGACCTGGATACGGACTTGGAGATTATCCTGTCTTTCCTGGGCCAGAAAGGACATCATGCCGGCTTTTTCGACGAACTTGGACTGCCTGACCTCCTGGCCCAGCCCGGCCAGGTCTTCGACAACCCCGCTGAGGAACGTGCCCGAGGAGACATCCTTGAACGACGCGGCCAGTTTGGACGCGGCGAAGTTCTTCGTCTTGCCGGCGGCCGTATCCAGGACCTTCTCGATGGCCTGCCGGCTTTCGGAGAAGACGATCAGGCCGTCGTTGATGAAAGCGCCATACTCGTCGCTTCCCGTCGAGTAAAGCGTGTAGGCGCCGTAGCGAGTTTCCGTGTGATCTTCGGCGAGGTCGAGCAGGGTCAGGAGGCGCGCCTTGTCGAATTTTCCCGCGACGGCGAAAACGGCCTGCTTGTCTCCGGGCTCGAGCCCGAAGATCGTCAGGCCGGTGATGTCCTTGGGTACATCGATCTTGAACCACCGGTTGAGGTCTCGGCTCTTAATATCGAACTTGCCGTCCTTATCCAGGTATTCGAAGAGCTTTGTGGCGATGAATTTTTCCATATCCAGATGGGCCACCCAGCGGGCACCGTCGGGGATGACCGACGTCGGCAGGGTCCCGGGCCAGGCGGGGACGACGAGGATGAGGACCGCCAGGGCCAGGATCGTGATCAACAGAATGGATTTCTTGAACATACGTGACTCCTTTGCGCGTGATTCGTTCGTCCTGTAATACGCCGCGGCGGCCCGGATGTTTCACTCGCGCCATCTAAAAACGACTCTTCTCCCGGTTTCGGGGAAGTCCTCTATTCGGCCTTGCTCAGGATATCGCCCCTAGCCCCCCGGCCCCCCGGGAACCAGTCCCGGCGGTTCCCCCGCCTTCGGCGGGTCCCCTTCCACTACGGGGGTCTTCAGGGTGACATCCATCGCCGCCTCACGCCGGACTTCCCAAATATTGGGAGAAGAGCCTTAAAAATCGAGTCTGAGCGTCTCACCCGCGGCGACGGCTTTCGGCTGTTTGAAGGTCCGCGGCGCGGCGTTCCCCAACTTGAACGACTTGAGAGAGATGCCGCCGTAGAGGACGGCGAGTTCGGCCATCTTGCCGCCTGGGCCGACCCGGCAGGTTCCCCAGGCCCAGCCGTTCGACCAGAAGAATGTCCCTTCGTTCGGGCTAAAGGCCATGGCCTTTTCGACGCCGTTCCACTCGAAGCCCGTGAGGGCCAGCACGGCCGCCCAGCTGGCCATGGCCCGGGCGTAATGGTGGCCGCATTCGGCTTCATCGAAGGGGCTGCGTTTCTTCCCGTCGTAGCGCGCCCGGACGTCCCGGATGACCTTCAGGCCGTTTCCCGCGTCCCCCTCGTAGAGCATCCCGACGGCGGCCGTGTATTCGAAACCGGTCATGACCTCGGTGAAATACGGGAACGGGTTCTTCGGGCGGCCTTTCGGGTAGCTGGCCATGAGGAGCGCCGTCTCGTCGCCCAGGACGAACGACCGCAGGCAATTGAAGTGGTCGGCGAAACCGTCCTGCGTGTTGTACTTGACGATGCTCCGCAGTGTCGTCTTGACGTGCGCGGAGTCGACGAGATAGCCCAGCCCGCAGACGTGGGCCATGAACTGGCCGACGAGCTGGTCGACGAGGCATCCTTCGCCGAGCTGGTAGTCAGGCTCGGTGATGTCCTTGGCGCCCATGTCGAGCCTCAGGCTCGGAGCCACGTCCTCGACGCTCCGCGGCGGGCGGACATGGTGCTCGTAATATTCGCCGTTCCACAGGTTCGCGTCGGTCCAGGCCCGGCCCTTGTCGAAAAGCTCCCGGCAGAGTTTGGCGAAAGGTTTATCGCCGGTCCTTTTGGCCATCTCTTCGGCGGCCCGGAGCGCGCCCAGGTACCAGACCTCCATCTGGGGGTTCGGGCCGTAGTATTCGACGTCCATGGTGTTGTGCTGGCAGCCCTCCATGACACCGTCCCGGTCGGCGTCCCAGCCGCCCTTGATCCAGGCGAACGAGAGCGCCCGCTTGACCGCCGGCCAGAGCCGGCGGAGCCAGGCGTCGTCGCCGGAGAGCTTCCAGTCGCGGTAGGCCTTCATGATGCAGCCCATCTGGCCGTCGGCGGCAGCTTTGCCGTATTCGCGGGCCCGGGCGATCGGCAGGCGGACGCGGAAGCTCATCAGCCCCTGGGCGTCCGTCGCCTCGAGGAACTCCGTCTCGCGCATGGAGCGGGCGAGCTGGCCGAAAAGAAAAGCGGTGGCCTGTTCGTAGTTCCAAACGTGCGTGCAGGACCCGAAGCAGCAGCCGGCCTGGTTGCTCGATCCTTCGAAGCCGAAGAACCGGCCGTCCGGCGTCCGGAAGCACGTCTGCGTCCGGAGGGTGCTCAGATTGAACAGGGCCGCTTGCTTGACCTCGGCCGGGAGAGTGCTCGTCGCGAAGGCGCGGACGAACTCGACCGTCCGGGCCTCGAGCCCGGCCGACCGGGCCGCGAAATCCTCGGCCGCGGCCCAGGCGTCGCTCCACTTCGTCGTGTAATAATTGCCGATGAGGTCGTCCGCCGTTCCCTTGGGCGACCACGTCCTTCGGTTGGGGAAGTGCCAGGCGAGAAGGAACGTCGCCTCTGCGCTGCCGTCGGCGGGGACGTCCAGCTCGACGGTGAGCGATCCGAACGGCATGTCCTCCTCCGTATCGGGACGCGGGTCGAGCAGCCCGTCGGCCGAGAAGTCATCCCAGAAATCGAGGAGCGGCGTGCCCCATCCTGCGGCGAGCCAGGCGGTCCGGCTCGTACCGCGGGTCCCCGCCGGAGCGGCGAGGGCGATCGACCCGAAGGCCTCGTCTTTGGGGTCGACGCCGGCCGAGGACATGTAGATGCCACGCAGGCCCGCGGTCGCCCGGAACTCGTTCTTGTTCTTCTTGGGGCCGGCCGTGACCGGGTCGCTCTTCCAGTCCTGGACGAGCTTCGATCCGTCGGCGCCGATGAAGTTGGGGAGCGTTCCGCAGACCGAAGCCCGAAGGGCCCGGCCGGTCTTGTTGATGATCACGTAGCGGAGGACGGCCACGGGCATCCCGCTCGCCTCCGCGTCGCCCGGAACAAGGGGATTCCAGGCCTCGAGGCGGACGTCCACGGGCGACGCGGGGTCGGACAGGAGGACCTGGCCGAGCGGGTAGGCGGCGGCGAAGACGGCCTCGCGGAAACGGGGCAGGCCGTGGTTCGCGGCGGTCGACCCGTGGGAGGCCTCATAAGCAGACAGCGGCAGCGGTCCCTCGAGGGCGCGGGTGAACGACGAGTCTCCGGAAGAGACGCGGATGGCGAAGAACGGCCCGAGCTGCTGCCCAACGAACGGGGTATAACCCTTGGCCGGCCGGTTCATGATCTCCCAGTCGACGAGGTTGCCGCGGCCGCCGAGGCTGATCGTGCCCGTGCCGATGCCGCCGAGGGGCAGGGCGATCTTGTCGATATGGTCCCGGTCGCAGGTCTTGAGAACGGGCCAGTCCGGCCGCCAGACGTCCGCGGCCGAAACCGCGATTACGAGCACAAAGACGAAGAAAGCCGCGATTACGAACCGACCGATCAAGCGTCTCATGGGCGCCTCCTTGAAAAAGCACTCGTTCCAATCAGAAGGATGTCCCCTCTTCAACTTCGCTCAGGATATCACCCCCAGCCGCCGGCATTTTTGCCATAGGCTCAGGCCGCCCGGGCTTTGCGCACGGCGGCCAGCCAGCCCGCGTAAAGCCTGTCGGCGAAGGGCCGGCTCATCGCCGGCGCGAACTTCCGTTCGTCGACCGAGAGGCGTTCGATATCGGCCGTCGTCGCCCACAGTCCGGCGCCCAGGCCCGCGAGATAGGCGGCCCCGAGCGACGTCGTCTCCACGGCCTTCGGGCGGACGACCGGAATGCCGAGGATATCGGCCTGGAAACGGCAGAGAAAATCGTTGACCGAAGCCCCGCCGTCGACCCGGAGCTCGCGGATCTTCAGCCCCGAATCCTGCCGCATCGTTTCGAGGACGTCGCGCGTCGAGTAGGCCATCGCTTCGACGGCGGCCCGGACGAGGTGGTTCCGTTTGGCGCCGCGGGTCAGTCCTACGATGGTACCCCGGGCCTCGGCGTCCCAGTAGGGAGCTCCGAGCCCGACGAAGGCCGGGACGAAATAAACCCCGGCGTTGTCCTCGACCGCTCGGGCGGCGGCTTCCGATTCGGCGGCAGAACCGATGAGGCCGAGCTCGTCGCGCAGCCACTGGAGGGCCGCCCCGGCGACGAACACGGACCCTTCGAGGGCATAGGCGGTCTTGCCGCCCGGGCCGCAGGCGACCGTCGTGATCAAGCCATGTTTCGATTCGACGGGCTTTCGCCCGGTGTTGAGGAGGATGAACGAGCCCGTGCCGTAGGTGTTCTTGATCGCTCCGGGCCTGAAGCCGGCCTGGCCGAATAGGGCGGCTTGCTGGTCCCCGGCGACCCCCATGATGGGGATCCCGGCCGGGAGGCGGCCCAAGCGGATCGTCCGGCCGAATTCGCCCGAGGACGGCAGGACGCGGGGCAAGACGGCGGCGGGGACGCTGAAGAGGCGCAAGAGGTCGTCGTCCCAATCGAGCTTGTGGATATTGAAGAGCATGGTCCGGGAGGCGTTGGTGAGATCGGTGGCATGGCTCGCGCCTCCGGTGAGCTTCCACAGGACCCAAGAATCCGTCGTGCCGAAGGCGAGGCCGCCGCGCCCGGCCCGCTCGCGCAGGCCGCCCCGTTCGAGGATCCACTCCGCTTTGGTGGCCGAGAAGTAGGCGTCGATCGGCAGGCCCGTTTTAGTCCGGACGAGCCGGGCCAGGCCCCGCCGCGCATTGAGTTCCCGGCAGCGGCCGGCTGTGCGGCGGCACTGCCAGACGATCGCGTTCCCGACGGGCCGGCCCGTTTTCCGGTCCCAGACGACTGTCGTCTCGCGCTGGTTGGTGATGCCGACCGCGGCGATCGTCCTGCCAGGGACGGAAGCGAGGACCTCCTGAACGGTCCGGTAAACGCTCCGCCAGATCTCCTCGGGATCGTGTTCGACCCATCCGGGTCTGGGGAAATATTGCGGGAACTCCTCGTAAGCCGCGGCGACGGCCCGGCCTCGCCGATCGAAGACGATGGCCCGGCTCCCGGTCGTGCCCTGGTCGATGGCCAAAACGTGGTCCACGTCAAATCCTCGGGGCGGCCCAGTCGAGGATGTCCTTGAAAACCTTTTCCCGGCCGAGATCGATCGACAGCGCGTGGAGCATGTCCGGGTATTCGAGGAGTGTCTTGTCGGCGAGCGGGAGCTTCCGGAACATCATCCGCCCGGCCCCCTCGTCGACCAAATGGTCGATCCCGGGGATGAGGAAGAGCGTCGGAACGGCGAGTTTTTTAGCGAGCTTCCCCGACCCAGCCTGTTCGGGCAGAAAATTGAACATGCACTTCAGGCTGGCCTCGCGGAGCTCGTCCGGACTCGCGCTCATGACCGCGAGGTAATCCGGGTCGCGCGTGACCATTTCCGAGGTGAAGGGCAAATCGACCATCATGGTCGGCTTGAAGAGGATGAAAGCTGCGAGCTTGAGATAGACGCTCAGCGGGAATTTCATGCCGTTCTTGAAGGCCGGGGCGATCAAGACCTGGCCGGCGAACTTGTCGGCGTTCCGGCAGACCAGGTTGAAAGCGAGAAGGCCGCCCAGGCTCTCACCGAGAAGGAAGACCTTCCTGCCCGGAAAGTCCTTCCCGATAATGCCCCGAAGTTCCAGGATGTCCCGGTCCCAGACGCGGAAGGAATCGACGTGGCCCCGGGGCCGTTCAGGCGTCCGGCCGAAGCCGCGGAGCTCGACGGCGAAGGAGGTGAAGCCGCGTTCGGCGAAGTGACCGGCCAGGAAATTCCAGCGGGCCGAATAGGCGCCGAGGCCATGGACGAGGAGGAACACGGCTTTGGGGGACGCGGGCGACGGTGACGCGTCCCAGCGGCGAAAGAGCATGTTGGTTCCTTGAAGTTCGGGCATGGCCGGATTATAACAGAGCGGGGTTGTCCGGCGAAAGCGGGAATCCGCGGGCAACCGTCCGGGGTACTTGAACGGGCGGGACTTTCTCTGTATGATAAGGAAAATTTAAGAATAAGGAGGCTTGGTGGCCAGAGGAAACAGAGCATTCAAGAGCGAAAAACGAGGCAAAGAGCTAAGGCGCCTCAAGAAACAGGAAGAAAAGCGGTTGAGACGCCTGGGAAAATTAGACGCTCCCGATGGGGGATCCCAGGAACTGACGCCGGATGAGGCCCCGGCGGCGCCGCCCGGTCCGGACGATCCCGCCAGGGAAACGTCCTGAAGCCCTTATCGAACGCTAAAGACCATCTCATTTCGGCCCGACACCCCACCCTGGGGTCTTCTCAGGAGCATGAAATCTCCAGTATGGTTCCGATGACGCCGTCCGCCCGGCCAGCGAGAAGATTCCTGCAAGGAGCCGTCCTTTATCTCGCGGTCCTGCCATTTCTCTGGGGACAAACGCCCGAACGTACGCTCTTCAAAGATATGCCTCCTTCAGACGCCAGGAGGGAGGTCATCCAGGCCGTCCTCGATTCACCTCCCGAACTCCTGCGCGCCCGATTCCCGGGCAGGGAGTGGGTCGAGGGGGGATATCGCGACGCATGGGACCGGGCCCGGCGCTATTTCCCCGACCAAGCCTATTTCGTTCAGCCCGGGACCTACTTCATGACCCACGGCTTCGGTCCGGACGGCCGGATGTTCATGGAGATCCATGATTCGACCTACCTTGCGATGAGCGTGGCCAACCGGCGGACCTTCACGGACGGTTCGATCGTCGGCGAGCATGCGCGGATGCTCGGCGCGGCCGACGGCCGCGAGGCCGCCGCCTTCCGGGAGAAGACGGGCAGACTCGAGAGATGTTTCCGCGACGAGGCGGCTAAGGCGGGCCTCCGGAAGGCGCTGGGCGACGGCCTCTACTTCCGGCTTCTCCGGGAACTCCGCGAGGAGGACTACCACATGCTCGCCGGCGGTTTGATACACGAGGGGATCCACGCCGGGATGGGCGACGACATTCTCGTTGGCCGGATCCAAGTCGAGTTCAAAGGAGGCGGGCTCGCCGTCCAATGGGACGAACTGCGTTCCTTCATGGCCGAAGCCGTTTTCCACGGCTCTTATTATCGCTGGGCCGCGGACGAGATCGTTTCCGGTGTGGACGACGTGGAAGCCGGGCTCAAGATGCTCGAGACGTTGAGGAAGAGGCCCCGGCTCGTCCGCGCGCCGGACAGGGAGCGGTTCGAAAGAGCGGCAGCCGGGATAGATGCCGCTACGGCCCTCGTGCGGTTAAGGATCCGGGAGCTCTGGCAGTCCGCCCAACGCCTGCAGGGGCTTGCTGTCAATTTCCAGAAGGATTACCTCAAGCCCGATCCGTCTCCCGACATCGCCGTCCTCATCTCGAAACTCGCCGGCGACTCGGAGGAATTCGTCGACCGCGTCGGAGAGAGCATCCGGCGGACCGAGCTCGCGCTCCGGCGCCTCGGGGAGGTCCTGGGGCAGTGGGACGAATGGGCGGCCGGTCTTCGCCCCTTCCCTCCGCCGGTGACGGATTCACAGGATGTCTTGGCGAGGATCGGGCAAGCGGCCTGGCCGGCGCCTCCCGCGGCCGATGCCGACCGCCTCAAGAGAATGGCGGAACGGGAGCTGGCAAAAGTCCGGGAACCCCTCCCCTCCGCAAGGGGCTGGGCCGGCCAATAACAAGGCCCGCCCTGGCCGCAATTTTCCGCTTGACAAGCTTCTTCGTGAATAATATATTCCTATGCGTTCATGTTATATTATTATTGATCATAATATGAACGTATAGGTACAATATGAACAAAGATGTGCTCACTCTCGATGACCTGTCCCGCAAGGCCGGAGTTTCTCCGGAACGCCTCTCCGAATGGACCAAGGCCAAGCTCCTCAAGCCGGACGGCTTCACCGACGGCAAGGCCCCGCTCTTCGCCACCGGAAGCCTCGACCGCGTCGCCCACATCCTGAGGCTCGCCGACCTGGGCTATGGCACCGACGAGGTCCTCAAGATCATCAAGAAGGTCGGTTTGCCCCGGGACGGGCGCGGCCGCAAGCCGGCCCCGGACAAGGACCGCTTCCTCACGGTCGGGAGCCTAGCCGAGCGGTCCGGCATCAGCCCGAGGACGATCAAGCACTGGGAAGACAAGGGCATCATCGAGCCCGACATGCGTACGGAGGGCGGCTTCCGGCTCTATCCGGAATCCTATGTTTTCCTCTGTCAGCTCATCCGCGACCTTCAGCTCTTCGGCTATTCGCTCGAGGAGATCAAGGCGGTCTCGGACGACGTCCGGACGCTCCTGGCCATCGAGGCCGACCCCGAGTCCTTCCCCAGGGCCGAGGTGGAAAAGAAGCTCGAAGCCATGCTCGAGGCCATCCTGGCCCTCTTCGACAAGATGAAACTCCTCGAGGAAGGCATCGAACGCTGGAAGGACCTTCTCAAAAAAAAGAAGAAGGATGTCCTGACCCTCAAAGCCAAGAACCGTAAACGGGGCAAGGCCGCCAAGGAGACGAGCAATGGCTAAGATCGTTTTCATCGAGCCGCAGGCGCCGAACCTGCACATCTTTTCCCAATTCCCCCTGCCCCGCCTGGGGACGCTCATCCTGGGGACAATGATGAAGCGGCGCGGTTTCGAGGTCGAGGTCTTCGTCGAGGATTTCCGGAAGATCGATTTCGACGCCGTCGCCTCGGCCGACCTCGTCGGCATCTCCACCATCACCTCGACCGCGCCGCGGGCCTACGCCATCGCCGACCGGGTCCGGGCGATGGGCATCACCGTCCTCATGGGCGGGCCCCACGTGACCTACCTCACTGAGGAGGCCCTGGAGCACGCCGACTTCGTCGTCCGGGGAGAGGGCGAGGCCGCTCTTTCGGCCTTCATCGACGCCCGGGAGCGCGGCCAGGGTTTCGCCGACGTCCCAAGCCTTTCCTACAAGGACGCCGCGGGGAACGTCGTTAACAACCCCATGGCGCCTCGGGCCGCCGACCTCGACCGCATTCCCTTCCCCGACTTTTCCCTCCTCCGCCCCGACGCCAAGAACACGAAGCACATGCCGTCCATCCCCGTTCTGACCTCGCGGGGCTGCCCCTTCGACTGCTCCTTCTGCTCCGTGACCGGCATGTTCGGCCGGAAATACCGTTTCCGCTCGACCGCCAACATCATCGAGGAGCTCCGCCTCTACAACGACCGGAAGACCCTCATTTTTTTCTACGATGACAACTTCGCGGCCGACCCGAAACGGACCCGGGACCTGTGCGAGGCCATGATCCGCGAGAAGTTCCGGTTCAAGTGGACGACCCAGGTCCGGGCCGACATCGCCCGGGACCCGGACCTCGTCCGCCTCATGAAGAAGGCCGGCTGCCACACCGTCTACATCGGCTTCGAATCCGTCAACCCGGACAGCCTCGTGGGCATGAAGAAGAGCCAGACCGTGGCCGAGATCGTCCGCGCCGTAAAGGTCTTCCGCCGCTGCCGGATCCACATCCACGGCATGTTCGTGCTCGGCTTCGACCAGGACGACTGGAAATCGGTCCGCAAGACGGTGCGGTTCGCCAAGAGGGCCCGCCTGACGTCGACCCAGTTCCTCATCCTGACCCCCCTTCCCGGCTCCGCTTTTTATGACCGGATCGCTTCGGAGAACCGGATCCGCTTCCACGATTGGGCCCTCTACGACGCCCATCACGCCGTTTTCCAGCCGGCCCGTTTCTCTCTGCCCGACCTCCAGAAAGCGCAGATCTTCGCCCACAGGAAGTTCTATTCGCTGAAGGAGACGGTCCGGAAGATCGCCGCCGGCCAGTGGCTCGGCGTCGCCATCGCCCACTACGCCCGGAACCTCAACCGGACCTGGAAGCGCCGCAACCGGACGTTCCTCCGCGCGGTCGCGCTCCTCAAGCCCCGGCCCGGCTCCCGGGCCAGAGTTTCCGTGGACTACCACGAGGACGTCAATCTCGAATAAGCGGCAAACCGTTTACAACTCCCTGCGTATTCCATAGAATACGTCCGTCATCTATTACGTCACTCTAGGGAGTCGCCCATGGAAAATGTCCTGACCGTCAGGGGATTGAAAAAATCCTACGGAAAACAGATGGCCTTGGCGGGCATCGATTTCGAGGTCCGCCCGGGAGAGGTCTTCGCCCTCATCGGCCCGAACGGCGCCGGCAAGACGACCACGTTGAGGATCATCGCCACGCTCCTCACGCCCGGCGACGGAACGATCACCTTTCTCGACCACGACCTCCGCAAGGAACCGGACCTCGTCCGGGAAAAGATCAGCTATCTCCCGGAGGAAGCCGGCGCCTACAAGAACATGAAGGGCATGGATTACCTCCACTTCATGGCCAACTTCTACGCCCGGACACCGGAAGAGGAGAAGGTCTTCGTCGACCGGGCCGTGGCCATCACCGAGCTCGGCGACCGGCTGAAAACAAAGGTCGGAACGTACAGCAAGGGCATGACCCGGAAGATCCTGCTGGCCCGGGCCCTGATGACCAAGCCCGTCCTGGCCATCCTCGACGAGCCAACCTCCGGCCTCGACGTCCTCAACGCCCTCGAGGTCCGGGAGATCGTCCGGCGCTATGTCAAGGAGGGGACCTCCGTCCTCCTCTCATCCCATAACATGCTCGAGATCGAGTTCCTCTCCGACCGCGTGGCCTTGATCGATAAGGGCCGCATCCTCGATTCCGGGACGCCCGCCGAATTGAAGGAAAAACACCAGGCCAAGAACCTGGAAGAAGTCTTCAGGAGTTCCCTCCGATGAAAAGATTCCTCAACCTTCTCAAGAAAGAGATCAAGGAGCTGGTAACCATTCAGCTGGTCGTCTCCCTCGGGTTCACCATCCTGCTCTTCAACTTCATCGGCCAGATGAGCCGTAAGGAAGTTCAGAAGGCCATCGGCGTTCAGACGATCTCGGCGCTCGACCTGGACGCCTCCGCCTCGTCCCAGGCCATCCTCACGGGCCTCGAGTCGGCCCGCTTCAAGATCGAACGGATCGAAGGGAAGACGAAGGAGCAGGCGATCGACATCGTCCGCGGCGGCGAGTCGAAGGTCCTCCTGGTCATCCCCCCCGGATTCGGGGATTCCCTCAAGGACCTCAAGCCCAGTCCGATCGAAACTTATTCCTACATGAGAAGCTTTTCCCTCATCGGCGCCCGCGGCTCGGCCATCGTCCGCGGCGTCATCACCGCCCTCAACAACGTCCTCTCCGACAGTTTTCTCAAGGAAAAGCTCCCCGGCCTCGACCCGGCCAATCTCAAAAACCCGATCAAGAGCAAGGACTTCGTCATCGTCCATGACCGGATGGCCGAGGCTTCGGCCTCCGAGATCGCCGGCATGGTCTCATCCCAATCGATGTTCATCCCCATCGTCCTGATGATGATCGTCATGTACTCTTCGCAGATGGTCATCTCGGCCGTGGCCATGGAGAAGCAGAACAAGACCCTGGAGACCCTGCTGACGGTGCCCATCCGCCGGACCTCGATCATCACGGCCAAGATGCTCGCGGCCGGGCTCGTCGGCCTGATCTCGGCCGGCGTTTACATGTTCGGTTTCCAGGGCTTCATGGGCGGGATCGGGGGCGAGAGGCTCCAAGCGGCGACATCCCAGTCCGGAGCCGTCATGCGCCAGCTGGGCCTTTATTTCGACACGACCGGCTATCTCATCCTCGGCGCGGCCCTCTTCCTGGCTATCCTGGTCGCCCTGGCGCTGGCCATGATCTTGGGCGTCTTGGCCGAGGACTTCCGCAGCGCCCAGAACATGATCATGCCGCTGATATTCATGGTCATGATCCCCTATTTCCTGTCCCTCTTCGCCGACATCAACACGGTCGCCCTGCCGGTCAAGATCTTCATCCTGGCCATCCCTTTCTCGCATCCGTTCCTCGTGTCGCAGAATCTCTACCTCGGCAACTACGGCATGATCTTCGGCGGGCTCGCCTACATGCTGGTCGTCTTCATCGTGCTGGTCGTCTTCGCCGCCCGGGTCTTTTCGAGCGACAAGATCCTGACCATGAAGCTGCGCTTCGGCAAGAAAAGGGGAGCGACCGCCTGAGCGATCTGAAGAGCGGAATCAAGTAAGCCCGGACCTGCGAATCCCCGGCCTGGCCAAGCTGCCCCGGCCTTTTCCAGATTCTGGTATAATGCCGCTCCAAACTGGAAAGATGCCCCGATGAAACAAAAGATCGCCTTCTTCTTCCTTAGCGCGCTCTTGCCCCTATCCTTTGCCCTGCCCCAATCCTCGCCGTCCGCAGTCACCGCGATCAAGGCCGTCCGTGTGGAGAAGGGCCCCAACCTCGACGGCCGCCTGGACGACGAAGTCTGGCAGAAAGCTCCCGTTTTTTCGGGATTCAAAATGGTCTTCCCCCGACCGGGCGCCGAGCCCTCAGAAAAGACCGAGCTCCGCGTCATCTATGACGGTTCCCATCTCTATATCGGCGTTCACAGTTACGACAGCGAGCCCGGCCGGATCTCGGCCAATTCCATGGCCCACGACGGGGATGAGGAGGGCGAGGAAGACGACTCCATCCGCGTCCTGCTCGACCCCTTCCAGGACAAGCGCAACGCCTATCTCTTCGTCGTCAACGCCCGCGGGGCCCGGACCGAAGGCTTGGCCCTCGGAGAGCACGCCAGCCTCAGCTGGGACGGCATTTGGGACGCCCGCGCCCGCCTGATGGAGGATGGATGGAGCGCGGAACTCGCCATCCCCTTCAAGACGATCTCCTTCAATCCCGGCCTCGCCCGCTGGGGCATGAACGTCGAGCGGACGATCCCGAGAAAACAGGAGACGATCCGCCTGGCCGGCGTGCGCGCCGACTGTTTCTTCACCAACCCCGCCGAAGCCGCCGCCCTCGAGGACGTCGGCGGGATCAGACAGGGTCTTGGCCTGACCTTCCGGCCCTACGGCCTGGCCAGCGCTTCGAAAAGCCACGAGGCCGGTTCGCCGGCGGATTGGACCTGGGACGGCGGGTTCGACCTCTACAAGAACTTCACGCCCAACTTCGTGGGCGCATTCAGCTATAACACCGATTTCGCCGAAACCGAGGTCGACGAGCGCCAGACCAACTTGACCCGTTTTCCTCTTTATTTTCCGGAGAAGCGCGCTTTCTTCCTCGAAGGCTCGGAGATCTTCAACTTCGGGACGACGAGCGCGGAAGGCGGCTTCGCCCCGTTCTTCAGCCGCAGGATCGGCCTCTACGAAGGACAACAGGTGCCCATTTCGTTCGGAACCAAGGCCTACGGCAAGCTCGGGAACACCAACCTCCAGGTCCTCGACGTCCGGACGAACGCCCTCAACGGCCTCCCCGCCGAGAATTTCCTCGCCGCCCGTATCTCCCAGAACATCTTCGCCGAGAGCAAGGTCGGCCTGATCTTCACGGACGGCAGCCCGACGGGCGCCAAGAACTCGCTGGCCGGTTTCGACCTCGTCTATCAGACCTCGCGTTTCATGAAGGACAAGAACTTCCTGGCCGGCGGCTGGTTCGTCTACAACTGGAACGCGAATCCGGCGGGAAGGCATGAAGGGTTCGGCTTCAGGCTCGACTACCCCAACGACCTCTGGGACATCGTCGCGACCTACAACTCCTACGGCGACGCCCTTGATCCGGGCGCCGGCTTCCTGCCGCGGAAGAACATCCAGGTTTTCAACCTGGGCCTCAACTACATGCCCAGGCCCGAGAAAGGGCTTGCCGGCCGCCTGGTAAGGCAGTTGTTCTACGAACTCCGGTTCTCCTTCACCTGGGACCTCCAGGGCGTCCTCGAGACGCGGCGCATTTTCACCGCCCCGCTCAACTTGCGGACGGAGAGCGGCGAGCATTTTGAGTTCAATATCGTTCCCAACTACGATCTCCTCCGCGAGGATTGGGAAGTCTCCGACGGCGTCGTCCTGCCCCCGGGCGCCTACACGTTCACGAACTTCGGCGTCCAATTCGAGACCGCATCCCACAGGCCCTGGTCAGCGGACCTGGAATGGCAGTTCGGTCAGTTCTATTCCGGGCACTACGACGACGTCGAACTCGGCTTCAACCTCAAGTTCAAGGGCTTCGCCACATTGGGCCTCGACGCCAACTTCGTCCGCGGCCGGCTCCCCCAGGGGAACTTCAAGGAGAACGTCTACCAGTTCAAGGCCGATTTCTACCTCACGCCCCGGCTGGGGCTGATGAACTACATCCAGTACGACGACGACTCGAACGAGCTCGGCATCAACACCCGCTTCCGCTGGGAAGTCTCTCCGGGAAACACGATCTACCTCGTCTACTCGAAGAACTGGGAACGGCGCTGGGACCCGGCCAGCCGCTTCTATCCCCTCGAGGAGCGCGGCGTCTTCAAGATCACCCTCAGCATCCGGCCCTGACGAGGCGCGCCGCATTCTCGCCGTCACCGACCGGCGAGTGATGACGCGAACGCCGGCCTTCTTACTTTTCCCAGCGGGCCCGGCAGCACTTGAGGGTTTTATATCCGTCGTCGTCTTCCACGAAAAAATAAGCCTTACCGTCCCGCCATAACCGAATTTCGTGGACGATGGGAACCTTGGCGATATAGCGGCCTTCGGCGTCGAAAACGTCCCAATAATACTCTTTTTTCGCTCGTCCCTTTTCATAGGTTCTCACCAGAAGACGACCCTCGTCGGCCAGGACGAAATTGCCGAAGGGCGGGAAATGCTCCGGGAACTGGATCATGTCCCTGACGTTGACGCCGGAGACGTTGGGGATGAGACCGAGCATCTCGTCTTTGTCCTCTTTGGTGATGGGGACCTGGTCATATTCCCGGCCGATCGTCTTGAGGGGCTTTCCCTCGAGGGAAAGGACCTTGATCTCATAGCCCGGTTGACTGCCGAAATAGAGGCGGCCTTGGCCGTCGAGCGCATAAAGGAGGTTCATCGCCGAGAACGGATTGATCTTGGCCTGCAGGGAGACCGGGAACTCGAAAGACGCCAGCTTGACCTTCGGATTGAAGTCCTTGTCGTACGTCTTGACGTCCATGGATATTTTGCCGGCCTCGCCGAGGCCCATGGAACGGGCGACGATCAAGCCACGGCCGTCCATCTGAATTCCGGATAGCCCCAGGGCTTTCGCCGTGGAGATATGCCGGCTGAACGTTCCGTCGAGGCCGAAAACCGCCAGCCGCTGATTGAGGGCGTCCTCGACGAGGACTTCATTCTCCGGCGTGATGAGGATCCCCACCGGCTGGTTCATTTCCCCCGGCCCCTGGCCTGCTTTGCCGAAAGCCCGCAGGAATTTGCCCTTGGCGTCGAAGACCTTGACCCGGCTGTCCTTCGTGTCGAGGACATACGCCGTGCCGTCCTTGAGGACGGCTAAGCTCGAGATCTCAACGAATGACATGTCGGGCGCATCGCCGCCGCCGACCGTATAGATCTCCTCGAGGATCAGTTTGGTCGGCGCGCCCTTCGGCGGGTCCGGTTTTTTGCCGTTCGTGACGATCGTGACGCCGCTCTCGGTCTTGACCCTATACTGGCCGGCGCGGACCGAAGCGATGAAGGCCACGGAGCCTAGAACGACAAAGATCGCCCGACCTTTGCGCATGTTCATGGGGGACCTCATGGGGAAAGAAATCCGTCCTTGCGTTCTGCAAAAACACCCTTGCTCTTAGGGGACGATGGTAATCCCAGCCCTTGAGCGATGTCAAGAAGGGCGCGCCCGGCGCCGGGCGAGAGGCCCGGGCCGGGCCGCGGCTCCGGGTCAGCTTTTTTTAACCCAAACACCGTCTTCCTGCTGGATCCACCAGCCGACGGAGGCGTTCTTGATCCATTCTTCGGCGAAGATCTTCTGGATCCGCTCGACCTGGCTGGCCTCGATGTTGAGGGCCTTGGCCACTTCCGCGTAGAGTTTCGTCCGGTCGCCGTTCTCGTCCTTGACCAGGTTCCTCAGGGCCGCCTTGGCCTGGAGGTTGAGGCCGGCTTCGTCCCGGACGTCGACCATCCCCTTGTTCATTTCGCCGACATTGCCGCCGTCGTAGTAGGGCTTGAGCGCGGCGAAGCGCGTCTTCATGGATTCCTTGAGGGCCCGGATGGCCGGCGTCGAGACGTTCGTCACTTCCTGCGCGTAGGCGGCGGGGACGAAGGAGAATGTGGCGGGCCCTTGGAGCGACGTCAGCTTCTTGATGGCGTCTTGGCCCGTCTTCTCCGCGTCTTTCTTACGGATCTCGTCGACGATCTCCGCGGCCGCCTGCTTGACCGTCGCTTCCGGGAAATAGATGTTGACCGTGATGCAAGCCAGGATAAAGACGAGGCCCGCGACGGCGACCGTTCCCAGGGCGTATCGTTTCTTCATGTCATCATTCTCCTTCCCATACGGCGTTATTTTCCGGGCTGACCGACCCGCTTGAGCCGGTTCGTCATTTCCTTGAAGCTGATCACCTTGTCCGGTTCTCTATTAATGACACTTATACCAAAAAGCGCCGGTTTCTTCACCAGGTATTCGATCCCGCCCTCGTGGATCGTGCCGTTGAGGGTGAAGGTGTCGTTACGGAGCGTGCTGACGAGGCCCAGCTTTTGATAACGGAAGCCCTTGATGAGGCTCATCCAGAAGCCGCCCGTCCCGCCGGACGCCTGCTGGCCGGAACTGAGCACCGTCAGGTTATCCACGGCCTTGAGGCTGAACGTCTGCGCCACCCCCTTGCGGGGCACGGATTCGAGCCGGAAGTCGAATCTCTCGGGTTGATTGTAGGTGATGACCAGATCGCGGATCTCGCCGTCGACGATGCCGGTCACTTCTCCGAACGGGACCTCGTCGGTCAGCTTCTTCAGGTCGAGGTCGACGAGGTCGATATTGAGCGAGATCGAGCGCCCCGGGGCGAACGGGTTGGTAACGGCCAGGTCCCTCAGGACGATCTTGCCGCCGAAGACGTCGGCCTCACCGCGACCGGAGATGGCGATGTTCTTGGAATTGATGTCGAGGCGGGGGAACTCGGCCCGGATCTTGCCGGTCAGCTTGAACTGGGGCGATTGGATGGGAAAGCGGGAAATGTCGATCTCGCGGAGGGCCAGGGAGCCGACGCCCCGGAAGGAGCCGTTCTGCGGGTCGAAGCGGACGGTCGTCCGGCCGAGCTCGAGCTGGCCGCCGAAAAGCTCCAGGGCGAGGGGCTCGATGGCGAAAGCGTTCGTCCCGACGCGGAGGGCCAAGGCCACGGATTTGAGCGTCAGCAAGGGATGCTGGAATTCCCCGATACGGAGAAAGCCTTCCTCGGAAAGCGGGCTTTCCGACGAAGTCGCCGCGCCCGCTCCCGTTTGGTAGCGGATGGGGAGGTCGGCAGTGACGCCGAGAAGGAGGGTTTTGGACCCGGGGCGTTCGAGATTGGTATCGGCGAGGGTCACCTTGCCCGCGACCGAGAGCGCATCTCCTTCCCCGCGGACGCGGACATCCGCTCCGAGCATGCCCTCGAGTATCGTCCGAGCTTCCTCGGAGGCGCCGGTTTGGGTGAAGATGGGATAGAGCGGCCCGAGGCTCAAGCGCGCTCCCATGCGCAGGTCGAACGACGGAGCGGGTCTTGTCGTGACCGAGCCGGCGACATTGACTTCACCGATCGTCGGCAACAGGAAGCGGGCGGCGAGGCCGTCCACCCCGCCCGAGCCGGGGTCGTAGCTGCCGCCGACGTTCAGTCTGAGAGGGTGCTTGTTCCAGGAGATGTAGACCGCTTTCCACAGCGATTCACCCTGACCGATGTCGAGAGCTCCGGTGAAAGAGATCCCCTTCGAAGCGCCATAGACGCCTTCGATCTTCAGCACGGGATCGAGCCCTTCGCCGGCGATCGTGAACGACGGATCGTTGAACCGGAACTGGGCCAGGGAAACGGTCCCCGAGAAGCCCAGGTTTTCCCCCGAAGGGGCCGGGCGGGCGGCTTCGATCGAGAGGTCGGCCGTGCCGCCGATGTCCCAACCCGAAAGGCCCTCGGGGATGAACGGCGAAGCGAGCCCGCGAAGGGCCGGAAGGTCCAGGCCGCGGCCAATGAGCTTGACCTGAGCCGCGCCCGCTTTCCCCAACCCGTAGCGTCCCGTTACGGAGAGCGGGGTGATGCCGGGGAACCGGATTTCGAGCGAATCGAAGGCCACGGTTTTCCGGCCGAGGTCCAAGCGCGACTTACCGGCAACGGTGACCTTGTCGAAGGAGAGCTTCTTGCCGGCGGCGACGTCGAGATCGAAGTCCTTGATCGTGGCCGTGAGCCGGGAGATGTCCGCGGTTCCCTTGGTGGCGGCCGCGACGAGGTGGATGTCTGAGCCGCCGGCGGAGAGTGAGCTCAGAGCGACTTTGCCGACGGACGACCGGATGTCGGCCGCGAGGCGCAGGTCGCTCAAAGGCCCGGACGCGTCAACCCGGCCGGAAAGTTTGACATGGAGAGGAGTCCCGCCGAGGGCGTAATCCAATTCCACGCCCTCCAGGGCGAGGGAGCCGGCAAGGCTGTCGTTGGTCTCCTGGCTCGAACGGTGGATCACGTACGTGCCCGAAAGCTCCGCCCGGCCCCGGAGCTTGGCGCTTCGGAACTCCGCGGGCAGACGGGGCCCGAGGAGGACGGCCAGGTTCTCGAGCTTGTCGAGCCGGACTTTGGCTTCGGCTTCGAGAAAAACGCTGTGGCTGAACGTCCCCGCGGCCTTCCCGTCGATATCCAAGAGGCCGGGGACGGAGACCTTGAGCCGGGAGAGGGCAAGCTGCTTCGCGCCCATGTCGAACCGGGCCGTCGTCTCGATGGCGACACCGGCCAACCCGTCTTCGATGCCGCCCGCCGTGAACCGCGGCGAGCTGAACGAAAACGCGGCGTCGAGGCCGAAAGGCGAAGCCAGCCGGAGGGTGCCCGACGAGCTCAGGCCGCTTGTCAGGCTGTAGGCCCCGCCCTTGTCAGTGACGGCGACATCGCAGCGTCCGATGGCATAGGCGACTTCACCGAAGGTGTTCCCGGCCGCCAGGGAGATATCGAAGTTCTCCAAGCTCGTCTCCCGTGAGGCCAAAAAGAGGGACAAGCTGGCGTTCACGATCGAGATCCGCTTGGCCCAGGCCAATGTGTCCGATGCTTGGAGGAGGATCGCTTCGATGTCCAACGGTTCCTCGGAAACGGCCTTTTGCTCCAGGCGGAAGACGACGCCGTCGGCCTCGATCGCTTCGAACGCCGGATTCTTGCCGCGGACGAACTTCCAAAAGCTCCCTCTGGCCTCGAGGCGTTTCAGGGAGACGTCCAGCTTCTGGAAGGCGGTCTCCTGGCCGAGCTCGAGCGCGTCGACGGTCAGGCGGAAGGGTGAGAGCGAGTAATCGAGCTTGCCGATGCGGACCGTCATCCCGGCCCTTCTCGCGAGCTGGCTTTGGAGGAGGTTCCTGACGAGCGGCTTGTCGAAGATCAAGAAGAGGGCCGCGGCGACGATGACAAGGACGGAGAATCCGGCGGCGATCGCCCCGATGCGGAGGATCTTCCTGAGCGTCTTCTTCATGGCCGGGCCATCCGGATTATATCATCAATCGAGTCGGCGGGCGGCCGCGGGAAGGATCATCGGTCCAAGACGACGAGGGAGACGCGGCCATCGAAGTCGGTGACGACCACTTCCCTGCCGCTGAGGGCCGTCACCGTGTTGAGAAGTGCGACGCCGACCCGGTGCTTCCATTTGACGGCCCCCGTTGCGGCATCGAGGGCCAGGAGCAGACCGTTCTTCGTCCCGTAGAAAACGACACCGTCCTTCTCCACGAGCTGGGCCGAGTTGATATCATAGCCGAATCCGCCGTTGGCCTCCCACAGGGCTTCCGAGCCGTCGGCGGAAGTCGATATCGCGGCGATGATGTCCTCGGTCGTCCGGACATAGACACGCTGGCCGTCTTCCGAGAGCCCGATCGATTCGCGGACGGCCCAATTGTCGGTGCCCCAGAGCTCCCTTCCCGCGGCCAGGTCTATGGCCGTCATCCAGGGCTCCGGGGTGACGATGAAAATACGCCCGTTCGCCGCGACCGGCCAGCAGGCGGCCGGAGAATAATACGGGCTCGGCTTATCCCCCCGCCATTTCCAGACGAGCTTGCCGGTCTTCCTGTCGAGGGCGTAAAGACAACCGTCCCAGGCGCCAAAAACGACCCTGTCGTCGGAGACCAGCGGTTTCGTTTCCACGAACCCCTCGATCCCGTCATAGCTCCAAACAAGCCGGCCGGTGGCCAATTCGACGGCCCGGAAGACGTGGTCGCTCGAGCCGATAAAGACGACACCGCCGTCGATGCGCGGGCAGGCGACGACGGGTCCTCCCGTCAAGATCTTCCAGACGAGCGTTCCGGCCCTGGAATCAAGGGCGTAGATCGACCCGTCCGTGCTCCCGAAGACGACCCGGCTGCTGCTGAAAGCGGGAGTCGAATAGACCGGCTCGTCCGTCTTGAACTCCCAGGCGATGCTGCCGTCGGCGATGCGAAGGGCGCGCACGGCCCCCGAGGCGTCGCCGAAGACGACCGTCTCGCCGGCGGCGGCGGCCGAGGACGCGATGGTCCAGCCCGCGTCGAAGCGCCAGCGCACCCGGACATGAGGATAAGAGTCGTTGACGCCGAAATCGGGGCGAGGCAATGAGCCCGTCGCCGTCCCGGGGCCGCGTGCGCCGCCGGCGGGCTTGGCCGCCGCTACAATGGGGAGACCGCCCTTCTCGAGCTCGATTCGATGCCACGGGGCGCGCGTCTTGCCCGCGGTCCGTTCGGCAAAAGTCACCGCCTTCGCGCTGATCTCGACGACGGTGTATCCTGGGGTGGTGTCCTTGGTGCCCAGCGCGGAACGGCCCATGACTCCTCGCAGGCCTTCGAAATCCATGGCGCGGTTCTGATGACCGTGCCCGACCAAAACCGCGACCGTAGGGATCGTTTTCAGCTTGTCCAGGACGACGTACCAGTTGGCGATGCTCTCATCAAGTGGATAGTGGCTGACGAAGAAGGTCGGTTTCGTCGCCCCGCCCGGCCCGGCGAGGAGCCCCTCCAGCCAGCGGACGTCCTGGGGCGCCCAGTGGCCGTCGCCCATTTTCAGGATGGGCCCTTGAGAGAGCCCGATGAACCGGAAGCCGCCGCTCGTGAATGCGAAGTGGTCGGCGCCCCAGAGCCGCGGGAATTCCGAGCCGCCCGATCCCGACCATTTCGTGTCGTGATTGCCGGGGATGATGTGATAGGGAAGGTGGAGGCCGTCGAGGATGTCCTTGGCTAAACGGAAATTCGCGTAGGATCCCATTTCGGTGATGTCCCCCGTCACCAAAACGAATGACAGGCCCGCCTGTGAGTTGATATCCGAGACGGAGGCACGCAGGTCGTCAGCGCCCCGATCCGAGCCGACGTGGGTGTCGCTAAGCCAGGCGAAGCGCAGGGGAGCGCGCCCGCCGGTGGACACGGCGGCGGCGAGGACGACGAGGGCCGCGGACAGGATAACGGCCGCCGCCCTCAGGGTTCGCGTTCTCGTCTTTCCGTTTTTCATGTGTCCGTTTCGGCTCCGCTCTCGTCCAAATCCTATTTCCGCCCGCCCGCGATGTCAACCGGCTCTCGCCGCCCGATGGCCCGGCCCATCCCGTCCGGGAGATCGGAAACCTCCTTTGGATTGACTCCCCTGGCCCCGAGTTGTAAACTCGGGCCAGATCAAGACAGGGATATCGAGGGAGGCATCACGATGTCGCCGAACGCATGGGATAGACGGGATTTTCTCAAATCGCTCCTGGCCGGAATGCCGCTCCTCGCTTGGGACTGGAACGCCTTTCCCCGCGGCGGGCAGGACAAGCTCCCGCCGGGGACTTTCGACGCCGTCGTCATCGGCGCCGGCCTGGGCGGCCTCAGCGCGGCCGCCGCGTTCGCCCGCCAGGGTTACAAGGTCCTCGTCCTCGAACAGCACAGCGTCCCCGGCGGTTACGCCTCAGCCTTCACGCGGCCGGGCGGTTTCACGTTCGACGTCTCGCTCCACTCGACGACGGTCGGCCTGCGCGACGGTGTCGCCAACCTGATCCAGGGATTCCCGGAGATCCAGGACGTCATGTTCGTCCCCCATAAGACCCTGTACCGGACGATATATCCGGACTACGACATCCGGGTCCCCCACATGAACGTCCCCGGCTACATCAAAGTCCTCAAGGACAACTTCCCCGACGACGCGCAGGCGATCGACGGTATCTTCGCCGACATGAAGGGCCTTGCCGACGAGGTCGCCGAGCTTTCACGCGCGGGCGGCCAGGTCGATATGTCCACGTTCCCCGCCAAGTACCCGCGTCTCTTCAAGAACTTCAGCCGGACCTGGGGGGCCATGGCCGACGACCGCATCAAGAACCCCAAGCTCAAGGCCGTCATTTCGGGGCTGTGGGGTTACTTCGGGTTGCCGCCGTCCAAGCTCTCGCCCTTCTACTACGCCATGCCTCTCATGGGCTATCTCGAGGGCGGCGGCTACTATCCCGTCGGCACCTCGCAGAAGATCAGCGACGCTTTCGCAGCCCTCATCAAGAAGAACGGCGGCGAGATCAAGCTCAACACGCGGGTCGACAAGATCCTCACCCGCGATCACGCCGCCTACGGCGTCCGGACCGGCGACGGCGCGGAATACCGCGCCCGGGCCGTCATCTCCAACGCCAACGCCCTGGACACATTCACCCGGATGATGGACGAGAAGGAATTTCTCAAGGACCTGTTCGCGCGCATGGACAAGCTCTCCATCAGCTATTCGACCTTCCTGGTCTGGCTGGGCCTCAAAACGGACCTCGTCCGCAAGGTCGGGCTCAAGGAGAGCGAGGTCTTTTATCACACCGGCTACGACATCGAGGCCGAGTACAAGACCGCCATGGCCGGGGGCCTGCCGGACGATCCGGATTTCGGGCTGACCGTCTACGACAACCTCTATCCGGGCTGTTCGCCTAAGGGCAAGAACACCCTCAACATCATCGCGACCCAGGGTTTCGACTACTGGAAGAAGTTCGAGACCGATTATTTCTACGGCAACAAGGACGCCTACGCCAAGGAGAAGATGCGCCTGGCCGACATCCTGGTCAACAAGGTGGAGAAAACGCTCCTGCCCGGGTTGCGGAAGGCCATCGAGGTCATCGAGGTCGCGACTCCCTTGACCAACGTCCGCTTCACAAGCAATCCGCGGGGCGCGATCTATGGCTGGGACCAGACCGTCGATAACTCCGGGAACCGGCGCTTCCCGCAGACGACGCCCATCAAGAACCTCTACCTCTCCGGGGCCTGGACGTTCCCGGGCGGGGGGTACGGCGCCTGCATCCCCAGCGGCCTCGCCTGTTTCGGCCGGGTCATGGCGGACTGGAAGGCCTGACGGCGGCGCCGGACCGGCTAGGCTTTTTCCCCGGGCGAGGGCGCCATAAGCAGGGCGAAGCCATAGCTCATGGGGATCGAGATATCCGAGAGGCCCTTGAACCTCTCGATCCGAGCCAGTGATATTTCTCCCTGGCTACGGACCTTCTGCCAGAGCTCATCAAAGCCGCTGAAGACCTGGCTGGCCTCGAACGAAACGACTCTTTCGGGCCGGGACGATACGATCGATGCCCAGGCCTCCGTCGCCTTATCCTCTTCGGCGGCCATGAAAGCCCATTCGGAGCCGGGCCAGTGATCCATCACGACAACGGCGGGGGCCAGGGTCCGGGCATGGGCCAGGGCGGCCGACGGGTCGGGCATCTCGTGGAGGCAGAATTCGAAGAGGACGACATCCGCCTTTTCCTGGAAATCCAGGAACGCGGACTGGACTAGGGCGAACTTGTCCGCGAGGCCGGCCTGCGCCAATTTCTCTCGGAGCACCCCCAGGGCCTCGGCGTCCTGGTCGACGGCGATGACCTTCGCGGCCAACCGGCCATACTCCAGGAACTGGCCTCCCCCCGCGCCGACCGCCACAATGGTCCGGCCGGAGAGGTCGAAAAAATCAAAGAGGTTTTGGATGATCCGCTTGTAATCCGTGGCCATTCATAACTCCGTGATCGAGGACGCCGCCGGTCGTTGACGGACGCGGTGAGGTCTCTCTTTGCGGCGCTGGGTCAAGGGCTCTCCTCAAAGCTATCATCACCACGACAGATGTCAGCAAGTAGCATGCCAAGAACCTCCCCGAGAGGACCGGCCGGGCCGTAAACTAGCATTACATCAGGCTTTCTCTCGACTCAGGGCGAAAACGACGAGGGCCACGGCGATGGTGGCCAGCTTGCGGATCCTGCGGATGACGCCCACGCTGAGCCCCAACGCCGCGGTGAAGCCCAGGCTCCGGACGATCAGGACATGGGCGCTTTCCATGACCCCGAAATGCCCGGGAACGACAAAGAAGGCCGTGTTGACGATCGTGACCCCGGTCGCCGTGAAGAACGCCTGGATCAGCGAGGCCGGGGCGCCGAGCACCCGGAAGATGACGAACACCTCGAGGACCCCGAGCAGGCGGGCAAAATAATGCAGGACTGCCGCCAGGGCCGTCCCAGGCTTGAGGTTCCTGTAGACGAACCGCAGGCTCTCGTCGAGGTCTTTGAGCTGAATTTCCCGCGTCGCGGCGAAACGCCGGACCTTCGGAACGACCTTCGAGATCTTGCCCAGGGTCCAGAAAACACCCTTCATCTGGAGAGCGACGAGAAGGACGATGCCGACGATGGTGGCTCCCAGGCAGGCCACGGCCGCCCCGGTCATCCACCCGGGGAGGTCGAGAAAGAGGAGGCTGAGGAGGAAGCCCGTCATCAGGAAAAAAATAGAGGCGGAGAACTCGAGGGTCTTGTCGACCAGGACCCCCGGGATGCCCTCCTTTAAGGGGACGTGTTTCCGGAGCATGAAGGCCCGGGCCGCGTCGCCGCCGACGCTGGCCGAGGGGATGAGGGTGTTCAGGGCGTCACTGATGACCTTGGCCCGGAAAAGGCGGAGAAGCGGGACCGGCCGAAAATGGGTGGTCAGGATGATGTGCCAGGCGCAAGCCTGGACGAAGAGCCAGGCCAGGGCGAGGGCGACGATGACGAGGGACCAGGGGCCGAAACGCGCCAATTGGACGAGAACGGTCCCCGTCCCGACCTTCGCGACCAGGTAGGTTAAAAGCAGGAGGCCGGCTACGGACAGGACCGCCCGTGTCCTCTTCCAGGACAAAAGGGAGCTTCGGACGCAGCCGCGGCCGCTGACGCCCACCGCCCGACCGGCGGCGATGGCCTCTTCGGCCTTCTTGAGCGCCCGCTCATCGTCGACGTCGATCCAGAACATGTCTCCGATCTCCCAGGTCCTCGCTTTGCCCTTTTCGGCCAAAGCCCGGATCCCGCCGGAGAGAGAAAGATCGCCGCGCCGCCGACTGTCCTCGAGCGCCGCGAACAGGGCCGGGGTGCAGAGGAAGAACCCGGTGTCGAAGGCGGTATAAGAGGGGATGTTCTTGCCGATGGCGGCGATCCGGCTGTCTTCGTGCCGAACCCGGGTCACGTCGTCGAGGTCCACGAAGGGATGGCCCGCGATCCGCGTGTCCACGGCCAGGATGACCTCATCGTCCCCGATGGGTTGGCGCCTCAACTCGTCGAGAAGCCGGCCGTCGACGATGTGGTCGGCCATCATGAGGAAGAACCGCCCGCCGGAAAGGCCCTTGGCCTTAAGGACCGAAAGTCCGTTGTCCTTCTCCCACTCCTCGTTCCGGACGGCGGCGATCGAGATCCCGTCTTCGACGGCCTTGGCTTCGAGGTACTTCTCGACCTCGTCTCCGGCGTAGCCCGTCACCACGATGAACTCCCGGACGCCGGCCGCGCGCGCCGCCTCAATGGCCCGGCCGATCAGAGGCTTGCCGGCGACCTTCAAGAGCGGCTTGCTCGGCGCCTTGTCGGCTAGGCGGCTCCCCCGCCCGGCGGCGATGATGACGCATTTCAGGCTTCCGTCCGGAGACGCGGGGCGCATCCCGGCCCGCCTCCTCATGCGGCCCGCTTCCTGGCCCGGACAAGAAGGGTCAGCCCTTTCGCCGCCGGCCGCCCCGCCTTTCTCCCGCGGAATACGGTGGAGGCCTTCCAAGCCGCGCCCAGCGCGATGTAGCCCAGAACCCGCAGGGGCACGAGAACCGAGGGGAGGTCGTCGAGCTTCCAGGATAGCCGGACGAGCTTCAAGGCACGGGGAGAAGACAGGACATACCGCGTCTCTTCGATCTCGAAACCCGCCCGGGAAAGCTTGTCGCGCACGATGTCCGTCGTATAGAACGTGTTCACCGCGTAGCGCCGCCGGTGGTGCTCCCGCTCTTCCGGCGTGATCCCGTCATTCGACAGACTGTCGGCCGAGAAGGTCAAACATCCACCCGGCTTCATGGCCCGGGAGACGTTGGCCAGGACCCGTTCGTCGCCGCCGAGATGCTCCATGACGCACAAGCTCAGGGCCTTGTCGAACGATCCTGCCGGGAAGTCGGCCCGTTCGGCGTCCAGCGAAAGGAACTCCACCCGATCCCCTTCGTAATGCCGGCGGGCGAATGCCAGCCGCTCCTCATGCAGGTCGATCCCCGTGACATGCGCCCCCGACCGGGAGATACGCCAATCGTAATATCCGTCGCCGCAGCCGATGTCGAGGATGCGCTCTCCCGGACGGGCGTCAAGCCAGCGGAGGATGACGCGGCATTCTTCGGCACGGCGAAAATTGAGGCGGCTGAACAAGCGGCCCCAGCGGGCCGGAGAAAACGGTAAGATCCTACGGCTCATCGAATTTACTGCCTTTGTTCACCCCGACAAGATGGTCATTATAGAACAAGGCCCCAGGGCCGGCAAGGACACGAACGCGATTGGCAACAGTCTGGAGACAAGGCGTATAATGGACTTCATGGAAGTCCGACAAAACGAGGGACCGGAATTCGATTTCAAAAGATCCCTGAAGACGTCCCCACCCACCCGTATCCCCAAATTCGTTCAGGTCGACCGCCTCATCAACCGCCCCATCGCCTCCCTGATCGTCCGGGGGGCACTGAGGACGAACCTCCGGCCGAACCACCTCACGGTCGCGGCGTTCGTTCTGGGATTGGCCGGAGCGTTCTTTTTTCTGGGGGGCGATCACCGCAGTTTCATCATCGCCGCGGTCCTGATCTACGCCGGCACCATCCTCGACGGCGCGGACGGCATGCTGGCGCGATCCAAGGGGTTGTGCACGAGACACGGCGCCTATCTCGATCTGTATCTCGACCGGGTCACCGATTTCGCCGTCCTCGGCGCCATGGTGACGGGCTACTATTATCAGTCGGGCAGGCTCGGTTTCTACATCCTGAGCCTCCTCGGGCTGGCCGCTTACATGTTGCAGATCCTCCTCTATTATCTGGAGAGGGAGTACTGGAACCGGCAGTCGGGGTCGGGAGCCAGCGGCGACCACCGGGGCCTCATCTACCTGGGCATCCTGGCCTTCTCGCTGCTCGATCGGCTGGACCTGCTGATCCCCATCCTGCTTTGCATACCCGTCCTCAACATCCCCTACCGCTTCATCCGGTTCTGGGTCATCAAGAGACCGGCGGAACTGCCCGCCCGGGACGCTTGATAGCCCACAGGAGACGACCCCATGACAGAGATCCTCAGAGGGAATGACATCCCGCCCGCCCGGGGCAAACTCGGCGTTCTCATGCCTGGCATCGGGGCCGTGGCCTCGACCTTTCTGACAGGAGTGTTCGCCGCCCGCAGGGGATTGGCCCGGCCCATCGGCTCGCTGACCCAGATCGGCAAGATCCGGCTGGGGAAGAGGACCGAGAACCGGGTCGAGCTCATCAAGGACTTCATCGGCCTGGCGGACCTCCCCGACATGGTCTTCGGCGGATGGGACATCTTCCCCGACTCCGCCTACGCGGCGGCGGCTAAAGCCAATGTCCTGAGGCCGGAACACCTCGACCTTGTCAAGGACGAGCTCGAGGCGGTCGAGCCCATGCCCGCCGTTTTCGACCGGAAGTTCGTCCACAACCTCGACGGCCCGAACGTCAAGAAGGGCGGCACGAAGATGGACCTGGCGGAGATGCTGATGAAGGACATCGACGGTTTCCGCACCCGGCACGGGACGTCGCGGCTGGTCATGTGCTGGACGGCGTCGACCGAGGCCTACCATGATGTCCGTCCGGTCCACGCCTCCCTCAAGGACTTCGAGCAGGGGCTCAAGACGAGTTCCCCGGACATCAGCCCCAGCCAGATCTACGCCTACGCCGCGCTGAAGATGGGCCTCCCCTTCATCAACGGCGCCCCTCACATCACCGCGGATTGTCCGGCCCTGCTCGAGCTGTCCGCCGAAAAGCGCGTCCCCTTGGCCGGGAAGGATTTCAAGACCGGACAGACCCTGATGAAGACCATCCTGGCGCCGGGTCTCGCGGCCCGCCTCCTCGGGATCGAGGGCTGGTTCTCGACCAACATCCTCGGCAACCGGGACGGCGAGGTCCTGGACGACCCCGAGTCGTTCCGCTCCAAGGAGATCACCAAGCTCGGCGTCCTCGACACCATCCTGCGGCCGGACCTCTATCCCGAACTCTACGGCTCCTTCTACCACAAGGTCAACATCAACTATTATCCCCCCCGGGGCGACAACAAGGAGTCCTGGGACAACATCGACATCTTCGGCTGGATGGACTACCCGATGCAGATCAAGGTCAACTTCCTCTGCCGCGATTCCATCCTGGCCGCTCCCGTCGTGCTCGATCTCGTCCTATTCACCGACCTGGCTGCGCGGGCCGGGATGCACGGCATCCAGGAATGGCTGTCCTTCTACTGGAAGAGCCCCATGGTCCGCGAAGGGCTCTATGCCGAGAACGACTTGTTCGACCAGCGAAGCAAGCTCCTGAACACCCTTCGCTACCTGAAGCGGGAGGACCTCATCCACCACACCGGGCTCGACTACTACTACGACCTCGAAGAGAAGTGACATCCCGTGAACGCGGGAACCGGGGGGGCAGGCGTGATCAGCAGGAATAGAACGTCGGCGTTCATCCTCCTTTCAATGCTCGTCATGACCTGCGCATGCCGGAACAGCAAGGCCCCGCACGCGCTGAGGGCCGGCGATTTTACGATCACAAAGAGAAGCATCGGAGATTTATTCCGGTTTGGGGTCATCGAAAAGATCGTCGTCCCGGAATTGACGGATGATTCGTCAATCGCTGAAGTCAGCCAAATCGCGTTCAACAAGAACGGAGACATCTATGTGGCTGATCTCGCATCTCAGGGGACTGTCCTGCGATTCGATGAGTCCGGTAAATATTTATCGCACTATGGGCGGCCTGGACAGGGGCCGGGAGAGCATGGCTCCTTGATGGCGTTTGATATCGATAAGGATTCACGGGTTTATCTCATTTCAGATACGAAGATCATTCGCTACAGCCAGGCCGGTGAATTTGAAAAAGAGACATCGATAAGTTATTTCCCTGGGGATATCAAAATTGTCAAAGACAGGCTCTACGCACGGATCTTCGGAATCAGGGACTCCTCGAGCGGCCTGGGTCCTGCTATAAAAGTGTATGATCTGGACCTCGCCGAACAAGGAGGGGTATCCCGCTTTGACCCGCGGCTGAACACTTATAGACTTCTCCCAAGAAGCAGTGTCGCGGCTTGGAAGGAACAGATCATTTTTACGGATATCTATGATCTCGCTCTCAATATTTACGACCCTGGCGCGGATCAAACTCAGCGGATTGTCTTTCCCAATGATAACGGGAGGCTGGATTCCGTTTGGAAAAAGGAACACTTCGTCGAGGATGACCGATCCCATATCAGGGATAATATCCATCGTTTCAATGACGTATACAGTTTTGACGGGATCGTTTACTTAACCGAGATCGTCCGGAAAAGAAACGAAGTGAACTTTTGGCTGATGGACATTGATCATAAGAAAATCGTTGTTTTCCCTCTCCTGGATGTCATCGGGACCGCAACGAGCACTTCCGCCTCCATCCGCTTCGAAACCATCGTCGGAACCTATGAAAATGGGCTGGTGTTTGTCATAGAAGATGAGGAGAAGATCCGAATGATCCGGGAGCAATACCCTCAGTTTAAGGATATCCGCTTCGGGGCCAATGATAACCCGGCCTTGGTTTTTTTCCGAGTGAACGGAATTTTATAACCGACGGGAAAGACCCGGCTAGAGGAAGGTCAGGGATAGGTCCCTAAGGACAGGTGCCGCCAGGCGGGGATTGAGGGCGGAGGACAAACGACCTCCACGTCTTCGCCTGTCGCCGGATGGGGAAACCGGAGCTTCCACGAATGCAGGCGGTATCCTGTTCCGCCGGGCGTCGCGGCCCACTCGTCATCGCCGGCGTCAGCACGGGGAATTCCGCCCACCTGATAAAGCGGATCTCCCGCCAGCGGGAACCCCGCGTAGCTGAGGTGGATCCGGATCTGATGGGGACGCCCCGTGGGGATCGTCACTTCGAGAAGCGTCGCGTTATCCTCGGGGAGGCGGCGGATAACCCGGACGTGGCTTATCGATGGCCGACCGTCGGGGCGATACGCGTGGACGGTGGCCGGACGCCGATACGGGACAGGCCCGATGGGCGCGTCGACCGTGAAGGTGTCAGGCATCGCGGTCCCGGAGGCCACGGCCAGATACACTTTGCGGATCCGTCTTTCCTTCATGGCCGTCGTCAACAGCCTCGCGGCGCGAGGGTTGCGGGTGAAGAGAATGGCCCCGGAGGTACCGCGGCCGAGCCGGTGAAGCGGCGAACATTCGGTCCCATGGCGTTGCCGCACCAGGTAGAGCAGGGTGTTTTCCAAAAAGAAGCCCCCGGGAAGAACGGGCAACCCGGAAGGTTTCGCCAACACCAGGACGTCTCCGTCTTCGAACAGGGTCATGAAATCGGTTGGAGCCTCGGGCTCTTCCCAGGGAAGGCGATGGTAAACGAGGCGGTCGCCTGGGGTCAATTTTTCATCCGGCGATGCCGGCCGCCCGTTGAGCAGGACCTGTCCCGCCTGGATCCGCTGCCGCCAGACATCCCCGGCCGAGTGGGTGTAATGAACCGAATAGAAGGCCGCAACCGAGACGCCTTCGTCCTTCTTGAGGATACGATCGGGATAACTATAGCCGCTGTTTTTCATGATATCGCGCGGCGACGGCCGTTAAAACGAGCAACGGGACGGATCCCCGCTCAGGCCTTGGACACGTATTCGCCCGTGCGGGTGTCGATGCGGATGACTTCGCCGGTCGCCATGTATTCGGGGACCTGGACGACCAACCCGGTCGACAGCGTGGCCGGTTTCGTCCGCGCCGTGACCGACCCACCCTTCACGGACGGCCGGGTGTCCACGATCTCCAGGTTGATGAAGGTCGGGATCTCCAGGCCGAGGACGCGGCCCTCGGACGAGATGGCGATCAGACCTTCGACGCCCTCGGAGAGATATGGCCACTCTTCTTCGATCTCGTCCTTCGTCAGCGCGAACTGGCCGTAGTCCTGCAGGTCCATGAAGGTGATGCTCGACGCGTCGCCGAACAGGTACTGGACCGGCCGCCTCTCGAAATCGGCCTCGGCCAGGACGTCGTCGCCGCGCAGGGCCTGGTCGATCTTGCGCTTCGACGTCAGGTTGCGGAAGCGGATCTTGTAAAGGGTGACGGCCCCGCGGGCCGAAGGCGATTGGACCTTGATCGTCTCGACGATGTGAGGGTCGCCCTCGATCTTGACGACGTCGCCCTTCTTCAAATCCGACGCTCTGAACATGGGAACGGCCTATTTGATGATCTTTATCCCCTCGACGGTCATGCCCATCGCGTTCATGACGCATTTGTCGATGACGCCCTGGTCGTTGCGGACGAACTGAAGCTCGTAGTACTGGCCGTTCTCCGCCACGGTGACGCCGAAACAGAGGGGTTTCCCCTCGACGGCCGTCAGCTCCTCGGGCGCCTCTCCGACGGGGGCGCCGAAAAGCTTACCACCGCTCTCGGTGAACTGGACGATCATCGACTCCCCCTGGATGGCGAAGTCATAATCGCCGATGATGTCGGCGATGAGCTTTTTCATGTCCACGGGCTTGTCCTGGGCGGCCGCAGGCATGGCCACTGTCGCCAGGCAGGCCAGAGCTAAGAGTGCCGTCGCTGTTGTACGAATGGTTTTCTTCATGAATGCCTCCAAATCATCATTAAGTCTCCATATTATACACGTTTACCCTTCGGACTTCGTTCCTCGGGACGGCTCCGCAGGCCCCTTCGACGCCCTTGAACCGTTACATAACGCCTGGGCTATTTCCCCTTGGCGTCCAGGTTCTTCCAATTGAGCAGGGCGTTGAAGACCAGGAAGTAGGAGCCTTGCGTCTGGCTGCGCCACATCGGGTTGAAGCTGAAAAGGACCACATGGCCCTTGCCGAGCGTGACGTCGGCGAGCGCCGGAGAGCCGGCCAGCTCCTCGCCCGCGGCGAGGCCGCCGCTTATGAGCAGTTCGGCCGCGTTCCGGGCGAAACTCAGCACATATCGGGGCCGGACGATAGTGGTGGCCGGGCGCGGGCCTTCCTCGGCCGGCTGCTGCGGCGCGTCCTTTTGGGCCTTTCGGAACTCCTCCAAGGTCTGCCGGCCGAGGTCCCGGGCCCTCCCCTGAGGAATGTCCGGGTCGCTCGCGGTCCCGCGGCCCGAGACCCGGCCGAAGGACCCACCCATTCCCGGCATCTGGCCCATGGCCCGGCCGTTCATCCCGCCCATGGCGAAGACAGGCGACTGGCTGAAGTAGATGCCCAGGGTGTCGTCGTAGCCGTAGACGAGCGGGCTCGCTTTGTCGCCGACCTCGGCTTTATAGACGCCGCCCCGGGCCCAGAGGTTGGGCGTATCGCGGATCGCGAGGCCCCGGGCCAGCCCGAATTGGATCGGGAGCGCGGAGCTGTTGCTCAGCGTGATGAAGACGCCGCCTTCCTTGACGAAGTCGCGCAGGTGGAGGACGCCATCGAGCTCGATGCCGCCGCGCATGTCGTCGGTCGAGTCCTCGACGCCGATGTTCGGGGTGAGGTCGGTCTTCTTCCACGGCAGCGGCTTGTCGCCGATGACGCCGTTGACGATGCTGAACGCGTCGGGTGAGGACGGTCCGAAGAGGATGACGTCGTATTTGTCGCGGAGCTTCGAGTTGTCGCGGACGGCGTGGACGGAGACGTAATCGTAGGGGATGCCGCACTCGTCGAGCGCGATCCTGACCCACCCTTCGGTCTGGGTGTTCTGCCAGGTGTGCACGAGCGCGACGCGCGGGGCGAGGACATCGTGCGTCGGGACGGCGGGGACGGCCGCTGCGGCGATAACGGCGAAGCCGTATTCTTTCCCCGCCGCGTCGAGCGCCGCTTCGAGGTTCGCGCCGTTATCGGCCGGCTTGAGAATGAACGTTCCGGCCCGGAACTTCCTGCCCTGGGCCTCGAACTCCTTCTCGGCAGCCTGGATCTTGAGGTCCCGGTGGGCGAACCGGAACGTGGCCAGAATGTTGTCGGCGTTATGGTTGATGAGATAGGCCTGGGCCGTTCCTTTCGCGAGGCGCGACAGCCCCCCGGGAGCCATGACATCGCCCTTGACGAGCGTCATCGGCGCGTCGAGGACGGCGACGTCGTCGACCCGGACGGTCTTGACGTTGTGGAGGGGACCGAGCGTCCAACCGACGTCGTCATACGGCTGGGGGTCCTTGACGTTGAAATATTGTCTGTCGAGCATCATGTCGGCCATGCGCGAATAGGGCTGGTCCATGCGGACGACGTAGCTCCCGGCCGGATACTCGGCGTCCTTGACCTTGAAGGCTTTGTCCGCCCTGCTGACCTCGACGCCCTGGGCCTGGAGCCCGCGAAGAAGCCGGGCCGCCTGCCCGGGGCGCGGGTCGTCGCCGGGGAAGACGTAGGCCGCGGGGCCTTCGTTCCGGGCCTTGGCCACGGAGCGCTTGCCCTTGAGGAGGAAATTCTCCAGGAACTTGTCCTTGAGCGAGGCGACGTGGTTCATGCCGATGAGGACGCCGCTCTGCTGGAGGTTGACGTTGTTGCGGATCGACCAGAGGGTCTGGCGGAGAGGCGGGTTGGGCCGGAACCAGGTCCGGTCGCCGGACGCCGAGATGACGCGGGTCGAGCCGTCGCCCGCGCCCTCGGTCTCGTAGAACCGGCCTATGGAATTGTGACCGTTGGCCGCGTAAAAGGCGTAGTTGGGGGCCCAGCCGTCGTAGAAGCCTTGGGTCCAGACGCCCGGGACACCCATCTTCGTCAGCTCGTCGACCTCACGGTAGGCCAGGAGATTCCATTCGTCGATGACGATAGGGTCGAGCCAGGCGTTGTAGGGGCCCGTGCCGGTCGAAATGTAAAGATGGGAGATCGATTCGTGGAGATCGTGCATGACGATGGGGTGGTAGTCGAGGAAGACCTTCATGATGTTCCGGCTGAGGGCCAGGGCCAGGCCGAGGTTGTCGCGGTTGTTGTCGTGGGAGACGTACTTGCCCCACCACAAGAGCCGGTTGGGGACGTTGGACTTGGGGTCCTTGCGCTTGGCCATGGATACGTCGACCTGCTTGTCGCGGCCGTCGACCTCGAGGATGGGCGTGATGAGGGTGATACTGTTCTCGCGGATCGCCTTGATGAAGGGCGACTCGTCGACGGCGATGCGGTAGGCGAGCTCCATGAGCATCTCGACCGAGCCGGTCTCGCCGGAGTGCATGCCGCCCGTGGCCCAGTAGATCGGCTTGGCCTGCTTCAATAGGCTCTCGGCTTCGGCGTCGCTGAGGCCGCGCGGATCGGCGAGCCGGGCGTTGATGGCCTTATACTTGTCGAGGTTCTTGATCGTCTCTTCATCGGCCACGGCGACGAGGATCCAGTCGCGGCCCTCCTCGGTCTTGCCGATGTCGAAGACCTTGACGCGGGGGGTAGCGGCGGCCAGGGCCCGCATGTACTTGTAGACGTCGGCCGAATAGGTCAGAACGTCCTTGGCCCCGGCGATGTGGCCGAGGACCTCGAGCGGGGTCGGGATGCCCTCGGCAAAGGGCAGGTAATTGACATACTTCGTGGCGAAGTGCGGGTCGGTCGTGAACTCGCGGATCTTCTTGGTGTACTCCTCGTGGACCTTCTGCTGGGCGAGGGCAGGAACGAAGGCCAGGCCGAGGATAAGGACAAGGACCGCGGCGGCGCGGAGATCGACGGATAGGTGTTTCTTCATGGCTTCCCTCCTTCTCAATATCATTGTATCTAATATATTATAAATATGTTACTTCTTTCCCACTTCGACCTGATAGAGCGAGACGCTGATCGGGGGCACCATGATCTTGCTGCCGAACGGGGCGGCCGCTGTTTCATGGACCGCGACGGCCGGCGGCTGGCCGGGCACGTTGCAGGCCCTTGGGTCCATGCCGCCGACGAGAAAGAACCTGGCCGTCTTGGGGAGCTTCAGCTTCCCGGCATCGAGCTTCAGGTACTTGGCGGTCTTGGTCGGGTTGACGATCGAAAGGGTCAAGACGCTTTTCGTCCCGTCCATCCAGCAGGCCATGACGTCGAGCGGCTCGGGCGCCCCCGTGACCGCGACCGGGACCGTCCCGAAGTGCTTCCGGTAGAGGGCTAATATAACGCCCGTCGTGTCGAGGACGGCCGCGGTCTTCGAGGTCTTGATGGCCCCGATGACGTTGACCGTCTGGGCGTAGTTGGCCATGAAGTAGACGTCGCTCTGGCGGGCGTACTCGTTGAGCCCGGCGGCGACGCCGAGCGCGTCCTCGAGGAAGTACTGGGTGCCGAGCTCGCCGTAAATGTGCGGTCCGTACCAGTAGTTCCACTCGTCGAGGGCGACGGGGACTTCCTTCATCTTGAGCGTCGGGATAGTGGCCCGATATTTTCGGTGGGCCTCGGCGATCCGGCGGATCTCCGTCGGCATCTGGTTGACGTGGCCGAGGAGCCCCGGTTTGTGCTGGACGTAGAAGTGCTCGCTGATGAGGTCCATGTGGTTCGAGGCCTCGGCCAGCATGGTTTCGCTCCAGCGGCCGACGGCGCCCACGGCGACGACCTGGACCGACGGGTCCATGGCCTTCATGGCCACGGCGTACTGGGTGTGCTTCTTGACGTAGTCGGAGAGCGGCATGTAGCCGAGCTGCCAGCCGCCGTACATCTCGTTGCCGATGGCCCAGAATTTGACGCCCCATGGTTCGGGATGGCCGTTCGCGGCCCGGAGCTTGCCCATCTTCGAATCGGGCGCGCCGTTGACGTATTGGAGCTCATCGAGGGCCATGACGACGTCGCCCAGGCCGCTGTTGACCGTGATGTAGGCCTCGGAGCCGATGAGCCGGATGAGGTCGAGGTATTCGTGGACGCCGACGTCGTTGTGCTCAACGCCCGTCCAGGCCGGATTCTTGCGCGGCGGGCGCCTGTCGCGATCGCCGATGCCGTCGCGCCAGTCGTAGCCGCTGACGAAGTTGCCGCCGGGCCAGCGGTAAACGGGAGAGTCGAGCTCTTTGAGCAGGGCCAGGACCGAGGGCCGGAAGCCTTCGACGTTGTCGGCCGGCATGATCGAGGCCGTCCCGACCTTGAACGAGCCGCGGCTGGAAGAGACGATCTCGAGCCGGGCGTTCTCGGTCGTCGCGCCGGCCTTGAACGTGAAGGGGAACGTCTTGTAGTCGCGGCTGATCTCCTTGACCGCGAGGGTCTGCCGGGCGTCGGGCCCGTCGCCCCAGATGAGGCTGATGTTGACGGGCGCCGCGCCGGGGTCGCCGCTGATGACGATCCGGCCGACGTACTCCTTCCCCTCGACGAGGGCCAGTGCTTCCTGGACGATCCCGCCCGGACCTTTTCCGACGAGGGTCACCCGCGGTGTATGCGCGCCCGTGAAGGGCCTGAACTTGTCCATCTTGACGAGGCCTGCGTCGCCGATGGCCTTCCATGGCGACTCGCCCTCCCCCACGGCGTAGAAAAACTTTCTATCCTCGAGCATCTCGGCCCAGATCCCCTGGTAGATGCAGCGGCCCAGGTGCTCGATGAATTGGCCGTAGATATATTTGGATATTGGCTTCCCCATTTTCTCGGTGTCGATCGCGACTCTGGGCTGGCCGAGCTCCCGGCCCGAAAGACGCGTGAGCTCGATATCGTCGAACCAGGCTTTCCCCGTCGCCCGGCCCCAGCCGCCGAAGAGGCATGAGACCTCGAGGGCGTCGTTCGGGCCGGCGTCGAATTCAGCCTCGACCTTGGTCCAATCCTGTGTTCCGGTGATCGAGGCCGTCCGCCATTCTTCTTCGCCGTGGATGTTGATGAGGGCCCCACGGCTCGTGCCCGGGACGAGGTCTTGGGTCTTGATCCAGCCGCTCAATTTATAGCGAGAGTATGGCTTAACCGGGACGATCGCGAGCCACGAGGCGTCGCCGCCCTTATCAGAGGAGATCATGACGCTGCGGCCGCCGCTTCTACCCGACGGCTCGACGGAGAATTCCGCCCCGCCGCCCCTCTGCCAGCTCCGCGGCAGCCAGCCCTTGGGATTGCCGCCGTCCATCTCTTCGAACGAGCCGTTGACGACGAACTGGGTGACCCCGGCCAGTTCGTCCCCGGCTTGGGGTCCGGCGGGCCGGCAGGAAACACTCCAAAGCAGGACTCCACAGGCCATGAGGCAGGTCAGCAGGGATGCCGAATATTCGCGGGGTGTGTTCATGGGTCCTCCTTCCCGGTCCGGGCGACGAGGGAGAATGTACCTCGACGCCGGCCACCTGTCAACGCACCCCGGTCCCTTCCGCCCTGATCTTATGTTCTTCTCCCGATATCTTTTCGTCTTGACACTGAGCCCGAGTCCGAGTAACTCTTGAACTTGGACCGAGGAAGCCATGCTCACGCAAGATCGTAAGTTCTTATTTTTTGACTGCGAAACAACGGGACTCCCCCGGAGCCGTTTTTTTTCGCCCGACGACGTCGACGGCTGGCCCCGCCTCGTTCAGATCGCCTGGGCGCATTACGACATCCGGGGAAATCTCGAAGAGGCCCGAAGCCATATCGTCAGGCCGGACGGATTCATGATCCCGGCCGATGCGACGAAGATCCACGGCATCACGCACGCGCACGCCCTCCGGGTGGGCAGGGACTTGGGGAAAGTCCTGGACGAATTCCTCGATGCGGGCGACCGGCCGGGGACGACACTCGTCGCCCATAATCTCGATTATGATCGCGGAGTGCTCGGGGGCGAGCTTGTCCGGCAGACGAAGTCCCTTCGGTTCCTGGAGATGCCCGGGATCTGCACGATGAAGGAGACGACCGAACTCTGCGCGCTGCCGCGGCCGGGCGGCGGCTTCGGTCACAAGTGGCCCACGCTCGAGGAGCTCCACCGCTACTGCTTCGGTTTCTCCTACGAAGGGGCCCACGACGCCGCAGCTGACATCGGCGCCTGCGCCCGGGCCTTCTTCAAGCTCCTCGAGGCCGGGCACTTCCTTTTATAGGAATTTCCTTATTGCGCTCGGCGTGAGATCGCTGGTCGCGGAATCCGAAGCAAGCC
>JBFYOD010000037.1:0-77205 GCA_041303965.1 Candidatus Aminicenantota bacterium
AAACCGGCCGGATACCAGACGAAAACGATCTCCCAGCCCGACGGCTGGGACGATCATTCTGTCGAGGAGAATAAGTACGAGGAAGCCGAGGAGAACAGGTTGATGTACGTGGCGGCGACCCGGGCCCGGGACCTGCTCGTCGTCAGCGCCTACGCGGGCGACCTGGGCGAGAGAAAAGCTTGGGGGCCGCTGGAGAAGGGCTTCGGAGAGATCCCCGAGCTTCCCGAATATCCTCTGGCCGGGGGAATGGCGGCCCGGCGCCCGGCCTTGCGGGGTCGGAAGACGGATACCGTCAGGCCGGACGAAGCGATGAAGGCGAGGGCGGCCCTGCAAAGGAAGTTGGCCGAAGCCTCGATGGCCGGTGCGCTCCAAGAAACGGTGACTTCGCTCGCCAAGCGCGACCGGGAGCCGCCCGAGTGGGCCAAGGGAGGACTCGGGCTTTGGGGCTCCGAGGTCCACGTCATGCTGAAGGCGCTGGGCGATACGTGGCCGGCGGCCAGGCGCGGCAAGACCGAGCCTGTTGTCGATGATGACCGGCTCTTGCGAATGGCCAGGAACGCCCTGGTCGCCTCGGAGCGGGATCCGGCGAAGAGCCGGGAGCTCGCCGGCCTCGTCGGGTCCATCGTCCGGTCCGGATTCTGGCTGAGGGCCATGCGGTCCGAACGGCGTTTCTTGGAAGTCCCGTTCTCCGTCAGGGTCGGGCCGGAGGACGCCGAATACGGGGACCTGGTCTTACGGGCCGGCCTCGTCCCTCTCGCCGGGGGCAGGCCGGTGGTCCTCCTTCCCGGGGCGCCTGTTTTCCTGTCCGGGGCCATCGACCTCCTCTTCAAGGAGAAGGACGGCTGGGTCATCGCCGATTACAAGACCGACCGGCTTCCCGAGACCCTGTCGTCGGCCGGGGACGAGGACAGGAAGAACGCCCTCCAAGCCTTGGCGGAGCTTTACCGACCGCAGGTCCAGCTTTACAGCCGGTTCTGGGAAAAGATCACGGGCGAGAAGGTCAAGGAATCGGGGCTCTACTTCACGGCGCACGAAACCTGGCACAAGGTCGAAAAGCCCTGACCTCAAGCCCGCCCGCCGTTCGAACGACGCGGTGCGGCCGTTCGGCCTAGAGGCTGGTGTATCCGAAGTAGGACTTGAGCTCCGCGACCTTGTCGGTCTTCTCCCACGTGAAATCGGGAAGTTCCCGTCCGAAGTGCCCGTATGCGGCCGTCTGCTTGTAGATGGGCCGGCGCAGGTCGAGCATCTTGATCATGCCTGCCGGAGTAAGCTGGAAGATCGAGCGGACGGCCTTTTCGATGGCCTCTTCACTGACCTTGCCGCCGCTATGGATGTTGACCATGAGCGAGAACGGCTCGACGACGCCGATGACGTAAGCCAGCTGGACGGTGCAGTGGTCGGACAGGCCGGCGGCGACGATGTTCTTGGCGATGTAGCGGGCCGTGTAGGCCGCCGACCGGTCGACCTTGGTCGGGTCCTTCCCCGAAAAAGCCCCGCCGCCGTGGGGGCAGCTGCCTCCGTACGTGTCGACGATGATCTTGCGGCCGGTCAGGCCGGTATCGCCGACGGGACCGCCGATCTCAAAGCGGCCGGTCGGATTGACGAGGTATTCGATCGTCTTCGACTTCAGCTCGGCCGGGATGACCTTTTCGATGATCTCGGCGATGACGCCCTCGTGGATCTCCTTGTTCTCGACGTCGCGCGAGTGCTGGGTCGAGAGAACGACCTTCTCGACGGCTACGGGCCGCTTGTCCTTGTAGCGGATCGAGACTTGGGACTTGGCGTCGGGCCTGAGCCAGGGCAGGAGGCCGCTCTTGCGGACCTCGGCCTGTTTCTGGACGAGCCGGTGGGCGAGACGGATGGGCAGGGGCATGAGCTCGGGTGTTTCGTTCGTCGCGTACCCGAACATGAGGCCCTGGTCGCCGGCTCCGACCTCGCCGTTGGCCTGGTCGACCCCCCGGGCGATGTCGGCCGACTGCTGGCCGAGATAGGTATGGACTTCGCACGTATTCGCATCGAAACCGATCAGCGGGTCGTCATAGCCGATCTCCCGGGCGGTTTCACGGACGATGGACACCGGATCGATCTTCGCTTTGGTCCGAAACTCTCCGGCGATGACGGCCACGTTCTTGGTGACGAGCGTTTCGCAAGCCACCTTCCCGAGGGGGTCCTTCGACAGGATCGCGTCGAGGAACGCGTCGGAGATGAGGTCGGCCATCTTGTCGGGATGGCCCTCGGAGACCGACTCCGAGGTGAACACGAAATCTTTGGCCATCGAAGCCTCCTTCCCCGGACATGGGAAACCGATCGTCTTGATCAGGGCCTGGGAGGGGGACTGCGAGGGGCGTCTTTCGCCCTTGGACACTTGGTTGCCGCGTGCGCTTTCGCGACCACATCCTCGCTGCCGGCGAGTGAGCACCTCGGGTGTCCGTCCCAGGTTGCCGGGCACGACCGGTTAGGGTCGCGCCTCTCCTGATGCAAAGTGAAATGATACGCCCTAATTTTCCGGATTTCAAGTGGAAGGGCAAAAAAATGTGCGGCGGGGGGATCGGCCGAACAGCGAGATCCCAGACCTATTCCGGATATTTACCAGGATTGCGGCTGCGAGCCGCTCCGCCGCAATCCTGCCGGCCGCTCCTCAGAATCCGCTCCCTGCCGCTGGACGTTGATCAGGGCGATCTCGGCGAACGCGGAAAACGAGAAGGGGAATTCGACGAGCCGCTCCGCCCCTTTCTTCATGACGAAGGCGGCGTCCGTCTTGAAATCGAGGCGGTATTCGGAGAACCAGCCCTTGTCGACGTGGACATGGAGGCTGCCCGCGCCCGCGCCCTGGCCTTCGAATACTCCCCGGGTCTCCCCGAGGTCCTTGGTCCCGGAGACGACGACCCGGTAGGCGGCGGAGACCAAGGCCAGACGTCCGTCGTCCGCGGGGATGACGTCGTCGAGGGTGTAGTCGATGACCAGGTCGACCTGAAGGTCGAGTCCCTGGAAGGGGATGGTCAGTCGCCGGCTTTCCGTCCATGTATCGCCGCGCCCGACCGGTTGGACCGGGAAGGCCGGAAAATAGTCGCGCAGGATCTGGGGGATGGAGATGTTGAACGGGTTTCCCGATCCGAGGGCTTCGGGGTTGCGGATGGACTCGACCTTGCCCGTCCGGTTGAAGACGACTTCGAGGGCCCCGCCATCCGTCGTGCCGAGCTTCTGAGCGAGGACGCGGTCGGAGAGCCGGACGTTGACCTCGATGCCGGGGCTGGTCAGGTCGGCCCGGACGGTCTCGTGGGTCGACGGCTTGGCGAACAGTTGTATCTCCCCGCGGGAATCGGCGTTGAGAGCCAGGTCCTTGCCGAGGAAGTTCTTGCCGTCCACGTTGACGACGCTCGTCAGCGTATAGGTCAGTCGGGTGCCTTCGGCGGGGGCGAACCGGAGAGTGACCTTCTCCTGGGCCGCGAGGAATCCCGACATCCCGGCCAAGGCCCCGACGAGCAGGCCCGCCGCAGTGATCTTTCGAGCAATCATAGCTTCCTCTCTCTCCCGGCCCGACCTCGTCGGCGGCCTAGAAACCGGGGTCGGTGATCTTTTTCTCTTGCCAGGTCCCGTATTTCGCGAGCAGGGGCCGGATATCCGCCGCTTTGCCGACGACGACGAGCACGAAATCCGCCTGGGGCAGGAGCGCCGCGGCCGCGGCCTTGACCGAGGCCGGCGTGATCCGGCCGACCTCGTCCAGGTACTTGTCATACTGGTCGAAGCCCAGTTTGTAGAAGGCCAGCCTGACGTAGGCGCCGGCCTTGCTGGAGTTCATCTCGAGCGTCGGCGGGAATTGGCCGAGGATGTAATTGCGGCCGCTTTCGATCTCTTCCGCGGAGAACCCCTCCTTTGCCGCCTTTCCGAGCAGGTCGAAGACGATGTCCAGCATCTCGCCGATCTTGTCGTTCTTGGTGTAGGAGCTGACGGTGAACAACCCGCCCGCCGCCCAGGTGCGGGCGTTGCTCCCCGCCCCGTAGGTCAGGCCCCTCTTGATCCGGAGCTCGGTATTGAGCCAGGAGGTGAAGCGTCCGCCGAAAAGCGTGTTCATGGCCGAGGCCGCGGCGGTGACCTTGTCGCCCATAGCGTAGCCCGGCGCCCCGAGCATAAAGTAGGCCTGCGTCGCGTCGGGCTTGTCGACGAGGAGGAGCTTGCGGCCCTTCGGCCGGGGCAGGGCCGGGACCGTGTCCGGGGGCGCCGTTCCGGCCGGGTTGGCCATCCGGCCGATCGTCCCTTCGAGGAGCGGGACAAGCTTCGCCTTGTCGATGTCGCCGACCACGGCCGCGATGGTCCGGTCGGGCCGGAAGTGCTTCTTGTAGAATTCCTTAACCGCTTGGACCGTCATCGTCTTGAGGGACGTCTCGGTGCCCGAGGCGAGATAGCCCATCGGGTGGCCGCCGAAATAGGCCTTCTGGAAGTAATAACGGACGGCCGATCCGGGGTTGTCCTTGGCGGACTTGAGGCCGTCGATCGACAGGGACCGTTCCTTCTCGAACTCATCGGCGGAGAAGGCCGGATCGGTCAGGCAGCCGGCGGCGATCTCCACGAGGCGGGGAAAATGCTCGGCCAGGCTGTCCCCGTAGACTTGGGCGTATTCTTCCGACGCGGCGATACCGAAGCTCGCGCCCATGAAGTCGAGGGCCTCGGCGATGGCGTCGGCGTCCATCTTCGAGGTCCCCTTCATCATCAGGGACGCGGCGAGGCCGGCCGCGCCTTCGGACGCCGCGGGCTCGAAGGCCGAGCCGGCGCCCCGGATGACCATCCGGATGCTTACGATCGGCAGGTCGGAGTTTTTGAGGTGGTAGACGGTAAGGCCGTTCTTGAGGACGAATTTTTCTGCCGCCGGCAGCTGCCGGGCCGCCCCGGGAGGGAGGGCCGACGCGCCGAGGACGAAGAGAACGAGGGCGAGCACCGTGCCGCTGAGGCGTCTCATTTCGCACCTCCTTCCGGGATGAGCTTTCCGACGGTCTTGTTGTTGTCCGTGAAATATGTCCCGGCAGCCCCTTTGATCCGGTTGATCTTGACTGCCGCGTAGTCGTCCATGACCGTGAAGAGCCTGGCGAAGTCGCCGTAGAGGAGCTCGGCCGAGCCGAGCTGGCCGGCCTTGCCGGAGATCGTCTGCAGGCTCATATAGAAGTCGTTCCGGATGATGTTCATGGCCTTAGCGTATTCCTGCGGCGTGATGCCTTCGGCTTTGACCTTGGCCAGTTCCTCCTCGATGACCCGGTCGATCTTGTCGAGGTCGGCGCCCGGCCGGGGCTTGACGTTGATAGAGAAAAGGAACGGGTCGACCGTCTCCTGGATGCCGCCGCCGACGTCGATGGCCAGCTCTTCCTCGCGGACGAGGCGCCGGTAGAGACGGCTGCTCTCACCCTCGAGGAGGGGCTTGGCCAGGATCGCGAGCGGCAGATAGTCGGCGTCCTTGGCGCTCGGGGCGTGCCAGACGGCCAGGTACGACGGCGCCTGGGCCTCCTTGCGGATGATGACGGTCTTCGTCCCCATCTGGGGCGGTTCGACCGTGCTGACCGGGGGCGGCGGCGGCGACGCCTTGACCGGCCCGTAGTATTTCTGGATGAGCCCGAGGGTCTTGGCCGGGTCGATATCGCCGACGACGATGAGGATGGCGTTCCCCGGGGCGTAATAGGTCCGGTAGTAGGCCATGACCTCGTCGCGGCGCCAGCTCAAAATGTCGCTCATCCAGCCGATAACGTCCCAATGGTAGGGATGGGCCATGATGGCCGTGGCCCGGACGTTCTCGTTGAGGATGGCGTCGTTGTCGTTCTCGACGCCGAGCCGGCGCTCGGAGGCGACGACACCGCGTTCGGATTCGAAGACCTCGGGCACAAGGGACAGCCCCTGGATCCGGTCGGCCTCCATTTCGATCATGGCCTCGAGGGCGGCGGGCGGGAACCAGTCCGTATAGCCCGTCATGTCGTCCGAGGTGAAGGCGTTGTTGCGCCCGCCCTGGAACTCCATCCGCCGGTCGAACTCGCCCGGGCCGACCTTCGGCGTCCCGTTGAACATCATATGCTCGATGAAGTGGGAGACGCCCGTCAGCCCGGGCCGCTCGTTGCGCGACCCGACGCGGAAGAAGGTGTAGAGGGCGACGCTGGGGATGTTGTGGTCCTCGACGAGCAGGACCTTGAGCCCGTTGTCGAGCTTGTGGACCTTGACGTCCTCCTTCTTGAAGGCCGCCGATAGGGACAGGGTGAAAACCGCCAGGAACAGGATCGGCAACCAGGCTCTTTTCCTCATGCCGTCACCTCCGCGGAAAATAAAATACAATTATACCATTATTTTCGGGGGCGAGGGGATCATCCAACCCCTATTGACGGAGGGGAGGGGAGTGGGATATAACTGACCGAAAGTCAGAGGCCGACATGAGCAAACCCGACACACTGTTCGAATATCAAAAAGCGCTCAAGTCCGTTTCGTCCTATCCTTTCGTCCATAAGTACCTGCCCATCGACCGCTACATCGTCCGTCCGCCGGCGTCCCTCATCGTCAGGGCCGTTTTTAAGACCTCGGTGACGCCCAACCAGTTGACGTTATGTTCGTTTCTATTCAGCCTGGTTGCGGCGGTCGCCTTTTTCCTAGGAAAGCCCATCTTCTTCACCCTCGGGGGGGTCCTGGCCATGATATCGATGATCTTCGACTGCGCCGACGGCATGCTGGCCCGGGCCAAGAACATGACCAGCCGATACGGCGCCTACCTGGACATTTTCCTGGACCGGATCGCGGATTTCGTTGTTCTTCTGGGGGCATCCTTCGGCTATTCCAGGTATACGGGGGACGCCCGGATCCTCGTCTTCGGGCTCCTGACCATAGCCCTCTATTTCCTTCAGGTCACGCTTTATTACATCAATGTCATCTACACCCGTTCCGAAAAAAGCGGAGAAGGCGCCGAAGCGAAGAGCCTCGCGGTCTTCGTCATCTTTGTCTTCTCCCTGCTCCAACGCCCTGACGGATTCCTGCTCGGCGTCTTCCTGATGGCCTCTTTCGGTACCATCATCAAGGTGATCAGATTCCTCAGGAAGGGCAGGGGCCAGGCGGCGGCTCCGGCCCCGTCATCGTGACGGGAGTAGCTCAAGGTTTCGCCCCGTCACGATGACGGGACTGTCTCAAGGTTCCGGCCCCGTATCAATGACGGGACTGTCGCAAGGATCCGGCACGCTGACCTGCCGCGTCGCTCTTTTCTTCATCAGGGGGATGATGCCGATGCCCGCCCAGGCGAGCCCTACCACCCGCCGGATGAGGATGACAGCCATGCCGGCGTGCATGTCGATCCGGAGGAGGGCGAAGAGGGAGACGTAGGTCAGCTCGTAGACGCCCATCGAGCCCGGTACGGGCAGGAACGAGTAGAACGAGCCCAGGGTGACGATCAGGAAGCACTTGAAGAACGTCGTGGTGTTCCCGCCGAGGAAAAGGAAGGTCAGGTAGATCTCCGTGGCCCAGAGCCAGGACTGGGCGAAATAGGACGCGAACAGGGCCAGGAAAAGCCGCCGGTTTCCGCTGTAGAAGTCGGCGATATGGGCATCGGTCTCGAGGATCTTGTCCCGGCGGTTCTCGAAGAAGGGGATGCGGATCTTGATCTTCCGCAGCGTGTCCAGGGCCCAGGTGAACAGGCCCTGCCTCTGCTTGAGGACGAGGAAGATGAGGACGAGGAGGAGGACGGCGATCGCGGCGAAGAGCCCGATCTTCTGGCGTCGGGGGAGGGCGAACTCGGTGATGAGGAAGACGACGGCGAGCGCGATCGTGGCCAGGCCGGCCAGGAATTCGATGGTCTTGTCCACGACGACCGTGGCCAGGGCCTTGTTGCGTCCGACGCAGTCGAGGACGAAGATCCGGACCGTCTCCCCGCCGATGTTCCCGGCCGGCGTCAGGTAGCTCACGGCGTAACCGGCGATCCGGGCGCCGAGGATGTCCCGGAAGGGGACACGCTCTCCCGAGGCCACGAGGAGAGCCCGCCAGTTGAGCGCCCGGACGAGCCAGTAGAGGAAACGGAGGCCCATGAGAGCGGCGATCTCGGGAAGGCTCAGACGGCCAAGGGCTTTCAGGATCTCCTTCGGACCGGTCTTGATGATGAGGAAGACGAAAAAGGCGAACCCGGCGTAACCGAGGAGCCGTACGGCGAGGATCCGGACGCGGGCCCGGCGCGACGGCGGCGGGACTCCCTCCTGACCTAGCTGCGACAACCTGAACATGGCTTGACTCGTCTCATCGAATGGCATATTTTATTCCCTCTTAAAGGAAAGTCAAAGCTCGAAGATATGAGAGGCCTGACGATGGCAAGAGCAGCTGGGGCCTTCGTCTTTCTCATTTTACTGGCAACCCCCGCGGCCGGCGAGTTTCCGACGCTCCCCGACACATCGGCACTCCCGGCCTTTTCGCTGGCATCATCCGTCCTCACGATGGGACCGGAGCTTTGTGAACGTCCCATCGTGTGGGCGAGGCTGAGATTCCCCCAGCTAACCGTTTTTTCTCTGGCCGTTTTGGGGAATGAGGTGAATTTGAACACGCCCCCTGCCAAGGCGGCCTCCCTGGGACAGGAGCCATGCGACAGCCCCATCGCCTCGATGGGGATGCCTAAAAACTGGCGGCGGGCCATGCTTGAACTGGGAGGATTCCTGGTCTATTCCACCGTCCGTTATTGGCTCGAATACCATACCTGGATCGAGGATTGGCAGTACGAGCTGACTTGCGAGGACCAGTACCGCCGATTCCTGACGACCGAGGCCATCCGTTTCGACTCGAACGCCTACGTGGTCAACTGGACCCATGCCTGGGGCGGGGCCCTCTACTATGAGCTGGCCAGGACCAACAACCTGACCTGGGTCGAATCCCTCGCGGTGACTTTCGGAGCGTCCCTGTTCTACGAGTACGTCTCGGAGTGGCGGGAGGTCATTTCGGTCAACGACATGATCGTGACCACTTCGGGCGGCTACACCGTGGGCGAGCCCTTTTTCCAGCTGTCCTCATATTTTCGCCATCAGAAGTCTCCGGTCCGGAGATTCCTGTCGTGGATAAACCCTTTCCTCAAGCTCAACAATTGGCTGGACCGGAAGAAGCCGGGCTCGAGGGCTTATTCCAACCCCGGTTGGCACGACTTCGTCCTATCGGCCGGATGGAGACGGTCTTCGGGTGCCGGCCGGAACACCTTGGACACGGGCTTCGTCGCCATCGAAACGCAGATGATCCTCACGCCGGAATACGGCCGGCCCGGAACGGTGCGCAAGACCCTCCGGGACACGTCCCTGAGCGAGCTCGCGATCGACGTGGCTTTGGCGCAAAGGCCTCCTGGCGAGGAACATCTGCGGACAGGTTTGGACGAAGAGATCAACTTCTCCACCCGGGTCGTAGGCCTGGCCACGTTCCGGCAAAAGATCGATGAGCTCGGCCGTGGTTACGCCCTTTCCCTAGGCTTGGGCTCCGCCTTGACCTATGTCCGGAAGAGGCCGACCCTCTACGATTCGCGGAACGCTCTGGTGCGCCTCGACCCTCCCCCCGCGACCCCCACGGATTTCCGGGACAAGATGACCGTCGCCCACCTCTTCGGGCCGGTCGTCGATTGGACGCGGTTTGCCCGGGGCCTGAAGATCCGGGCCGTGGCCGACGCCTATCTCGATTTCGCCATGATGAACGCCTACGCGTTCAACGCCTTTTCCGCGGTCTACCCCATCGACGGAATGAAGTCGACTTTGACCTATTACGGCTACCACTATGCCCTGGGGGGGAGCGTTTCCGGGCGGGTCGATCTGGATTGGCGGAACCTCTCACTCCGCGGCCTCGTCAGCGCCCACGTCTGGGATTCCGTCGAGGGCCTGGACAGGTTCCAAGCCGATCTCCTGGACGATGGCAACGTCGTCGACACCCGGGTCCGCTTTCTCCTCAAGGCCGGCTGGCGTGTGCCCAAGGTCCCCATTCGCCTGTACTTCGCCCTGGAGGGCATCCACCGCTGGGGCAAGATGAGGGACGTCGATGCGGGCGGCCAGGAAACGCGGCTGTTCGCCGGACTGGCCTATCTTTTCTGAGGTTTCAGCCGAAGATCTCCCAGCCCCGTTGCCGGGCCAGTTTACGCAGTTTTCGGTCCGAATGGACGGCGACCGGGTGACCGACGAGCTCGAGGACAGGCAGGTCCGATTTCCGGTCGGCCAAGGCCCAGGAGCCGGGCCAATCGATACCGCCCGGGTCGATCTTCTGGAACAGGGCTTCGACTTTCATGCGGCCGTAGGGGAAAATACCCGTTTTCCGGCCTGTCAGCTTGCCGTCGTCCACCTCGAGCTCGGTTCCGATCAGGATCTCCGCTTCGAGCCGCTCTTTGAGCTGGTCGACGAGGAGTTGGAGCGAGCCGGACAGGAGGATGATGCGGCAGCCCCCCTGCTTGAGACTGAGGATCTTGCTCCGGAGGTCGTCGGGGACCGCTTTTCTGAGGAAGACGCGGCCGAATTCGTGGGCCCACTGCCGGACCGCGTCGGGCGTCTCGCCGCGGAGGATTCGGGCGTTCGTGGCGATGGCCCGGCGGAAGCCCAGATGTAAGATGTCTCCGATGAACGTCAGCATGAACGCGGCCATACGCATGACCCCGACCCGGCCGTGAACGAGAAGATGCAGGTAGAATATCCGCTCCGCGTTCATCCCTTTGAGAAGCGTTCCGTCGAGGTCGATGACGGCCAGGCGCGTCTTTTCCGCAAAGGAGATCCTGGCTTCTTCACCTGGTGTCATGGCCGGCAACCGCGCAATCGTAAGTCGTGAGGGCAGATATAGCACACAAGCCGGAACGAGTCAAAGCCGACTCGGCGCGTCGGGGTGCGTCTACCGGGTCCGGGCGCGGACGTCCTTGGCGATGAGGAGCGTCGTCGGGTCGAGCTTGAGCCGGAGGTCCTTGGGAGCCAGCCGGTCGTGGTCCTTGACCAGGCTGAAATGGACGTGGTCGCCGTGGTGCTGGAGGGAGATGAGGACGTCGACGACGCTCAGGTAGTCCGCGAGCTCGAAGGGGATGCCGCGGTCGTCGAAGAGGGGATCGTCCTTCTTGAGCGAGGCGCTGAACCAGACCTCGAGGCCGAGCCGCCCGGCGAAATCCTTGAATTTCCGGAGGTCTTCCGGTCCGGCCTGGGCGAAATCCAGGCCATCGACGATGACCGTCTCGGCCCGGAAATTGGCGTGGACGATCATGGCCTCGAGGCTGCGCAGGACCTGTTCCGTCTTGGCCCCGTCCTGCTTGAAGTTCATGATGACCCGGTTGCGGATGAGTTCGTCGAACGTGTCCAGGGCGGACTTCATCTTCGGCTTCTTGGCGATCTCCTTGAAGATGTCCTCGTACCAGGTGATGATGTAGTCGACGCGGCTGGAGTAGGAGACGTGGATGATCGGCTTGTTCTGGAGAAGCTTGTCGGTGGCGATGTGGACGAGGCAGGCCGTCTTCCCGACCCCCTTCCGGCTGGCCAGGACGCCGATGTTCCCCTTTCCCAGTCCGCCGGAGATCGACTTCTCCAGGATCCTCAGGGGGCTGCGCTTGATGAGTTCTTCCTTGACCGTGAGCGTCATGAGTGTCTCCTCCGTTATTTCTGGGACTCTTTTTTCTTTTTTTCGAGGTGCTGTTCCGTCAGGAGCTCGGCGATGTAGGCCGGCACGCGGCCGTATTTCAGGAATTCCATGGTGAACTCGGCCTTGCCCTGGGTCAGCGAGCGCAGGACCATCGAGTAGCCGAACATCTCGCTCAGCGGGACCTCGGCGTCCACCCGCGAGAACGTGCCGTCCTCGACCGAGCTGACGATCGTCCCCCGCCGCTGGCTGATCGTGGCGAAGACGTTGCCGGCGAACTCGGTCGGCCCTTCGACGGAGACCTTCATGATGGGCTCGAGGATCTGGGGCTTGGCCGAGGCGTAGACCTGCCGGAAGGCGCCCTGGGCGGCGGTCTGGAAGGCGATGTCGGACGAGTCCACGGGGTGGTATTGTCCATCGGTCAGGACGACGCGGACGCCGGTCACCGGGAAGCCGATGAGCTGGCCCTTTTTCATGACGGCCTTGAAGCCCTTATCGCAGGAGGGGATGAATTCCCGGGGGATGCGGCCGCCCCTGACCTCGTTCGAGAACTCGTAGGCGCCCTTCGCCAGGGGCTCGAGGCGGCCGATGACCCGGGCGTACTGGCCCGAGCCGCCCGTTTGCTTCTTGTGCGTGTAGTCGAAATCGACCTTCTGGCCGATGGCTTCGCGGTAGGCGACCTGGGGCATGCCGGTCTTGACCTCGGCCCGGTACTCGCGCTTCATGCGCTCGACGTAGACGTCGAGGTGGAGCTCGCCCATGCCCTGAATGATGGTCTCGTTGGATTCCGGGTCGACATGGGTCCGGAAGGTCGGGTCTTCTTTGGTGAACCGGCCGAGGGCCTTGGCCATCCGGTCGGCGGCGTTCTTGTCCACGGGCTCGATGGCCAGGGAGATGACCGGCTCGGGGACGTAGATCGCTGTCATGGCCAGGTTGAGGCCCGGACTGCAGAAGGTGTCGCCCGAAGCGCACTCGACGCCGAAGAGGGCGACGATGTCGCCGGACCCCGCTTCCTGGATCTCGGCCATGGTGTCGGCGTGCATCCGGACGAGGCGGCCGACCTTGATCTTCTGGCCGGAGCGGGTATTGACGAGCTCGTCGCCCTTGCGCAGGCCGCCCTGGTAGATGCGGATGTAGGTCAACTGGCCGTAGGCCCCGTCCTCGAGTTTGAAGGCCAGGGCGACCGTCTTGGTTGCGGGGTCGTTGGTAAGGACGTGCTCGGCGCCCTCCTGGTCGAGATCGATGGCCCGGTTCTCGACTTCCGAGGGGTTGGGCAGGTAATGGACGACGGCGTCGAGAAGGGTTTGGATGCCCTTGTTCCTGTAGGCCGAGCCGACGAAGACGGGGACGAGCTTGCGGGCGACGACGCCCCGGCGCACGGCGGCCCGGACGAGCGCCTCGGTCGGCCGGCCCTCGAGCACCGCTTCCATCAGCTCGTCGGAATACATGGACGCGGCATCGAGCATCTCCTCGCGCTTTTCCGCGGCTTCTGCGGCGAGCTCGGCTGGAATGTCCTCGACGCGGATGTCCTCGCCCTCCGGCCCGTCGAAATAGAGGGCCTTCATGGTGACGAGGTCGATGATGCCCCGGAAGGCGCTTTCGAGGCCGATCGGGAGCTGCATGAGGACGGCGTTGTGGCCGAGCTTGTCGGCGATCTGCTCGCGGACCTTGAAGGGGTTGGCCCCGACCCGGTCGAGCTTGTTGACGAAGGCGATAAACGGTACGTTGTAGCGGCGGAGCTGGCGGTTGACCGTGATCGTCTGGGATTGGACGCCCCCGACCGAGCAGAGGACGAGGATGGCCGAATCGAGGACGCGCAAGGAGCGTTCGACCTCGATGGTGAAATCGACGTGGCCTGGCGTGTCGATGATGTTGATGGAGTGCTCGGCCCACTCGACGTTGGTCGTGGCCGAGGTGATGGTGATGCCACGCTCGCGCTCTAGGTCCATGGAGTCCATGGTCGCGCCGACGCCGTCCTTGCCCTTGACCTCGTGGATCTTGTGGATCTTCTTGCAGTAGAAGAGGACCCGCTCCGTCAATGTCGTCTTGCCGGAGTCGATGTGGGCGCTGATGCCGATGTTGCGCATTCTCGCGATGTCCGTGCTCATGGAAAGCTCGCTTTCAAAGATTCACGCCTGTCGGGATGTTCGGGGTGTTGCCGGTGCGGGACCAACGGGTGTACCGAAATCGAACAGTCGAATTAGCATTATAGCGGAAATCCCGGCCGGGCTCAAGTCGGCGCTCCGGAGGTGCGGGCTTGGTCCGGTTGTATCGAAGAGGCCGGCGTCCTATAATTGACGGGAAGATACGAGGAGGCCCGCATGAAGAAAGCCTTTTTCGCCCTTTTCCTGGTCGCCCTGGCGCTTCCGACCCTGGCCGTCGCCCAAGTCCAGCCGCCCTTCGACGACTATTTCCTCGACAAGGCCCTGCGAGTCGACCTCTACCAGGCCGGGGACGCCAAAGACGAAAGCGTCACCGTCCATCAAGTCTACGAAGAGGGACTTTGGCCCGAATCCAAATCCGGCCTCCTCCCGCCCTTCGAGTACGGCCGCTACGTCATGAAGCTCTACGACGTCGCCTCGAACCGACTCGTCTTCGAGCGCGGTTTCGACACCATGTTCGCCGAGTACAAGACGACGTCCCCGGCGCTGGCCGGGACGGGGCGTGTGTTCCAGCGCTCCGTCCGCGTCCCGTTGCCCAAGCGTCCGGCCCTCTTCGTCGTCGAAAAGCGCGACAAGCGCCACATTCCCCAGCCGCTTTTCAGCCAGGTCATCGACCCGTCCGATTACCACATCATCCGCGAACAATCCGCCTCCGGCGACTGGGTTTATGAGGTCCAGGTCACCGGCGATCCCCATGACAAGGTCGATTTCGTCTTCGTCGCCGAGGGTTACACCGCCGAGGACAAGGACAAGTTCAAGGCCGACGTGGACCGGATGACGGCCTTTCTCTTTACGGTCGAACCCTACAAGGGCATGAAGGACAGGTTCAACATCCGCGCGGCCTTCAGGGCGTCGGCCGAACGGGGCATGGATGAGCCACGCCAGCGCATCTATAAAAAGACCGTGCTCAACGCCTCCTTCAATGCCTTCGACCTCGACCGCTACATGCTTATCGAGGACGACCACCGGATGCACGAGATCGCCGGCCAGGTCCCTTACGACGCCATCATCGTGCTCGTCAACAGCAAGCGTTACGGCGGCGGGAGCATCTGCCTCGACTATTGTGTGACCACCGTCGACCACCCCCGGAGCCCCGAGGTCTTCGTCCACGAGCTCGGGCATTCCTTCGCCTACCTTGCGGACGAGTACTACCAATCCGAAGTCTCCTACAACGATTTCTACCCCGCGGGCGTCGAGCCGCTTGAGGCCAACATCACCGCCCTCCTCGATCCGGCCAACGTCAAGTGGAAAGACCTCCTATCGCCCGGTATTGGTGTTCCGACAGAATACGGCAAAGACAAGATGGAAGCCCTGCAGGCCGAGCGCCGGACGAGCCGGGAAGCCCGGACGAACGACATCGAGAAGGCTAAAAAGAGCGCGGCCCCGGAGAAGGAACTGAAGCGGGTCGAGGAAAAATACAAGGCGGCCGACGCCGTGCTGGCCGCGAAAATGGATGCCGTCCGCAAGGAATACGCGTCCTTGAATGACAAGGTCGGCGTTTTCGAAGGCGCGGGCTATGCCTCGAAGGGCCTTTACAGGTCCCAGGTCTACTGCATCATGATCGGGAACCCCAAGAACGAATTCTGCCGGGTTTGCCAGAGGGCTATAGGCCGGATGATCGATTTCTACAGCCGCTGAGCCCGAAACCGGATTATCCCGCCGTTTCGATGGTCCCGCCGCCGAGGACGACGTCTTCTTGATAAAAGACCGCCGATTGGCCCGGCGCGACGGACGAGACCGGTTGGGCGAAGACGATCCGGGTCCGTCCGCCGTCAAGCGGTGATATCTCCGCCCTGACGAGCCGGCCGCCCGAGCGGACCTTGACTTGGACTTCCGTCGGGGCGGCGAGCCTCTCGACCATGACCCAGGCGCAATCCCGGGCCACGCACGACCGTTTGTAGGTCTCCTCTTCCCGGCCGACGACGAGCTTGTTGTTCTTGGCGTCGATGGCGACGACATAAAGCGGGACGGGATGGGCGATGCCCAGCCCCTTCCGCTGGCCGATGGTGTAGCTCCAGACGCCGCGGTGTTTGCCGAGGACTCGCCCTGTGCCGTCGACGATGTCGCCTTCGAGGCCGTCACGCCCGAGAATGTCCTTCAGGTCGCCGTCGTAGAAATCCTGGCTCTCTTTCTTGTCGTGGACGGGGAGTCGCTCCTCCCGGGCGATGGCGCGGACCCGGCTTTTCGTGAGCTCCCCCAGCGGGAAGAGGGTCGTCGCGAGCTGTTCCTGGGACAGGCGGTAGAGGAAATAGGATTGGTCCTTGCGCAGATCGACGGCCCTTTTCAGCAGGAATCGCCCGAGCGCGGCATCATGCTCCGCCCGGGCGTAATGCCCCGTCGCGAATCGGTCGAACGCGAGCCCCGCTTCCCTGGCCGCGTCGGGAAGGATGCCGAACTTGACCAGCTGGTTGCAGCGAACGCAAGGGTTGGGAGTCGTCCCGGCCAAGTATCCTTCCCGGAAATAGCGGAGGACGAGGTCCTCGTAACTAGCCGAGCAGTCGAAAACTTGGAGCGGAATACCGAGCCGGGCGCAGACGTCCCCGGCCGCTCGGATGTCCTCGGCCTCGTCGGGGCCGTAGCAGGCGCTTCGGACGGCGCCCAGCGCTTCCGGTCCGGGCCAGATCTTCATCAGGACGCCGGAGACATCGTGTCCCGCCCGGACCATGAGGAGCGCGGCGACGGACGAATCGACCCCGCCGCTCATGCCGACGGCGACCTTCATCAGCCCTCCGGGTGTTCCAGGAAACGGACGAGGTCCCGGGTGAAGCGAGCCGCCTCGGCCCCGTCGATGATCCGGTGGTCGAACGACAGGCACAGAGGGAGGGTCTTTTTGACGACCACGGCGCCGTTCTCGACGCGGGCTCGGTCGGCGATCTTCATGGTCGCCAGGATGGCGGCTTCGGGGTAGTTGATGATCGGCGTCGCGAAATCACCGCCGATGACACCGACGTTGGTGATGGAGAACGTCCCACCCTTGAGGTCGGCTAGGTCCAGGGTCCGCTCCCGGGCGGCCTTGGCCAGGGCCTGGATCTCGGCGGCGATGTCGAGGACGGATTTCTCGTCGGCCATCTTGACGACGGGAACGATCAGCCCGTCCGGGATGTCGACGGCGATGCCGATGTTGTAGTATTTCTTGACGATGATCTCTTCCTCCTCATCGTCCAGGGTCGCGTTGAGGGTCGGGTGGAGCTTGAGGGCCTCGATGAGCGCTTTGACGATGAACGGCAGGTAGGTCAGCTTGATCCCGGCGGCTTCGGCTTCGGGCGCCATCTTCTCGCGGAGGGCAGAGAGTGCTCCGGCGTCGGCCTCGTCGCAGTGCGTCACGTGGGCGGCTTTGTCCACGGATTCCCGCATTTTCTTAGCCGTGGCCCGGCGGACGCCCCGCAGGGGGATCCGCTCGAGCGACCCGAAAAGGTCGTATTTCGCCTTGATCTTGATCGCGGGCTTCTTTTCGGCCGGCTTCTCCTTGGCCGTGCGGACGTCTTCCTCCGTGACCCGGCCGCCCGGACCGGTGCCCCGGATGATGCCGATCTCGACGCCCAGTTCCCTGGCCAGGGCGCGGACCTTGGGCGTGGCCAGGACCTCGCCGCTCCGGACGGGGACCGCTGCTTGGACCGGAGTCGCCGGGCGGGCCACCGGGATCCCGGCCGGGGCCGGGACGCCTTCGGGCACGGCTTCGCCCTTTTCGCCGATGGTCACCAGGACCTCGCCGACCTTGATGATGTCCTTTTCCTTGAAATGGAGCTTGAGGACCGTACCCGCGTAGGGCGACGGCATTTCGACGACGGCCTTGTCGGTCTCGATCTCGGCGAGCGTCTCGTCGGCCTTGACAACGTCCCCTTCCTTGACCAGCCAGCGGACGACCTCGCCTTCGGTGATTCCCTCTCCGACGTCGGGGAAACGGAACTCTTTGGCCATGTCAATACTCCATCAGCTTGCGGATAGCCCGCAGGACGCGCGCCGGGCCGGGATAATAAAGGTCTTCGCTTTTCGGCAGCGGGACCGTGATATCTTGCCCCGTCACGCGGAGGACGGGAGCGTTGAGGCTGAGGAGAGCGGACTCGCCGATCGTGGCGGCGATCTCCGCCCCGAGCCCGCAGGTCTTCGGCGCTTCGTGGACGATCAGGGCCCGGCCCGTCTTGCGGACGGACGCGACGAACGTTTCTCTGTCCATGGGCGAGAGCGTCCGAAGGTCGATGATCTCCGCGCCGACGCCCTCGCCTTCGGCCGCTTCGGCCGCTTGGCGCGCGACGGGGATCATCGTGCCCCAGGCGATGATCGTCAAGTCCTTTCCCTCGCGGACGACGGCCGCCTTCCTCAACGGGACCTCGTAAACTTCTTCGGGGACTTCCTGCTTCTCCGCCCGGTAGAGTTTGGCCGGTTCGAGGAAGATGACCGGGTCATCGCAGCGGAGCGAGGCGGTGAGGAGCCCCTTGGCGTCATAAGGACTCGAGGGGACGACGACCGTAAGTCCCGGGATCTGGCAGAAGAGGGCTTCCGTGCTCTCGGAATGATGCTCGAGAGCCTTGACCCCGGCGCCGTAGGGCGTCCGGATCGTCAGGGGCACGGTGAACCGGCCCCGCGTTCGGTTCCGAAGCCGGGCGACATGGGAGACGATCTGGTTGAAAGCGGGGTAGATGAATCCCAGGAACTGGATCTCGGGGACGGGCCGGAGGCCTAGGGCCGTCATCCCGATCGACGCCCCGATGATGCCCGACTCGGCGAGCGGCGTGTCGATGACCCGCTCGGGGCCGAAGCGGTCGAAGAGTCCCTCCGTCGCACGGAAGACTCCGCCGTCGCGGCCGACATCCTCGCCGAGGACGATGATCCGGTCATCCCTCTCCATCTCCTGAGCGAGGGCGCGGTTTATGGCCTGGACCATGGTCATGATCATCGGCGTCCCTCCGCGAGGAAGGCCTTGAGGTCGGCGAGCTGGGCCTCGAGCTCCGGTGGCATCGCGGCGTAGGTGTAGGAGAAAAGATCTTCGGGCGTCGCCGCCGGCCTGGACTCGGCCTCGGCGACGGCCTTCTCGACGAACTCCGCCGCGGCGTCCTGGACGGCTTTTTCGTAGGCTTCGTCCCAGAGGCCTTTCTTCCCGAGATAAAGCCGGAATCGGAGGATCGGGTCCCGCCGCTCCCATTCCTGGACCTCCTCTTTCGACCGGTAGCGGGCGGCGTCGTCCGAGGTCGTGTGGTCGCCCATCCGATAGGTGTAGGCTTCAATGAGCGTCGGTCCCTGGCCGCTCCGGGCGTTGGCCAGGGCCTCCCGCGCGGCGGCATAGACGGCCAGGACGTCGTTCCCGTCCACCTGGACGCCAGGGAAACCGTAGCTGACGGCTTTCTGGGCGATGGTCGCGGCGGCTGTCTGCCGCGCCCGCGGCACGGAGATGGCGAACTGGTTGTTCAGACAGATGAAGACGTTTGGCGTCCGGAAGACTCCGGCGAAGTTCAGGCCTTCGTGGAAATCACCCTCGGAGGTCGCTCCGTCGCCGAACGTCGTCACGATGGCGATAGGGAGTTTCCGGTATTTCGCGGCCATCCCCGCCCCTACGGCCTGGGGGATCTGAGAGCCGACAGGGATGGCGATGGGGTAGATGTTCAGTCCGTCCGGCGTCTTCAGGCCGGCTTCGTTCCCCATCCAGAGATGGAAGTAGTCGGCCAGGGGATAGCCCAGGGTGATATACATGCCGAGGTCGCGGAAATAGGGGAAGAGCCAATCGTCCCGGCCCATGGCCGAAGCCAGCCCGACCTGGCAGGCCTCGTGACCGCGGCTCGGCGGATAGGTGCCGAGGCGGCCCTGCCGCTGGAGCTTGAGGGCCTTGGCATCGGCGGCCCGGGTCCGGAGCATGCGTTCGTAGATCGTCCGGAGTTCGGCGTCGGGAAGACCTGGATCGAGGCCGGGCGCGGCCTGGCCCGACTCGTCGAGGATCCGGAGCCTTTCCCCCTTGAGCGGGTCGAAGGTTTCGATCATCGGTCACCCTCCCCGATGTGCGGCCGGCCGCCGGCCCAGCCGCCTTTTCCTAGGATTGCTTCAGTGCCCAGTCCTTGAGCTTGTCGTAGTCCATCTCGCCGCAGACGGCCTCGCCCGTGTCGGGATTGAGGAAGGTCGGGACCTTGAGCTGACCGCCGCACTTGGCCGCAATGATGGGCCGGTAGGACCTCATGAGGTCCGCGTTCTTCTCTTCGTGCCAGACTTCGCGCTTGTCGAAGCGGAGGCCGGTCTCCTGTTCGAGCTTCTCGACAAGCGGCATCATCCTCTTGCAGTGGGGGCATTCCCGCCCGTGGAACATCAGCAGATCCGCCATCATTTCCTCCTGACGAATAGACCGCACCAGCATTCCCCGTCCGGAACGCCCTTGTAGGTCTCATGGATGGTGAAGTTGCAGGGGCAAATGAGCCTCAGGTCCTCGTCCCATTCCTTGGTGCGCAGGCGGCAAGGGCAGTACTTGAGGCCGTGGTTGCGCTCGTTCTCGAATATACCGTTGAGGAGCAAGTCGACCTTTTCTCGGTCGGGATTGACTTGGAACTCCTGGCCGGCCGCGAACCGCTCGATGGCCGCCCGGAACTCGTCCGCCGTCAGAGAGATGCCGGCGCCGCCGCCGCCGAGGATCTTGCGGGCCTCTTCCGCCGAGATCTCGACGTAAGCGTTGAGGACCTTACAGGTAGGGCAAAGCTCCGGCGGGGCGACACCATAGTGGATGTCGTTGCAAACGAAGCAACGCCAATAGCGTTTTTTCATCGGGGTTCTCCGCCCATTATTCTCGACTATATTACTAGGAAATCATAAGGGGGTCAAATCAGAAATTGATGACGATCGAGGTCGTCATCACCGTGTCGAGATTCTTCAGGGGGACCTGGACGAAGAGGCCGGTCGGCAGCCCTTCGAGATCGAAGAGGGCCAGGCTCTGGAGAGCGGGGACATGGGTGTAGAGCAAGCGCAGGCTTATCTTGAGGGCCAGGGACTTCGATATGGAGGCCGACACCGAATTCGTCCAATCGAAACGCCAGTCATCCATCCGCTTCAGGTTGTCGTCGAAGACGAACTGCGTCGAGACGGAGGAGCTATCCAGGATCTTCTGGTCGGCGAGGAAGCTGAACCGGAGACCTGCGAACGAGGCCATGTCCTGGCCCACGTATTGCCTCAACGTGTAGGTCACGCCGCCGGCGGTCTTGACCTGGGTCCGTGCCTTTTCGACCCAGGCGTAGCCGAAGCCGGCGGTGAACATGACCCGGTCGTCGACGCCGGCGAAGCGGTTGCGGTCCCAGCTCAAACCGACTTGGCCGGAGAGCTTCTTGGAGATCCGGCGGTCGTACTGACCGGCCAGCAGGTAGTTCTCGGCGACGAGGCGATGGAATTTCTCTTCGATGATCTCGAAATCGGTCTCCGTCCCTTGGGCGGTCCGGGTCGTCATCGTGGAATTGCTCCTCAGGATGTAGGACTTGAACAGGAGGGAGTCGTTCGCCCATTTCCGGGTGAACGACGTGCCGAGGCTGAAGGCCGAAGTCGCCGTGTTGCCTCCGGTGACCACGAAGCTGAGCTCGGCCGTGGCTTTCCACGGGCCGAGAAGGCCCAGCTTCTTCTCCTCGCCGCGGACGAGGACGGGCCGGATGGCGAGGACTGCCAGTAGGCCGAGCGTTGCGGCCGCCGCTTTCAATTGGCGATTCCCTGTTCTTCTCACATCCATGTGCATCTCTCCCTATCGGCGGGTCTTCATGAGCTTCATAAAATACCTGTTGGCCGGAGGGCTGTCAACAAGAAGAGATCATTCAATAAGCGGGCTATTTCGCCATGGCGTCGTAAAAGAGGGCGGCGGCGCCGAGGATGGCGACGTTCTCGGTTTCGGAGACCTCGATCATCAACCGCTCCCTGGCGAGGGAATACGCGAAGGTCCGGAAGGTCTTCCAAAGGCTGTCCCGGAAGAAGCGGAAAGACCTGCTGACCGACCCGCCCAGGACGACGATCTCCGGATCGACGGCGTAGCTGATGGCCTTGACGGCCTCCCCGGCATGGACACCGAACTCGGCGAAGATCGCGAGGGCGCGCTCGTCGCCCCGCTCCGCCCGCCCCGAGAGCTCCCGGCCGGAGACGCCGTGGACGCGCTCGAAGAACTGGCCGCTGGCGTAGGCCTCGAAATTCCGGTCGAGATAGGGGATCATGCCGAACTCGCCCGCGCCGCAGTTCCGCCCGGAGTAGAGCCTGCCGTTGGCGATGACCCCGGCCCCGAGCCCCGTCCCGATGATGAGGCCGACGGCGTGATCGCAGGGCTTGGCCTTGCCGAAATATTTCTCCCCGGCGGCGAAACAGTTGGCGTCGTTGTTGACGTAGGCCGGAACGTGATAGCGCTCCTCGAGATGAGCCCTGAGCGGGACCTTTTGCCAGGAGCGGATGTTCTGGACGTCGTAAACGACCCCGGCCTCGAGGTCGATGACCGAGGGAACCCCGGCGCCGATCCCGGCCACGCCCTTCCGCATGACCGCGTCGATGGCGCAGAACATGTCCTCGAGGACGTCCCGCTCCGAGCCCCGGTTCCTGACGGGGACGGACCGGGCTTCGGCGAGCCGGCCCCCCTCGACGAGGCCGGCCCGGACGTTCGTCCCGCCGAGGTCGACGCCGATGACGGCCGTATCGCTCACTCCGCCTCCTCTTTCTTCTTCTTGGCGATCGTCTTGTTGGCGATGAGCGGCCGGGCCCAGAGTCCGATGCTCAGGATGTAGCCGAGGGTGAGATAGAGGAAGAACATGCCCTGGCGGAGGCCGAACGCGTCCCCGAGAGCACCGATGACCGGGGGTACGAGCGCCCCGCCGATGATGCCCGTGCACAGGATGCCGGAAAAGGAGCCGTGATGGCTGTCGACGGAGTTCAGGGCGAGCGAGAAGATGATCGGCCACATGACCGAGGCGGCGAAGCCCATGAGCGGGAACATGACCAGGGCCAGCGGTCCGGGCCCGAACAGGGCCAGGGTCAGGAAGACGATCGCGGTCCCGGAGAAGCTCACGAGGACCTTGCGGCTGTCGGCGAACTTGAGCAGGAAGAGGCCGTGGATGCCGCCGACCGTCATCAGCAGCCAGAATTGGGCGACCCGTCCGGCGCCGACCGTCTGGGGATCGTAGCCGTGGGTGATCTTGAGAAAATTGGAGATCCAGAAAGAGACGCCCTGCTCGGTCCCGACGTAGGCGAAGATGCCGAGGAAATAGAGGAGGACGAGTTTGTTCTTGAAGAGCGTCTTGTGGCTCGCCCAGGCGCCCGCCCGTTCCTCCTCCTTCTTGATGACAGGAGGGAATCTGACGACGGTCATCACCACGACCATGGCGAGGAGGATGACGGCGAAGATCCAGTAGACGGAGACCCAGGGAAGGTCGGCCGGGACGAGCTTCGACATCAGCCCGATGAGGGGCTTGCTCTCACCGCCGGCCTGCCCGATGTTACGGACGAAATAGGAATAGATGAACGGGCTGAGGAAGGAGGCCCCGCCGAAGATGAGCTGGGCCATGACCGAATGGAAGGCAAAGTGCTCTTCTCCGCCTGAGACCCGGAGGAGGGGATTGATGGCCACCTGGAGGGCAGCCATGCCGGCCCCGATCAAGAACAGCGAAAGCAGGAAGACCGGGTAGCTGGGAAAAAGAGAGATCAGCATGGCCCCCGCCACGGCCAGCGAGAAAGCGGCGATCATGACCGGCTTCTCCCGGAATCTCGCGAGGACCATGCCGGCCGGGATGGACATGACGCCGTAGGCGATGAAGAAGGCGAAAGCCAGAAAGCTGACCATGGTCAGGTTGAGGCCGAAGCTCTGCCCGACGTCGGGATTGATGGCGCTGATGACATTGGTCACCAGCGAGATGACGAAGAAGGTCAGGAAAATGAGGGCGACCATCCCATAATGACGGGTCGGGGCGGCCTTGGAAGACGAGGGGCCGGACGCGTTGTCATTCATGGCAGGCGCCGCCTTTCGGAAACATTTGTACAACAATTCGTGGCGAAAAAAAAGGGCCGTCCGTTCGGACGGCCCGGAAAGACGATGGTCAGCTTGGCTTACCGGCCCTTCTTGTCCCCCGTTTGCTCCTTCTCGCGCTGGAGCTCGAGGAGGTCGACGGTCTGCGAAAAATCGCCCAGCAGCCACTTGGAGAAATAGTCGGCCCGGATCCAGAACCAGTAGTCGCTCATGTCGCCGTAGCCGTGGCGCTGGCCGGGGAAGACGAAGAAGTCGAAGCGCTTGCCGGCCTTGATCAAGGCCGCGGCCAGGCGCAGGGTGTTGGCCGGGTGGACGTTGTTGTCGATGTCGCCGGTCGTGATGAGGAGGCGTCCCTTGAGGTTCTTGGCGATCTCGGAGTTCTTCTCGATGCTGTACTCGAACTTGACGTTGCCGTCCTTGTCCACGACCTCCTTGACGCCGTGGTGCTGCTCGCTCCACCAGCGGTTGTAGACGTTGTTCTCGTGGTTGCCGGAGGAGGAGACGGCGACCTTGAAGAAGTCGGGGTAGACGAGCATGGCCGCCGTGGACATGAAGCCGCCGCCCGAGTGGCCGTAGATCCCGACCTTGTCGATGTCGACGAAGGGATGAAGGGTGGCCAGCTGCTCGATGGCCCGTTTCTTGTCGGCCAGGCCGTAGTCGCGGAGGTTGCCGTAGCCGTAGTTGTGGTACCACTTGGACCGCGACGGGTGGCCGCCGCGGTTGCCGACCTCGATGACGACGAAGCCGAGCTGGGCCAGGGCCATACTCGAACTGCGCGGCACGAACGTCTTGGAGACGCTTTCCGTCTGCGGCCCGGGATAGACGTAGGCGATGATCGGGTACTTCCCGTTCGGGTCGAAGTCGAACGGCTTGTACATGACGCCGTAGATGTCGGTGATGCCGTCGTCGGCCTTGACCTTGAACGACTCGGGGAACTTGAAGCCGGCCGCGAGGAGGGCCGAGACGTCGGTCGTCTCGAGCTCGAGGAGGAGGTTGCCGGCCGCGTCGCGGAGCTCGGACTTCGGCGCCTGGTCGACGCGGGAGTAGTTGTCCACGAAAAAGCGGGCCGGGTCGTTCATGGCGGCGCCGTGCGAGGCGTCGCCCTTGTCCAGCTGTTTCAGGCCCGAACCGTCCAGGTTGACCCGATAGAGGTGGGTGAAGTAGGGGTCCTCGCCGGGCTCGCGGCCGCAGGCCGTGAAGGTGAGGACGCGGGCTTTCTCGTCGACCTGCGTGATCCCCTGGCCGGCGAATTCGCCGGAGGTGATCTGCGTCTTGAGCTTGCCCGTTTCGTCATAAAGGTAGTAGTGGCCCCAGCCGTCGCGCTCGGACCACCAGACCATCTCTTTTCCGCCGTTGAGGAGACGCAGAGCCTGGGTCTCGACGTAGGTGTTGAGCCGTTCCTCGATGAGGACCTTGACGTCTCCGGTGGCCGTGTCGGCGAGGCAGACCTCGTAGCCGTGCTGGTCGCGCGTCTGGCGGCCGAAGTAGAGCTTGTCCGTCGTGTCCGAAAGCCACTGGGCCGGCGGCGGATTGTCCCGCTCCCGATCGAGAGCCGTGCGCGGGGTCGCGAAGATCCTGAGCGTCGGGTCTTTGAACTTTTCCGCCTTGATCTTGACCTTGCCTTTCGTGGCCAGGTCGAAGACGAGGATCTCGGGCTGGGGCTGGTTCTCCTCGCCGGGCATTCCGTAGCGGTAGGTCTCGAGCGTCGGCCGCGGGTTGGCCAGGGAGTTGATGACCCAGAGGTCGGTGACCTTGCGCTCGTCTTCGCGGACGAGGGCGATCTTCTTCGAGTCCTTTGACCAGACGATGCCGTCGGCCGGCGCCCGGAAGTCCTTGCGGTCCTTCTCGTCCTTCTGGTACTCCTTCTTGTCCTCGTCGTTGAGCGAGCGGGCGTAACTGTAGTGCTCTTCGCCGTCCGTCGTCAGCTGTTCTTCCTTGACGGCCTTGTCGTCGGCCTTTTTCTTGGCCAGCTCGAAGCTCGCGGCGTCCATCATGAACAGGTTGTGGCCGCGGGCGAAGATGATCGTCTTTTCGTCGGGCGACACCGAGGCCCACCGGGGCCGCTTCAACGGCTCTTTGTAGTCCTCGAGGAGGGTCAGTTTGCCGCTGGCGAGCTCGTAGGTGAAGGCCAGGAGCTTGGTCTTCTTTTCCGGCTCCTTGGGCTTTTCGGCCTCCTTCTCCTTGTTCTTCTCGGTGTCCTGCAGCTTCTCCTTCTCTTTCTCCTTGTCCTGGTCCTCGACCTTGACCTCCTCCTTGGCGATCTCGGACGCCTTGACGATCTTGCCGTTGGGGAGGGAGATGTCGTTGTCCTTGGGGACCTCGATCTCGAACTGGATGGCCGTGTCCTTTTTGATGAACTTGATCGTCTTGATCGGCAGGTGCTGGGCGTCGTAGGGGACGAGCAGGATACGGGTCAGCCCAGCTGCCATCTTGGCGTTGTCGAAGAGAGGCTTCTTGGCCCTGGCGATGGGATCGACGATGTACCACTTCCGCCCCTGGCCCGTTTCATAGGTGTACCAGAAGCGGTCGCCAGTCTCCAGCCAATGGGGCGAGACGGACGTGTCGAAGACGAGCTTGCCGACCTTGGCCGGCTGCCAACGGGAGGCCAGGTCGTAGTTGGCCTTGCCGGCGGTCTTCGTCTCGGGGCCGGCGGCAAGAGCCGGGCTAGCGGCCAGATAAGCGAAAAGGAAAATTGCGGCGGCCGCGATTCCGGCGGCCCGGCGGGCGGTGATGCGGATTGACATGGGGGAGTCCTCCTTGAAGGCTTTTTGAAAGTTGGTGTCGCGGGCGAAAAGGGCCATGATCAAGAGGGCGATTATAGCACTGGCGGGGTCAAAATAGCACCAGGGAAAATTCCCGGAGCCGGGCCCGGCGGCCGCGGATGTCCGGCACGTGCCTCTCGAGCTCGGCCCAAAAGGCCCGGCCGTGGCCCCTGACGCGGGTATGGACGAGCTCGTGCAGGATGACGTAGTCGGAAAGCTCTCGCGGCAGGACGGCCAGGTAAGCGTTGAGCTGGATGCGGCCCGAGGGCGAGGCACTGCCCCAGAGCGTGCCTTGGCTCCGGACGCTCAACCGTCCGGGAGCGAAGCCGTGCTCTTCAGCCAGCGCGGCCAGGCGCCCGTCGAGGAAAGCGCGGGCCGTCCGGCGGTCGAGGCGTTCGGCCGCTAGGACGGCTTCGTCGCATCGGTCCCTGGCGCGCTCGATCCGGCCGAGCGTTCGCTTGATCCAACCGAGCTTGGAGACGGCGACCCGCCGGGCCTCTTCGAACGAGATCCGCGCCGGGACGGCGACCCGCACGCCGCGCGAGGCCCGGACCGTCAGGCTTATGCGGCGGGCCCGGCGGCTCTTCTCGAAAAGGACGGGCCCGATGCCGTCGATCTCGATGATCCTCGCCGGACCGGCGGCCGCCGCGCCGTCCGGCCGGGTCATCCTAATCTTCGTAATAGAACCGCCGGCGGGCGGACTTGTTGTTGACCGTGTTGGCGTCAAGGGCCCACATGCCGCGGCCGTGCGTCGCGATGACGATAATGTTGTCGCGGGGATGGATGATCAGGTCATGGACGTAGACGGTCGTGAGGTTCCCGCCGAGGACCATCCAGGTTTTCCCGCCGTCTAGCGTGACATAGGCGCCCATATCGGTGCCGACGTAGAGGATGTCCTTGTTGACGGGGTCCTCTCGGATGACGTTGACCGGACCGACCGGGATACCCTTGGCCAGACTCGTCCACGTCTTGCCGTAGTCCGCGGACTTCCAGACGTAGGGCGTGAAGTCGTCGTCGCGCTTGCCGTTCTGGGTGAGGTAGACCGTGCCCAGGTCGTAGGCGGAGGCGACGACACGCGACATCCACTTGCCCGGGGCCAGGCCGGCGGTGATCTCCTGCCAGGCCTTGCCGCCGTCCTTGGTGATCCACAGCCGCCCGTCGTCCGTCCCGGCGTAGAGCAGTCCGTACTTGAGGGGAGATTCGGAGATGGTGAAGAGCGTCTGATAGCGGATGTCGCCCCGCGTCGGCGGGTCGTTCGTCGTCAGGTCGGGGCTGATCCTCTCCCATGTGTCGCCCCGGTCGAGGGACCGGAAGAGATATTGCATGCCGTGGTAGACGATGTTCGGATTGTGCGGCGAGAGGATGAAGGGGGCCAGCCACTGGCCGCGAAGCGGCGGCTCGTTCTCATAGACGGCCGGGAGGAGGTTCTTTGAAACTGGGAAGCCGCGAAAGCCGCCGGCTTGGGCGTAATCGGAACGGGAGATCGTCCCGTAAAATCCGGCCGAATAGACGATGTTCGGGTCGGTCGGGTCAATGGCGTGGTTCGAGCCCTCGCCGCCCGGAGCGTTCTCGAACTCCTGGGCGGGGATCTTGTCCCGCCCCTGGCTGAGATCGACCTTGCCGCGGAAACTGCCGTGGTCCTGCATCGATCCGTAGACCTTGAACGGCGTGGCCATGTCGTAGTTGAGGTTGAAGAACTGGCAGACGTTGATTTCCTTCTGGAAGTAGTGCCAGCTCTTGCCCTTGTCGTAAGATACGGCGACGCCCTGGTCGAAGCCGTTGATGAGGTAATTCGAGTTGGCCGGGTCGATCCACAGGGCATGATTGTCTCCGCCCGGAGTGTCGAGATACTTGAACGTCTTGCCGCCGTCGGTCGAGACGCTGATCGGGACACCCATGATGTAGACGGTGTTCTCGTCGTTGGGGTCGACGCGGATCTGCCCGAAGACCCAGCCGTAGGTCCCGGAGTGCTGTTGCATAAAAGTTTTTTGTTGAGGCGTCAGGCCGCTCACCTGGGCCCAGGAGGCGCCGCCGTTGTCGGACCGATAGACCGTGGCGCCCTTGATGAAGCCCTTGCCGGGATCATAGTAGCCCCGCACCGAGTCCAGCTCCGCCTGGGTCGTCTCGCGCAGCTCATAATTATCGACCAGCGCGTAGAGGACGTCCGGCTTTGTCAGACAGATGTCGAATCCGATCCGCCCACGGAACTTGGCCTCTGGGAGGCCGGTATTGACGGGGGTCCAGGTCTTGCCGCCGTCCGTCGTCTTAAAAATGCCGCTCCCGGTGTGGTCCTCGTACGTGCGCGGGTCGTTCCATTTCATCCGGGTCCTCTGCCACATCGCGGCGTAGAGCGTGTCGCTCGAGCGCGGGTCCATGACCAGGTCATAGGCCCCGGTCTCGTCGTTGACGAAAAGGACCTTCTCCCAGGTCTTGCCGCCGTCGACGGTCTTATAGACGCCGCGGTCGGCGTTCTTCGTCCACTCGTGCCCGCCGGCCGCGACGTAGACGACGTCGGGGCTCGTCGGATGGACGACGATCCGCGAGACGGTGTTCGTGTCGGCCAGGCCCATATGGGCCCAGGTCTTGCCGCCGTCGGCCGACTTGAAGACGCCGATGCCGGCCTGGGAGCTGCGGAAGATGTTGTGCTCGCCGGTCCCGACCCAAAGGATATTCTGGTCGGACGGAGCCAGGGCGATGTCGCCGATGGCCGCCGTGACCATGTTCTCGAAGATGGGCGTCCATGACGTGCCCTCGTTCTCCGTCTTCCAGACGCCGCCGGAAGCCGTGGCGACATAGATCGCGTAGTTCTTGCCCTTGGGCGTGACGACGGCGACGTCGGTCACCCGGCCGCTGACGTTCGTCGGGCCGATGAACTGCCACTTGAGGTCCTTGAACTTCGAGGCCTGCTGCATGGCCTTGTAGTCCTCGAAGCCCTTGAGCCGGAGCTCGGGGTTCGTCGATTGCAGGACCTTGGGCTTCTTCGCCTGCTGGGCGAAGGGCAGGGCGGCCAGAACGAGCATGGCCGCGACGATGAACAGGGCCTTCTTGGCGGGGGATTTACGGAAAAACGACATCGGACACCTCCTCTGGGGATAGAGAAACCTCACTATAATCGAACCGTTCGCGTCCTGTCAATGAGGGTGATAGCACCTTCGGATGGGCGTGGTATAATAGCCGGAAATGCGCGTCCGGAAAGCCAGTCCAGAAGACATCCCCCCCGTGGTCGAATTGGCCAGAACGCTGGGCCTCGACTATCCCGGGATGGAATTGGACCAGCTCTGGGTAGCGGAGGAATCCGGGGTCATCGCCGGCCTCGTCGCCCTCAAGAAGCACCCTGACTGCCTCGAGCTCTGCGGTCTCGGGGTCGATCCGGGATCCCGGGGGAAGGGCCTCGCGAAAGCGCTCGTCGAAGCCCTCATGGCCGAGGCCCCGGCGGACGTCCACCTGGCGACGACGATCCCCGGCTTCTTCGAGACATGCGGCTTCGATAGAACGTCGGAAATCCCCGCGACCTTCCCCGAGAAGCGGAAAACCCCTTGGTGCGATGGTTGTCCGCAGGAGCGGTGCACGGTCATGTTGAGAAAAATAAAGTGAGCGCGCCCGTCTATCCCGAGTTCAAGCCCGTCGGCCTCGAGGACCAGGGCATTTTCAAGGAGCACCTCGACCGCGAGCCCTCCGGCGTCTGCGAGATGAACTTCGCCAATATCTTCATCTGGAAGGACTCCGAGCGCCCGCGCTGGACTCTGCTCAACGGCAACCTCTGTGTGCTCGTCGAGCCCGATTTCGAGCCGGCCTATTTCCTGCCCCCGGCGGGCGGCGACCGCGTCGCGGAGACGATCGCGGCGTGCCTCCGCCACGCGCCCCGCTTGTCGCGCGTCCCCGAGCCGTTCGTCCGGCGGTACTGCGCCGGCTTCCGCGTCGAGGAGGACCCCGCGAACTTCGACTACATCTACCGCGTCGAGGACCTGATCGAACTGCGGGGCAAGAAATACGACGGCAAGCGCAACCGGATCAGGAAATTCGAGTCGGCCTGTCCCCACGAATACTCCGTCTTGACGTGCGGCGACGTCCCCGGCTGCGTCCGGCTGCTCGAGGTCTGGTTCGAGGGGAAGGCCAACGCCGACGCTTACATGATGGCCGAGAAGACGGCCATCGTCCAGGCGCTGGCCTCGTTCGAGCGTCTCGGCCTCAAGGGCGGCGTCGTCAAGGTCGGCGGCCGGGTCGAGGCCTTCACCATAGGCATGCGCCTGACCGACGATACCGCCGTCATCCAGATCGAGATCGCCAATCCGGGCCTGGCCGGGCTGGCCCAGTGGGTCAACCGGGAGTTCGTCCGCCGGGAATGGACGGCGTTCACGTTCATCAACCGGGAACAGGACATGGGGATCGTCGGGTTGAGAACGGCCAAGCTGTCTTATCAGCCGGCCGGCCTTGTCAAGAAATCCAACCTTTACGCCAGGCCCTAGGCCCGGGCCTTACAGGGACAACGTTTCGCCGAGGGCGTAGTGCCCCTTCTCGTCCCGGGTGATCCGGCCCGCCGTTACGTCCGGGTCGTGGCCGAAGACGAGGATCCAGCCTCCGGCGACGGCCCGGTTCAGGAGGTCGTCCTTTTCTACGAGCAGGGTTTCCGCGGCGACGTCGTAGCCCATCAGGTAGGGGAGCGGGAGGTGGCGTGAGGTCGGCACGATGTCCGCGGGGAACGCGAGAGAGGAACCGTCGCCCTTGACCTCGACCCATTGGTGCCCGCGCGTATGGCCGTCCCCCCGGTGGACCCAGAGGCCCGGATAGATCTCCTGGGAGCCCGAGGTCAGGACGAGCCGCGTCCGCTCGAGGAGCTTGACGTCCTCCGCGAGGTAGCTGGCCCGTTCGCGGGCGTTCGGCTTCTTGGCGTTCTCGATGTTGGCCGCCTGGACGTAGACCCTGGCGTCGGGATAGCGGAGGTCGGCCTCGCCCTCGGCCCCGGGCCGGGCCTCGAATATTCCCCGGGCGTGGTCGAAATGGAGATGGGTGAGAATGATATCGGTGACGCTCGCCGGATCCAAACCGGGGCCGTCGGCTTGGGGCCGGATGTCGAAGATGCGCCTCGGCTTTTCCGTCCAACGGTCGCCCATGCCGGCGTCGACCATGAAGACGCGCGCCCCGGCCCGGATGACGAGGGAACGGGCGGCGAGCCGAATGCGGTTCTCGTCGTCCGGCGGCGCGAGCTTCGACCAGATCGTCTTGGGGACGGTCCCGAACATGGCGCCGCCGTCCAGGCGAAAAAAGCCGTGGTTGTATACGGAAATGTCAAAGGTGCCGAATCTCATCGTCCGTGCGTCCAGCGGCAGTCTAACACGGGACGCGGGTTTTCGTCCAGGGCCGGAGGGCTTGTTTACAAGTCGGGATTTGGTTATCCTAGTGTCTCGCTGTCCTAAAGGGATCGACGATCGTTAGAGGAGAATTGATATGGTGGATCAGCCCACGAACATCAAGCTGGACCAGATCGCGGAGGTCATCTCCCGGGAGTTCAAGGACAAGGACGTCATCACGTGTTATCTGGGGTCCAACGCGGCGACACCCACCGCGGTCATCGAGTTCCTGACCGCGGCCATCAAGGCCAGGACCCCCCGGCTTCCTTTCATCCGCATGGTCCACATCCTGCTTCAGGGGCCGGTGCCTTACGTCGAGAAAGGGCTCCAGGACCGGATCATGACCTATTCCCTTTTTTCGGCCGGCGAGGTCAGAAAAGCGGCCAACGAAGGCCGCGCCTATTACCTGCCGTGCACCCTGGCCAACCTCGACAGCATCATCGGCAAGGGACGGCCGTTCGCGCCGGACCTGGCCATCTTCAAGGTCCGCCCCCACGAGGTCACCGGGGAATACAGCCTGGGCCTGTCTGTCGAGGTCATGCACACGGCCATCGACCAGGCCCGCATCGTCATCGCCGAGCTCGATTTCAGCATGCCCTTCACCGAGGGGCAGGCGATCGTCGATTCCGCGTCGATCGATTACCTCGTCGACGACGACGACATCAAGCCCGTCTATGCCTTTCCGGGCCCCGACTTCGACAACCTTCCTCCCGAGGATTCAAGGATCGGGGAGCTCGTCGCCGGACATTTCGTCCGCGACGGAGTGACCCTGCAGGCGGGCATCGGCCAGATCCCCGACGCCGTCGTCGGTTCCATCCGCAAGGCCGGCTACCGGGACCTCGGCATCCAGACCGAGCTCTACGGCGACGGGCTGATGCTCCTCCAGAAGTCCGGGATCGTCACCAACCGGAAGAAAAAGCAGCACCAGGGCTACAGCACGACGTCCCTGATCATGGGCTCCCAGGAGCTCTACGATTTCGTTCACATGCGGGCCGGGGTCCAAATGAGGCCCTGCACGATCACCAACGCCGCCCACGTCATCCGCATGAACAGCCCGTTCGTCTCCATCAACACGGCCATGGGCGTCGACCTCTTCGGCAACGTCTGGGCGGATTACATCGACGCCCGCCGCTACTACAGCGGGGTCGGGGGCCAGCCGGATTTCGTCCGGGCCTTGAACGACCCCGCCCACGGAGTGCCGATCATCGCCCTCAGGAGCATCACCGAAAAGGGCGAATCCAAGATCGCCAAGGTCCATCCCCCCGGGGTGAGCCTGACGGCTTCGGCCTACGACCCCGTCGTCATCGTCACGGAATACGGCATCGCCGACCTGAGAGGACTGACGGCGGGGGAGAAGGCCTTGGCCATCGCCAGCGTCGCCCACCCGAACTTCCGCGATACCTACCTCAGGGATCTTTACGGGGACCCGATGTTCACTAAGCCTATCGGATTCACTCTGGACAAGACGCCGCGCGGCTTCATCCCCTACGCGGGGAAGGTCAAGATCGGCTGATCCTATTTTAAAAAGACCCTCTCCGGGTCGACGACGTCCCGCAGGATACGCAGCTCTTCCGCGGAGGGCAGGGCCGTCTCCGCGGCCTCGCCGACGTCGAGGGCGAACCCTGTCTCTCGGGCCACTCCTCCGGGCGTGAGTCCCGGATGGAAGCTGGCCAGGTAGGGCAGCTTCGTATCGGGGCGGAAGCGGATGACGCCCATGGTCGTGACGATGACGTCCGGGCCGCCGCGGACGAGGCCCGAGGCCGCCCGGCTGGAGCCGCCCTCGAGCCAGCCGGGGCTCGTGACGTAATCCACCTTCTCGGGGAAACGGCGCTTTTCGTGCTTGGCGATGATGATCGTCCGCTTGGCCAGGCAGGCGATGTCGCAGGCGCCGCCGCTTCCCGAAAAACGCACGGCCGGACGGCGCGGGTCGGCGCCGATGGACGTGCTGTTGATGTTTCCGTAGCGATCGACCTGGGCCCCGCTCAGGAAGCCGACATCGACGCGTCCCGCCTGCAGGACGAAGGTGAAGACCTCGTTGAGGCCGGCGGCGCTGGCCGCGCCGTGCATGGCCCGCGGGTCGCCGACCGACATCGGCAGGTGGGCCAGGCGGCTGGCGACCGTCCCCGCCTCGAAGATGATGATGCATCGGGGGGCATGGGTCTTCTGGGCCAGCATGACCCCGAGCATGGGCAAGCCCGTGCCGGCGAAAACGACCTCGCCGTCGGCGACCTCGCGGGCCGCGATGACGGTCATCAGTTCCATAAGGGAATATTGGGGCGTGGCCATGGAGATCATAACCTTCGCTTCAGGTCGGGACTGTAGCCGAACTTCGCGGACGCCTTGAGCCCGTCCAGCCGGCCGGCCCCGCCCACGGCCTCGAGGTAGGCCCGGTGGTCGCGGGTCCCATAGACGTATGTGTCGAGGTAGGCCCGATAGGCCGCGTCGTCCCGGGCGCCGTCGTGATATTCCTTGAGCTGAAGGGGATCGTAGTCGTAATAATTGTAGACCGCGTAAGGGTGGGCCCCGAAGGGGACGTGGCAGACATGCTTGACGACGAAGAAGGGGATCGGATTGAGCTCCGGCGTCCGGCGCAGCACGTCGTCCTCGACGATGTCCTCGGCCGTTACGATGACCATGTCGGCGCAGAGGGCCTGCTGGATGTCGGCATAGCTCTGGCCTTCGATCCGGACCATCCCCGTGGCCGTCGCCTTTTGGACGTGGAGGACGGCGAATTCCGTGTGGATGGCCGGCACGAGGACGACCCGGTCGGCCGGGTCGAAGGGCGAATCCATGACGTGGGCTTTCTTAGCCGCCGTGCGGGGGTCGGCCGCCCTCGCTTCGGGCGTCAAGGCCTCCTTTCCGACGACGTCGCTCCCGAGAAGACTGCGGACGGGCATGAAGGGGATGCCCATGGCGCCGGCCGTGAACCGGGCGACCATGGAGAAGTTGCTGTAGTCCTCCCACTCGATCTCCCCGCGTTCGACGGCCCGCCGCCAGCGCGGGCCGACGGTGTTGAAGGCCTCGTCGGCCTCGTAGGCCAGCTCGACCCGCTTGACGCATCCGGCGCCGATGAGGATGTCCCAGTCGCCGCCCGGCGAATGGCCGAAGAGATAGAGGTTTCGCCTCTTCAAACGGATGAGCTCATAGACGAAGGCCATCGGGTGGCGCTGGGTGGTGAAACCGCCGACGGAGAGCGTGGCTCCGTCGGGGACGAGCGCCGCTGCCTCTTGAAGTCCGATCAATTTACCGGGCATCCCGCGCCTCCTATGGATCCTGTATATCCCAGCCTTTTAGAAAAATCAACCCTGGGTTCGGCCCGCTTGGCCCGTTTTCCCGATTGACTTGCCTTCAGAGGTAGGTTATACATAATTTTCTCAGCCGCAAGCATCGATATTTGTATAAAACGGAGGGGGTTCCGTTTCCCCCGGAGGAGGTCGGATGGCCGGAATCATCGGTTACGGAGCCTACATCCCTCGCAACCGCATCCGCGTCGAAGAGATCGCCAAGGTCTGGGGGGCGGACGCGCCGAGCTTCAAGAAAGGGTTGATGCTCGAAGAGAAATCCGTTCCCTCGCCCGACCAGGACACGATCACCATGGCCGTCGAGGGCTCGAAACGCGCCCTGAAGCGGGCCGGGATCGACCCGCGCGAGATCGGCGCGGTCTATATCGGGTCGGAGTCGCACCCCTACGCCGTCAAGCCGAGCGGGACCATCCTGGCCGAGGCCATCGGCGCGACGCCCGCCGTCCACACGGCCGACCTCGAGTTCGCCTGCAAGGCCGGGACGGAAGGCATGTTCGTCGCCCTCAACCTCGTCCGGGCCGGGGCCGTCAAGTACGCCCTGGCCGTCGGGGCCGACACGTCGCAGGGCGCGCCCGGCGACGCCCTGGAATACTCGGCCGCGGCGGGAGCGGCGGCGTTCCTTTTCGGGAAAGAACGGCTCGTGGCCGAGATCCTCGAAACGTACTCGTACACGACCGACATGCCGGATTTCTGGCGCCGGGAATACCAGTACTACCCCCAGCACGGCGGCCGGTTCACGGGCGAGCCCGCCTATTTCGCCCACGTCACGGGGTCCGCCCGGGGCATCATGTCCAAGGCCGGGATGAAACCGGCCGATTTCCGCTACGTCGTCTTCCATCAACCCAACGGCAAGTTCCCGTTGCGGGTCGGGGAGATGCTGGGATTCACCAGGAAACAGATCGAGCCCGGCTGGCTCGTCTCCAAGCTCGGCAACACCTATTCCGGCTCATCTCCGCTGGGGCTCACGGCGACACTGGACATCGCCGCGGCGGGAGACATGATCCTCCTCGTCTCCTACGGCTCGGGGGCCGGGAGCGATTCCTTCATCATCCGCGTCACCGAGCGCATCGACGAGGTGCGGGACCTGGCTCCCCGGACCCGGACGCTCCTCGACACGAACAAGGTCTATCTCGAATACGGCGTTTACGCCAAGTATCGCCGCAAAATCAGGAAGGCGGAGTAGGAGGCGGCGATGAGAGACGTAGCTATCATCGGCGTCGGCATGACCAAGTGGGGCGAGCTCTGGGAGAAATCGCTCCGGACGATCTTCACCGAAACGGCCCTCCTGGCCATCGAGGACGCGGGAGTGGACAAGATCGATTCCATGGTCGTCGGCTGCATGTCGTCGGGGCTCTTCGTCGGGCAGGAGCATCTCGCCTCGCTCCTGGCCGACGATCTCGGCCGGACGCCCGTCCCCGCGGCCCGCGTCGAATCGGCCTGCTCCTCGGGGGGCCTGGCGCTCCGCCAGGGCTTCATCGAGGTCGCCTCGGGGATGAGCGACGTCGTCCTCGTCGGCGGCGTCGAGAAGATGACCGACGTCACAGGATGCGAGGCGACCTATGCGCTCGGCACGGCGGCCGACCAGGAGTACGAAGGCTACCACGGCCTGACTTTCCCCGGACTGTACGCCATGATGGCGGTCGCCCACATGCACCGCTACGGGACGACCCGAGAGCAATTGGCCATGGTGGCCGTCAAAAATCACGACAATGGCTCGCGGAACCCCCTAGCCCAGTTCCCCTTTAAGATCACGGTGGACGGCGTCCTCAATTCGGTCCTCGTCGCCGACCCCCTGCGGATCCTGGACTGCTCGCCGATCACGGACGGGGCGGCGGCCGTCGTCCTTGTCCCGGCCGACATGGCCCGGAAGCTGAAGAAACCCGTGGTCCGGATCGCCGGGAGCGGCCAGGCCACCGACACGATCGCCCTGGCTTCGCGCAAGGACCTGACCTGGCTGGAATCCACCTATATCGCGGCCGGGAAGGCCCTAGCCATGGCCGGCCGGAAGATCGACGAGATCGACCTCTTCGAGGTTCACGACTGCTTCACCATCGCCGAGATCATGGTCACGGAGGCGCTCGGCCTCGTCGAGAAGGGGAGGGGCGGCAAGGCCGTCGAGGAGGGGTTGACGGCCCGCGACGGGCGGTTCCCGGTCAACCCGAGCGGCGGCCTCAAGGCCAAGGGGCACCCCGTCGGCGCGACCGGCGTCGCCCAGACGGTCGAGATCGTCAAGCAGCTCCGCGGCCAAGCGGGCGACCGGCAGATCAAGGGCGCTAAGCGGGGCCTCGCCCAGAACATGGGCGGTACGGGCGGGAGTTCCGTCGTCCACGTCTTCGAGGCGGAGTAGGAGGGAACGATGCCGACACCATCACGTTATTGGCGAGAGATCCCTCAGCGGTATCGGATGGAGGCCGGGAAGTGCAAGGCCTGCGGCTTCGTCGTCTTCCCCCCGCGCGCCGTCTGCCCGGCGTGCGGCGCCCGGGAATTCGTCACGGTCAGGCTCGCCGACGGCGGCAAGCTCCTGACCTATACGATCATCCGCGTCCCGCCGCAGCCCTTCGAGGACCAAGCCCCCTACGCCGTCGGGATCGCCGAGCTCGACGACGGGGTCAAACTGACGGCCCAGGTCGTCGACTGCGACTTCGCCGACCTCAAGGTCGGCCTGCGCGTCCGGCTGGAGTTCCGGAAGCTTTCGGAGGAAGGGGCGGCCGGCGTCATCTATTACGGCTACAAGTTCGTCCCGGAATAGGATATGTTCAGGATCGAATCCAAGGTCGATACGCGGGGCCCCGAATACCTGCGGAATTTCGAAGGGATGAGCCGCGTCGTCGCCGAATACCGGGAGCGGCTGGCCGCGGCCCGGGAGGGAGGCCCGGCCAAGAACCGGGAGCTTCACAAGTCCCGGGGCAAGCTCCTCGTCCGCGAGCGCCTGGACATGCTCTTCGACAGGAACACGCCGTTCCTCGAACTCAGTCCGCTCGCCGCCTGCGGCCAGTACGACGACGAGGCACCCGGCGCGGGGATGGTCACGGGTGTCGGCGTCGTCCACGGCCGGGAGGTCCTCGTCGTCGCCAACGACGCCACGGTCAAGGGCGGGACCTATTTCCCGATGACCATCAAGAAGCATGTCCGGGCCCAGGAAGTGGCCCTCGAGAACCGGCTGCCTTGCGTCTACCTCGTCGACTCGGGCGGGATCTTCCTGCCCCATCAGTCGGGGACCTTTCCCGATAAGGAGCACTTCGGCCGGATCTTCTACAACCAGGCCCGGCTGTCCGCGCTGGCGATCCCCCAGATCTCCGTCGTCATGGGCTCGTGCACGGCCGGCGGCGCCTATGTCCCGGCCATGAGCGACGAGACGGTCATCGTCCGGCGCCAGGGCACGATCTTTATCGGCGGGCCGCCGCTCGTCAAGGCGGCCACGGGCGAGGAAGTCACCGACGAGGACCTGGGCGGGGCCGACGTCCACTGCCGCATCTCCGGCGTCTCCGATTACTACGCGGCGAACGACGCCCACGCCCTCGAGATCGCCCGGAACATCGTCGAGACCCTGGGCCCGCCGCGCCGCTTCGAATTGGACACGGCGCCTCCGGAAGAGCCGTTTTACGACCCGCGGGAGATCTACGGCATCGTCCCCCCGGACCTGCGCAAGTCGTTCGACATGAGAGAGGTCATCGCCCGCTTGGTCGACGGCAGCCGCTTCCAGGAATTCAAGGAACTCTACGGTCCGACGCTCGTTTGCGGCTTCGCCCGGATCATGGGTTTCCCGGTGGGCATCCTGGCCAACAACGGGGTGCTCTTTTCCGAGAGCTCCCTCAAGGGGGCCCATTTCGTCAGCCTTTGCGCGATGCGCAAGGTCCCTCTCGTCTTCCTCCAGAACATCACCGGGTTCATCGTCGGCAAGCAGTACGAGCACCGCGGTATCGCCAAGGACGGGGCCAAGCTCGTCCACGCCGTGGCCAACGCCGACGTGCCCAAGTTCACGGTCATCGTCGGCGGCTCCTACGGCGCCGGGAACTACGCCATGTGCGGCCGGGCCTACGGGCCGCGCTTCCTCTGGATGTGGCCGAACGCCCGGATCTGCGTCATGGGCGGCGAACAGGCGGCGTCGGTCCTGGTCCAGGTCAAGATCAAGAGGCTCCGGGACCAGGGCGTCCGGATGACCGAGGCCGAGAAGGCCGAGATGATGAAACCGATCGTGGACGCCTATGACGTCGAGGCCGGCCCCTACTACAGCACTTCGCGGCTGTGGGACGACGGCATCCTCGACCCTCTCGACACGCGGGCGGCCCTCGGCCTGGGGATCGCCGCGAGCCTCAACGCCCCGATCCCCGACACCAAGGTCGGGATCTTCAGGATGTGAGCGATGTACCGGACGATCATCGTCGAGCGCGACGGCCGTGTCGGCCGGGTCTGGTTCAACCGGCCCGAAGTCCGGAACGCCTTCAACGCCGACATGATCGGCGAATTGCGGGCCGCCCTGCGGGACCTGGCTGATGACGCCGCCGTCCGGGTCATCGTCCTCTCGGGCAAGGGGACGTCCTTCTGTGCCGGCGCCGACCTCGCCTGGATGCGCGACATCGTCCGTTTCTCCGAGGAACAGAACATGCGCGAGTCGCTCGACCTGGCCGAGTGCCTTTACGATGTCTACGCCGTCCCCAAGCCGACGATCGCCAGGGTCAACGGTCCGGCCATCGGCGGCGGGACGGGGTTCGTCTCCGCCTGCGACATCGCCGTGGCCTCGACCGAAGCCCGGTTCGGCCTGAGCGAGGTCAAGATCGGCGTCGTTCCGGCCGCGATCTCTCCCTACGTCCTCCGCCGGATCGGGGAGAGCCGGGCCCGCCAATATTTCCTGACGGGCGAACGCTTCGACGCCCGGCGGGCCCAAGAGATCGGCTTGGTCAACGTCGCCGTCGAACCCGAGGAACTCGACCCCAAGGTGGAGGCGCTCGTCTCTTCGCTTCTCTCCTCCGGGCCCGAGGCCCTGGCCAAGGCGAAGGAACTGCTCACCCGGGTGCCCGGGATGGGCTTCGCCGAGGCCAAACGTTATACCGCCGAAATGATCGCCGGCCTCAGGATGAGCGCCGAGGCCCAGGAAGGCATGGCGGCTTTCCTCGACAAGAGAAAACCGAAGTGGTCTGAGTAGAGGAAGCGGGCCATAATGTTCGGCAAGATCCTGATCGCCAACCGCGGAGAGATCGCGGTCCGGGTGATCAAGGCCTGCCGGGAAATGGGCATCGGGTCCGTGGCCGTCTATTCCGAGGCCGACGCGGCCGGCCTTCACGTCCGGCTGGCCGACGAAGCCGTCCCGGTCGGACCGCCCCCGGCCGCCGAGAGCTATCTCGACATGGACAGGATCCTCGAGGCGGCGAAAGCGACGGGGGCCGAGGCCATCCACCCCGGCTACGGTTTTCTCTCGGAAAACGCCGCCTTCGCCCGGCTCTGCGAGGATCGCGGCATCGTTTTCATCGGGCCGAACTCCGGGGCTCTCGAACTCGTCGGCGACAAGGTCCGGGCCCGGCAGACCATGGAGAAGGCTGGGATCCCGACCGTCCCCGGGATGAAGTCCTGTTCCGCGTCCGCCGAGGAGTTCCGGGCCGCGGCCAGGAGTCTGGGTTATCCCGTCATGGTCAAGGCCTCGGCCGGAGGGGGCGGCAAGGGGATGCGGGTCGTCGCGGACGACGACGGGCTCGGCCCGGCCCTCGAAGCCGGCCGCCGGGAGGCGGGATCGGCTTTCGGCGACGACTCGGTCTATCTGGAGAAATGCATCGAGGAGCCGCGCCACGTCGAGTTCCAGGTCCTGGCCGACAACCAAGGCCGGACCGTCCACCTGTTCGAAAGGGAATGCTCGATCCAGCGGCGCCATCAAAAGGTCCTCGAGGAAACACCGTCCCCGGCCCTCGACCCCGAACTCAGGGCCCGCAGGGGGGAGACGGCCGTCCGGGCCATGCGGGCCGCGGGCTACAACAACGCCGGGACCGTCGAGTTCCTCCTCGACCGGGACCGCCGCTTCTACTTCCTCGAAGTCAACGCCCGGCTCCAAGTCGAACACCCGGTCACCGAACTCACGACCGGCGTCGATCTCGTCCGCCAACAGATCCTGATCGCCTCCGGGGCCGACTTGTCGATCCGCCAGGAGAACCTCCTGCAGAGGGGACACGCCGTCGAATGCCGGATCTACGCGGAAGACCCGAAGATGAGCTTCCTGCCCTCCGCGGGCCGCATCGTCCACCTCCGCGAGCCGAAGGGTCCTTGGATCCGCTTCGACAGCGGCATCTACGAGGGCCTCGAGGTCCCGGTCTATTACGACCCGATCCTGGCCAAGCTCATCGTCTGGGCCGAGGACCGGGAGGCGGCCTGCCGGAGGATGTCGGCGGCCCTGGACGACTGCGTCATCCTCGGCATCCACACGACGGCCGGCTTCCTCAAGGACGTCGTCAATCATCCGGAGTTCCGGGCCGGCCGGGCGACGACGTCGTTCATCGGAAAGTTCTTCTCTTCCTGGGGAACGGGAGAAGGAGAGGACGAACGACAGCGCCTGGCCCTGGCCGCGGCCGCTTTCGACGGGTTGACCCGGACGACGAGGGCGGCGGGCCTCCCGGTCCGGGGAGGGAAGAGAGAGATCGAGACGCCCTGGACGACCTTGGGCGGCTGGCGCGCGGGCGGTGAAAGATGAGCGTCGCCGCGTTCGATTTCCTCCTCGACGGCGAACCCAGGAAGATTTCCGTGGAGATGCGGGATGGGACGCTTGTCGTCCGCGAAGGAAGCCGCGTTCTCGAGGCGGAGGTCAAGCGGATCTCGGGGAACGAGCTCCAATTCCGTTTCGGAGGCCGGTCGGTGAGAATCTATCTCGCCCGGGCCGGAGAGCGGACTTACGTCGCCGTCGACGGGCGGGAGTTCGTCGTGTCCGAATCCCGCCCCGATACAAGCCGTCCCGGTGAAGGCGATGAGAAAAGCGGGGAAACGAACCTCCGCGTCAGATCGCCCATGCCGGGCAAGGTCACCAAGATCGCCGTCGCCGAGGGCGAAGAGGTCCGTAAGAACCAGACCCTGGTCATCGTCGAGGCGATGAAGATGGAGAACGAGATCAAGACCTCCATCGACGGTGTCGTGAAAAAGGTCCATGTGGCGGTCGGCGACCGCGTCGATTCGGAACGTCCGCTCGTCGAAGTCGAAAAAAAAATAGAATCCCCAAGGAGGGCCGAGCCATGACCGCAGAATACGCCGATTCTTTGAAGGAATGCCGGGACATGGTGCGGGACTTCGCCCGCACGGAGATCGCCCCGCACGTCCGGGAATGGGATGATAAGGCGGGATGCCCTTTCGACGTCTTCAGCCGGCTGGGCGGGCTCGGAATGCTGGGCATCCTCGTCCCCGAGGAGTACGGCGGCGTCGGGATGACGTACCGTCACTACGTGATGATCCTCGAGGAATTGGGAGCGGTCGAAGGCGGGATCGGCCTGACCGTCGCCGCCCACAACTCGCTCTGCACCAACCACATTCTCACCTTCGGCAGCGACGCCCAGCGCCGGGCGTGGCTGCCGCGGCTGGCCGCCGGCGAGGTCCTTGGGGCTTGGGCCCTGACCGAACCCGAGGCCGGATCGGACTCCGGGGCGACGAAGACGACGGCCGTCCGGAACGACAAGGGCTGGCTCCTCAACGGGTCCAAGAATTTCATCACCCATGCCTCCGTGGGCGAGGTCGCTGTGATCATGGCCCGGACCAAGCCGGGCATGGACCACCACGGCATCTCCGCCTTCCTCGTCCCGCTGAAGACGCCGGGCGTCTCCGTGGGGAAACACGAAGACAAGGTCGGCATGCGCGTCTCGGACACGGCCTCTCTCGTCTTCGAGGACTGCCAGGTCGGCGCCGACGCCCTGCTCGGAAAAGAGGGTGACGGCTTCATCCAGGCCATGGAGATCCTCGACGGCGGGCGGATCTCGATCGCCGCGCTGTCGGTGGGGATCGCCCGCGGCGCGCTCGACGCGGCCGTGGCCTACGCCAAGGAACGCCGCCAGTTCGGCAAGCCCATCGCCGCCTTCCAAGCCATCCGCTTCAAGCTGGCCGACATGGCCACCGCGGTCCACGCGGCCCGGCTCCTGACCGAGAGCGCGGCGGACGAAAAGGACCGCGGCGGGAAGACGACGCTCCTCTCGGCCCAGGCGAAACTCTACGCTTCGGAGGTCGCCGTCCGGGTGGGGGAGGACGCCGTCCAGGTCCTCGGCGGCTACGGCTACTGCAAGGACTATCCCGTCGAGAAGTTCTGGCGCGACGCCAAGCTCTGCACGATCGGCGAGGGCACGAGCGAGATCCAGCGGCTCGTGATCGCCCGCGAGCTCATCGGCGGCTAGGGCTTCGCCTTTCGCTTCCGGCCGGCCTTCTTGTAGACGATGGCCACGACGGTCTTGTCGTTGCCGCCCATGTTCACCGAGAGGCCGTAGGGCCGTTGGCGCGAGATCTTGACCTGCCAGCCATCGGCCTTCCCCGTGAGCTGCTGCCAGACCGTGACGGCCTGGCGGACTCCTGTGCCTCCCGTCGGGTGGCCCCAGCCGATGAGCCCGCCCGAGGTGTTGAACGGCGCGTCGCCTTTGCGCGAGGTCTTGCCCTCGAGGACGTAGTCGGGGCCCTCGCCGTGGCCGGCAAAACCGATGGCCTCGACCGAGAGGATCCCGGATATCGTGAAGCAGTCGTGGCACTCGACCGTGCCGATCTGGTCCAGCTTGACGCCGGCGGCGTCCAGGGCTTTCTGGACGGCCCGCCTCGTCGTCTCGAGCTCGGTCGGATCGGCCGGCGGCACGGTCAGGTCGGCCTCGACCTGGCCCCAGCCCACGACCTCGACAGCCTCGTTCTTGGAGATGCCGCAGCGCTCGAGCCCCTCTTCGGACATGACGGCGATGGCTGCCGCCGCGTCCGAGACCTTGGAGCAATCGAAAATGTTGAGGTGGTCGACGAACGACCGGGGATTGGGCTCGGCGAGACCCACGGCCTCGAGGTCCGGGCAGGTGTTATGGAACTCCTGCGCTGTCTCGCACAGCCGGGCGTTCTCGACGGCGTTCCTATACCAGCGGGCGAAGGCCCGCCGGGCCTTGTCCCGCCCGAACTTCTCGAAGTAGGCCCCGGCCCGGGCGCTGAAGAGCGCTGGAAAGAAATAGGCGTGACCCGCCTTGCGTTCGCCGCGGTACCAGCCGGCCCCGGCCAGGATGTCGGCGCCGTAAATGGCCTTGACCGTGTTCTGGACCTCGACGCCGATCGTCAGGACGACCTCGGCGGTCCCGGCCCGCACGCTCTTGATGGCTGAAGTCAGGGCCACCCCGCCCGAAGCGCAAGCGCACTCGACCCGGGTACACGGCTTCCAGCGGAGCTCTGGATCGATCGAGGGGATGAGCGCCGCGAGGTGACCTTGCCGGTTGAACCGGGCGGCCATAAAATTGCCGATAACCCCCTCGTCGACGTTCTTCCCGCCGCCAATTTGGGCCAGCACGGCCCGGCCCGCCTCCTGGATGTATTCTTCGAGTCCCGGACGGGCTCTCCTGGGATTGAATTCCTTGCGTCCCGTCCCGAGGGAGACCGTATGGTATCCCGCGGCCATGTAGACGTTGCGTCGGTTCTTTTTCATGGTCTGACCTCAATCGTCGAAATAGGCGTTGATCGGGCCGTAGGCGTGGTAGAAACCCGTCAGCATGACGGTGTTGACGTCCTCCTCTTTCTGGGCGACGCCGTCCTTGACCAGGCCGAGCCCGATTTCCTTGGCCTTCCGGCCGTATCTTCCGGCCAGGTCGGCGCCCAGCGTCGTCATCGTCCGGAGGTCCCGGAAATAGCCCTGGAGGGTGCCCGCCCGGTCGGCGGCCTGGATGACGCTCTTCCAGGGCCGGCCCGAAGCGGGAAGCGGCCCCAGCCGCTCGTCGCATCTCGGCCCGACTTCGGTGAAGGGTACGTAGGCCTTGGCTTCAGGATCATAGATGCCGGCCGGCCGCCCTTTCTCGTATTTCAGGAAGCCGTCCTTCTGCGAGCCGTCCGCGAACTGCCCCCCCCGAACGCCCGCGGCGATGAGCCGGTCGAGGAGGGAATTTTGCAGCCCCGATCCCACGGACCGGTCGCTCATGACCTTGAGGATGCATTGGCAGATGTCGAGCCCGACATAGTCGACGAGCTGGAAGATGCCCATGGGCCTAATGAGAAAATCTTGGCTGACCTTGTTGACCATGTAGACGGCGTCGACAAAGCCGAACTCCGGCGCCAGGCGCTCGACTTCGGAGATGCCGTGGAGGGCGTCCCGCATGAAATGGCCGTTGCCGATGAAGCCGGCGACATCGTTGGAAGGGACGACGACCTTGCGCAGCTTCTTGGCGTACTGGAGGGCGAAATCGGCCAGCTCGGGAAGTGTGGACTTCGCCCGGATGACCTCGACGAGTTTCTGGACCGCCGGCGGATTGTAGAAGTGGAAGCCGATGAGCCGTCCGCCGAGCCCCGCTTTCCCGTCGATCTCGTGGATGGGGATGGAGGATGTGTTCGTCAGGAACCAGGCGTCCTTTTGGCTGTGGTCATGGATCTGGCCGAGGAGCTTGATCTTGAGGTCCGGGTTTTCGTTGGTCGCTTCGAAAACAAGGCCGGCGCCGTAAGCGGCCTCGAGCCGCGTCGTCGGCCGGACGATGGCCAAGACGTCCTCGACATACTGGCGGATGACCTCCTCGTTCTCGACGAGGTCGGCGCGGCTGGCGTAGACGCCCCTAAGCCCGACCGTCTTTTTTTCCGCGGCCCGCCGGACTTGGTCGCGGAGGTATCTGAGGAGCCCGGTCAGGGCCGGTTCCGAGATGTCCACGGCGTAAAGGGCGAAGTCCCGGGACCGGTTCCCGGGATCCAGGCTCAGGTCGGCCATCTCCATGGCCGTCAGCAGGACGATGCCGCTGCCCATCTTTCCTGCGGCGCCGAGGACGGCGACCTTTTCCAATCGTTCGACGTAATTCATCGGCGACCTCCGTCTATCCCGCCGTCAGGCGTTCCATTGGGGTTTCCGCTTTTCGAGGAAGGCCTTCATCCCCTCGGCCCCCTCGTTTTCGAAGAGCGAGCCGAACTCCGCGGACTCGAGGGCGCATCCGCTCTCGAAATCCTTCAGGATCCCCTCGCGGACGACGCGTTTCGCGAGCCGGACGGCCCCGGGGCCCTTGGCGGCGATCGTCTTGGCCAGCTCGACCGCCGTCGGCAGGAGGGCTTCGGGCTCGACGACTTTCTGGACGAGCCCCATGCGCAACGCGTCCTCGGCCCCGACCATCTCGCCCGAGAGGAGGAGGAAGAGGGCGTTGCCAAGCCCGATGAGGCGGGGCAGGCGCTGCGTCGCCGCATATCCGGGGATGAGCCCGAGGTTGACCTCGGGCTGACCGAACTTCGCCTTGGCGCTGGCGATCCTGATGTCGCAGGCCAGGGCCAGCTCGCAGCCGCCGCCGAGGGCGAAGCCGTTGACCGCGGCGATGACCGGTTTGTCGAGGAGTTCCAGGCTCCGGAAGGTCCGCTGGCCGACCTTGGAGAAGGCCCTGGCGTCGTCCTGGGTCTTCCCGACCATCTCGGCGATGTCGGCCCCGGCGACGAAGGCCTTCCCGTCGCCGGTGATGATGACGACCTTGATGTCGGCCCGGCCGGCGATCTCCCCGATCAGGCTGTCCATCTCCTGGAAAAACCGGGTGTTCAGCGCGTTCATCGCCTGGGGCCGCGATATCGTCACCGTGGCGACGGCCTCGGCGACCTCCATTTTCAGGATTTCGTAGTTCATGGATCCTCCTCAATCGCTCAGAAGGGACCTGGCGATGACCAGCCGCTGGATCTCCGATGTCCCTTCATAGATCTCGGTGATCCGCTGGTCGCGGTAGAGACGCTCGATCTTGTAGTCCTTGAGAAAGCCGTAGCCGCCGTGGATCTGGAGGGCCTTGTGGCAGACGCGGTGGGCCATCTCGGAGGCGAAGAGCTTGATCATCGCCGATTCTTTCGTGAACTTCTTCGCGCCCGAATCTTTCATCCAGGCGACGCGGAAGAGCATGGTTTTGGCTAACTCGACATCGACGGCCATGTCGGCCAGCATGAACTGCAAGGACTGGAATTCCGCGAGGAGCTTGCCGAACTGGGTCCTCTCCTTGGCATACCTGACCGCTTCCTCGAGGGCGGCCTCGGCGATGCCGACGGCCTGGGCGGCGATACCGATCCGGCCGCAGTCGAGCGTGGCCAGGGCGATGTTCAAGCCCTTATTTTCCTGCCCCAGCAGGTTCGCGGCCGGGACACGGCAGTCGGTGAAGACCATCTCGGTGGTGCTGGAGGAGCGGATGCCGAGCTTGTCCTCGTGCTTGCCCACTTCGAAACCCGGAGTTTCCTTGGGGACGAGGATGGCCGATATCCCTTTGGCCCCCTTCTCCCGGTCGGTGCTGAAAAAGGCGATGATGACGTCGGCGAAGCCGCCGTTGGTCGTGAAGTTCTTGGTGCCGTTGAGGATAAAATCATCCCCGGCCCGGACGGCGGTGGCCCGGATGTGACCCGGATCGCTGCCGGCGCCCGCCTCCGTCAGCGAGAAGCAGCCCAGCCATTCCCCCGAAGTCAGCTTGGGAAGATAGTATGTCTTCTGGTCCTCGGTGCCGAACATCATGATGGCGTCGTTGACCAGGGAATTCTGGACCGAGACGCCCACGGACACGCCCGAGTCCGCTTTGCTGAACTCGACCATGGCCCCGGCGTAGGCGACGGCCCCCACTCCGGTCCCGCCGTATTGATCGGGGACGGTCATCCCGAGGTAGCCAAGCTGGCCGAGCTCCTTGAGTGCGGCGATGTTGGTTTTCTGCTTTTCGTCGTATTCGGCCGCGAGCGGGGCCAGCTCCTTTTCGGCGAATTTTTTGGCCTGATCGATGATCATGCGCTGTTCTTCGGTCAGTTCGAAATCCATGTTTTGTCTCCTTCTATGGGTTTATCCGGGAACGCGGCGGGCGTTCGCCCGGATGTACTCGACGATCTCCTGAAGGTCGTCGCCCGGGCCGAAGACCTTCCCCACGCCCATCTCCTTGAGCTCATCCTGGTCCTTGGTCGGAATGATCCCGCCGCCGGTGAGCAGCCGGTCGCCGAGGCCGGAGCTCTCCATGAGCTCGCGGACCTTCCGGAAATTGGCCATATGGGCCCCGGACAGGATGGACAGGCCGATGACGTCGGCGTCCTCTTCGACGGCGGCCCGGACGATGGCATCCGGCGTCTGCTGGAGGCCGAGATAGACGACCTCCATGCCCGCCTCGACCAGGGCCCGGGCGACGACCTTGGCGCCCCGGTCATGGCCGTCGAGGCCCGGTTTGGCGATGATGACCTTGATCTTTCGCTCCGCCATGGCATTGCCCTCTTTCTTGGATCGTTAATAGAACGGCTGTTCCCGGTATTTTCCGAAGACCGCCGTCAACGCGTCACTGATCTCTCCCAGCGTCGCGTACCGCCGGGCGCATTCGAGTAGGGGAGGCATCAAGTTCCGGCCGGAGGCCGCCGCGGTCTTGAGGGCGGACAGGCCGTCCCGGACCGCCCCGTTGTCGCGTCCGGCCTTGGTCCGCCGCAACCATGCGATATGATCCCTCTCCACGGACTCGTCGATCTCGAGCAGGGGGATCTCCAGTTCCTGGCCCGGGTTGGTGAATTCGTTGACCCCGACGTGAAACTTTTTCCGGCGGGACAGGGCGAGCTGGTATTCGTAGGCGGCCCGGGTGATCTCCCGCTGGAAAAAGCCGAGTTCGATGGCCTTGACGACGCCGCCGAGCTCGTCGATCTTCCGGAAATAGCGTTCGGCCTCCTCCTCGAGGTCGTTCGTGAGCTTTTCGAGGTAATAGGACCCTCCGAGGGGGTCGATGACGTTGGCCGCGCCGCTTTCGAAGGCGATGATCTGCTGGGTCCGGAGGGCGATCTCCACGGCCTTTTCCGAGGGCAGGGCCAGGGCCTCGTCCATGGAGTTCGTGTGCAGGCTCTGGCAGCCGCCGAGGACCCCGGCCAGGGCCTCGAGGGCCGTCCGGACGATGTTGATCTCGGGCTGCTGGGCCGTCAGGCTGCAGCCGGCCGTCTGGACGTGGAAGCGGCACAGCCAGGACCGCGGGTTTTTCGCCTGGTACTTGTCCCGCATCGCCCGGGCCCAGATCCGCCGGGCCGCCCGCATCTTGGCGATCTCTTCGAAGAAATCGAGATGGGAGTTGAAGAAGAAAGACAGCCGGGGCGCGAAGTCCTCGATATCGAGGCCCGCCGCCAGAGCGTGTTCCACGTAGCAGAATCCGTCGGCCAGAGTGAAGGCCAGCTCCTGGGCGGCCGTGGAGCCGGCCTCGCGGATGTGATAACCGCTGATCGAGATGGTGTTCCACTGCGGGACCTTTTCGGCGCAGAAGGCCATGAGGTCCGTGATGAGGCGCAGGTGGGGCTCGGGGGGGAAGATCCACTCTTTTTGGGCGATGTATTCCTTGAGGATGTCGTTCTGGAGCGTCCCCCGGAGCTTGTCGAAGCCGACACCGTGCTTCTCCGCGTTGGCCAGGAACATGGCGAAGATCCAGGCCGCCGGGGCGTTGATCGTCATCGACGTCGAAACGCGGTCCAGCGGGATCCCGGCGAAGAGGCGTTCCATGTCGGCGAGGGTGTCCACGGCGACGCCGGTCTTGCCCACCTCTCCGACGGCCAGCGGATGGTCGGAGTCAAGTCCGTAGAGGGTCGGGTTGTCGAAAGCGACCGAAAGGCCCGTCTGGCCCTTGTCGAGCAGGAAACGGTACCTCTCGTTCGTCTGGTCGGGAGTGCCCATGCCGGCGAACTGGCGCATGGTCCATAGCTTCCCCCGGTACATGGAGGGATGCACGCCCCGGGTGTAGGGGTAGTCTCCCGGCCAGCCGAGCCCGGTCTCGGGGTCGCTGCCGGCCAGGTCCTCCCATGTGTAGAGGGGCTGGAGGGGGCGTCCGGAGATCGATGAGAAATCCGCGTCGCGGAGTCCGCTTCCTTTGTATTTTTCTTTCCAGGCTTCGTTATTCTTTTTTGCCATAGCCGGCCCTTTCTTCGGCGAGTTCGATCCGGATCCGCGAGCAGGCCCGTCGGATGTAGGGAAAGGGGGACCCGCCTATCTCGATCAGTTCCTCCGCGGCCGCGCGGATGGCAGCGTCCGCTCCGGCCAGCGCCGAATATCCGTCCCAGAGCTTCCGTTGGATGGCCGAGCGTATCTCCTGCTCCAGCCGGGTCCGGCGCTTTTCCCGGTAGCGCCCCGATTTGACGCAGTCCTGGACGAGGCGTTCGATCTCGGTCGACACCGCGTCCATCCCTTTATCTAGGAGAGCCGAGGCTTCCCGTACCGGGGGGAAGGGCTTCCCTTTCCGGACGGGGCTGATATCCATGAGAAAGCGCAGGGAATCGAGCAACGTCTCCGCGCCCTGGAGGTCCGCTTTGTTGATGAGGAACAGATCGGCGGCCTCGGTGATCCCGGCCTTCAGGGCTTGGATGACATCTCCCGTGCCGGGCTGGAGGACGAGGACGACGAGGTCGGAGCAGTCGAGAACATCGAGCTCGGCCTGGCCGACGCCGACCGTTTCGATAAAGATACGGTCGAGGCCGAAGGCGTCCAGGACGTCGGCCGCGTACGGCGTCGCCGGTGAGAGGCCGCCGTGGCCGCCGCGGGAGGCCATCGAGCGGATGAAGACATGATGGTCGTCGCCGAGGTCCTGCATGCGGACGCGGTCGCCGAGGAACGCTCCGCCCGAGAAGGGGCTGGTCGGGTCGACCGCCAGGATGCCCACGGCATGACCGTTTTGGACGGCTCGCCGGGCCAGGGCGGCGGTCACGGTGCTCTTGCCGACCCCCGGGGGCCCCGTGATCCCGATCCGTATCCCGCCCCTCTGAGCCGGGATGATCTTGTCCAATATCTCAGGGAGGGCCTCCGGCTCGTTTTCGACCGCCGTGATCAGCCGGGCGCAGGCGAGCCGGTCGCCTTCGAAAAATTTTTCCCAGAGGTCATGCGGAACGACGGTCATTTGGCAACTTATTCCCTGTTCTTGAGGACCTATTTATATCTTTTTATAAAACGCCCGTCAATCACGTAAGCGGGGACGACGGGACTTCCCTGGGCTGGCCATGGCTTGTTCGTTATGTTCAGATGCGCCCGTTTAATAAACGACCTTCTTATGATATCGGGGAAGTCCGGAATGAGGCGGCGATGGATGTCGCCCTGAAGACCCCCGTAGCGGGGGGGCGGCAGGGAGCGGACTCTGGGGAGCGACCGACAGCACTGCTCTGGAGCGACTCGAAGGAGCGGTGCTGGGAAATATCCGGATAAATCCACTCTTCCAAGATATCTATCAGAATTGAGGCTTCGGGTACTCAGCCTCAATTCTGCGGGTCGCTCGCTGAAGCTCGCTTCCCGCCGGTCCCCGGGGGCCGGGGGGCTAGGGGCGATATCCTGAGCGAAGCCGAATAGAGGACTTTCCCGATATCGTGATAAGAATCCAAAAGAACGAGCGGCTCCGCTTAGACCCAGCGAATGGACGCTTCTGCCTCAAGACATGAGGCTGTCCCTCAGAAGCTTCGGGACTGTCTCTCGCTCAGCCAGCCATGAGACTGCAGATGGCGGCGACGTTGACCATATCGTCCGGCGAACAGCCGCGGCTGAGGTCGCAATAGGGCTTGTTGAGCCCTTGGACGATCGGGCCGACGGCCTCCGCCCCGGCCAGCCGTTCGGTCAGCTTGTAGCCGATGTTCCCGGCGTCGAGGTCGGGGAAGACGAGGACGTTGGCCTTGCCCGCGACCGGGCTGCCCTTGCACTTCCGCTCGCCGATCGAGGCGACCAGGGCGGCGTCGGCCTGCATCTCGCCGTCGAGGAGGAGATGGGGCGCCTTCTCCTTGGCGATCTTCGTCGCGCTCACGACCTTGTCGACGTCGGCGTGGGCGGCCGAGCCCTTGGTCGAAAACGAGAGCATGGCCACGCGGGGCTCCTCGCCCGTGACCGCCTGGAAGTTCTTGGCCGAGGTCAGGGCGATGTCGGCCAGCTGGGCTTCGGTCGGATTGGGGACGACGGCGCAGTCGGCGTAGCAGAGGAGCTTCTCGGGAAAGACCATGATAAAGTAGCTCGAAACGGTCGAGATCCCGGGCGCCGTGCCGACCGTGTGGATGGCGGCCCGGATGACATCGCCTGTGGCCGAGATGTTGCCGCCGACGACGGCCCCGACCCGGCCGGTCTCGAGGAGCAGCCCGGCGAAGTAGAGGGGGCTCTTGGCCGCTTCGGCGGCCTGTTCGAGGGTCCAGCCCTTGGCCTTTCTCTTTTCGAGAAGGACGTTGACGAGTTCGTTCTTGCCTTCGAACGTCAGCGGGTCGACGATGGGGATGCCGCCGATCTCGAGACCGTTGTCCCGGGCGATCTTTTCGATGGCTGTCGGGTTGCCGACGAGCCAGGGTTCGGCGATCTTCCCGCTTTTGAGGGTCAATGCCGCCTTCAGGGTCCTCGGATCTTCCGCGTCGGGGAAGGCGATCCGGAGGAACTTCTTGGCGGCCTTTTGACGGATGTCGGAGATGAAAGTATTCGCCATGGATGACTCCTTTGGGATGTCCGCGATATCCAGGATAGCCGTTATACTGCATCGGGGCCGAAGGTGTCAACCGGCCCCAAAAGCGCCGTCCGGGTGTCGCGGGCCGGTCAGCTCTCCATGCTGATCTCGGGGATGTCGAACCAGTAACCGTTCCCAGCGACCGCGTTCATCTCCGCCTGGACGATGGCCTGGTGGCCGTGCTCGATCTCGACGAACCGTTCGAACAGGGGCCGGCCCTCGGGGGGAAGTTCCTTGACGACGCGGCCGTAAAACGCGCTCGTTTCGAGCTCGACGTCGAGGGCCCTCTTGAGGAGCCGCATTTCCGCCTCCGGCGCTTTCCTCGCGACACGGCTCTGGAGCGTCTGGACGCCCTCGTCGATGCGCTCGCGCGAAGGCACGACCGTGCCGAGGGAGGCGGCCGTCACCCGGCCTGTGGCCTTCCACTCGGTCAGCCGGGATTCGAGGTAGGCGACGTGCTGCTGCTCCTCCTTGACCAGGGCGGCGAAGATCTTCTTGCCGGTTTCGTCTTCGCTCGACCGGGTGGCCTCTTCATAGACCTGAACGACTCTTTTCTCGTACTGAATGGCCGTCTTGATGGCTTCTTCGATAGTCATGGATCCTCCTCCTAATTTTCTGGAATGGTGCTGGCCGGCCTTTCGTAATCGACGATGGTCGCCAGCAGCAGCCGCCTCAAAGTCGCCAGGCGCCTGCTGATGGCCCGGGCCAGCCGCCTCATCACGATGAACCCGAACTCCGGGTTCTTCGAAAGGTAGTCGAGAAAACGGGGGCCATCGATGGCCACGGCCTGGACTTCCGTGACGGCCTCGGCCGAGCTGTTGTGCTGGCTCTGGCCGACGACGGTGGAGAAACCGAACGCCTGGCCCGGGGTCTCGAGCGTCGCCAGGGTGACCGGCTCGGGCAGGGAGGAAGCGTGGATAGTCAGGCGGACGGTACCATTCAAGAGCAGGAAAGCCCATTCCGATGCCCGCTCCGGAGAAAAAATGATCTCGCCGGGGGAGTAACGCTTCTTCTCGGCGATGGCTGAGACCGCCTCGAGGGCCCGCTCGGGCAGCCCCTCGAAGAGCTCCAGCCCGGCCAGCTCTTTCGTGTCGACCATATCCGCCTCCTTCCTCCCCGCCGTCAGCGGCGGAGGTACCTGTCGATCTCGGCGGCCGCGGTCCGCGCGTCGCCCATGGCCAGGATGACCGTGGCCCCGCCGCGGATGATGTCGCCCCCGGCGTAGACGCCCGGCAGGCTCGTGGCCATGGTCGTCCAATCGACTTCGACGTTCCCCCACTTGCCCATCTTGAGCCCGGGCGTCGTCTGGGGGATGAGCGGGTTCGGGCTCTGTCCGATGGCGCAGACGACGAGGTCGACGTCCAGCGTGTATTCGGAGCCCTCGATCGGAACGGGACGCCTCCGGCCCGAGGCGTCCGGTTCGCCCAATCCCATCTTCTGGCACTCCATCGCCCGGAGGCGGCCTTGCGCGTCGCCGATATAGCGGATGGGCGTCGTCAGGAGCTGGAATTCGATCCCTTCTTCTTCGGCGTGGTGGATCTCTTCCGTCCGGGCGGGCATTTCGGTCCGTGACCGGCGGTAGACGATGACGGCGCGTTCGGCGCCCAGACGCTTGGCCGTCCGGACGGAGTCCATGGCCACGTTGCCGCCGCCGATGACGGCGGCCGTCCGGGCCTGGAACACGGGCGTGTCGTAGGCTGGGAAATCATAGGCCCGCATGAGGTTGACCCGGGTCAGGTATTCGTTGGCCGAGTAGACGCCGACGAGGTTCTCGCCGGGGATCTTCATGAAGTTGGGCAATCCCGCGCCCGAGCCGATGAAGAAGGCCTCATAGCCCTCGTTCTTGAGGTCGTCGATCGTCGCGGTCATGCCCACGACGAAGCTCGTCCGGATTTCGACGCCGAGGCGCCGGAGATAGTCGACTTCGGCTTTGAGGATGGCTTTGGGGAGCCGGAATTCCGGAATGCCGTAAATGAGAACGCCGCCGGATTCATGGAGGGCCTCGAAAACCGTGACCTTGTGCCCGAGCTTGGCCAGGTCGCCGGCCACGGTCAATCCGGCCGGGCCGGCGCCGATGACGGCGACTTTCTTGCCGGTAGGCGAGGGGAGCGGCGGGATGTTGACCGAGCCGCTCAGCCGCTCGAAATCGGAGGCAAACCGCTCCAGGTTCCCGATGGCCACGGGGACGCCGGAGGCTTTCTTCATGGCGCAGAGTTCCTCGCACTGGCTTTCCTGAGGACAGACACGGCCGCAGATGGCCGGCAGTGAATTGGTTTCTTTGAGCTTCCAGGCCGCGGCCAGGAACTCCCCCCGTTCGATGAGCTTGATAAAACTGGGGATGTCGATCGACACCGGACAGCCCGCGACGCACTGGGGGTTGGCGCAGTCGAGACAGCGGCGGGCCTCAGCCAGGGCCATTTCCTGCGTCAGGCCGAGGTTGACCTCCTTGAAGTCCTTGTTCCGTTCGTCGGCCGGCCGCTCCGGCATCTTCTGGCGGACCTGCTTCATCCGGTCCTTGGGCGGGACGGCCTTTCGCAGGTCTTTCCGCCAGTCTTTTTCGAACTCCGCCCTCAGCTTCTCCTTCAGCTCCGGGGCCAGTTCTTTCTTTTCCTCGGCCATGTTCTTCCGTCCCTCGTTCTAGGGAAGCTCGATCTCCTCGTAGCGGCAGAGCGACCGGATCTCGTCGTCGAAATAGGATTTCCGGCGCATGAACAGTTCCTCCCAATCCACCTCGTGGGCGTCGAAGTCCGGCCCGTCGACGCAGGCGAACTTCGTCTTGCCTGCGGCCGTGCAGCGGCAGGCGCCGCACATACCCGTGCCGTCGACCATGATCGGGTTCAGGCTGACGATCGTCTTGATGCCCAGCGGCTTCGTGGCCTGGGCGCAAGCGTACATGAGATAAGTGCAGCCGACCGAGATGACGCGGGCGACCGGGGCCTCCGTCTTCAGGACCTCCTCGAGCGGCCCCGGGATGAACTCCTTAGAGGCCAGGGCGTGGTCGCGCGAAGAATAGATAATCCTGTCGCAAACCGAACGGTAGCGGTCCTTCCAGTAGACCGCGTAGTCCGCTTTGGCGTCGATCACGGCGATGACCCTGTTTCCGGCGGCCTTGAGGGCCCGGGCGGTCGGCCAAAGGGCGCCGATGCCGAAGCAGCCGGCGGCCAGTATGACCGTCCCAAACGCAGCGATCTCGGAGGGCCGGCCGAGCGGTCCGACAAAGACCGGGACCTCGTCGCCGGCTTTAAGGGCGGCCAGCTTGCGGGTCGACGTCCCGACGACCAGGAAGACCGCTGTGACCGAGCCCCGCTCGGCGTCCCAATCGGCGATGGACAGCGGGATGCGCTCGCCCCGCTCGTCCGGCATGATGATGACGAACTGACCGGGCCGGCATTTCCGGGCCACTTCGGGAGCGTGGATCTCGAGGAGATGCAGGTTGGGCACGAGTCGTCTTTGGTCAAGGATTATCGGCATGACCGTCCCCGCACGAGTTTTAGGCTCTTGTGTTCCCGGGCCAGGTTCAGGCTTTTATAGATGTCCGGATCCCGCGAAACGACGGGCCCTCTCGCAGGCTTCGATATCCGGTCCGTACCGGCGACGACGAAGGCCTCCGCTCCCCCGGCATCATCTTCAAGGAATGCTTCGCCGGGTTCGCCGCCGACCGGGCCGAGGGCCTTGAACGCAAGCGCGGTCCGGGCAAGGTCCGCCCGAACCTCCTCCACCGAATGATACCGGAAACCGGACGCGCCGAGTTTCGTCGCCAGCAGGCTCAGGATAGACCAGCCGGGCCTGGCCGCGCCTAACGGACCGATGGCCGCGCCCGAGACCTGGATCCTCCCCTCGACGTTGACGGTGGTCCCCGCCGCTTCGAAGGCCGTTGTCTCAGGCAGGAGGAAGTCCGCAGCCTCGGCCTGTTCGTCCGTGTAACTCCCTTGGAAGATGACGAGCTCCGCCTCTCCCGGCCGGACCTTCGCCGACGGACCGGCGATATAGAGGGCTCGGGGCGCCGGGCCGGCGGAAGCTCCGGAGCGTCCTGCCGCGCCGGGGAACCGCGCCGCGAACACAGAGGCTATGGCCAGCGCGCCGCGCAAGTTGGCACCGCCGTCTAGCGGGACGAGCCGGCCTCCGGCCAGCAAAGCCAGGTTGACGAGCGACGTCGGTCCTTCCGGGCAGCTGCCGGCCTTCAAAAAATCGGTCCCGAACAGGATCATCAGCGGCTTGACGCCGGTGAGCAGCCGGGCGATTTCGAGGAGCCGCTCTTTGGAAATCCCAAGGGCGCGCCGGGCCTTGGCGTTATCGAACTTGCCGAACGACGTTTTGAACTCTCCGAATCCCCGGGTCCGTGTGGCCGGCGTCCCCGGGCTTTCCAAAAGGGAAGCGGTCAAGGCCGAGAGCAGGAGATCGTCTTTCCCGGCCGGGATCCCGAGGTCGACGGCGCCGGACGGAGAATAATGCCCGTCGGCCGGACCGACGCTGATCACTCTGGCGCCTTTCCGGAGAGCCCGGACGACCTCGAGGTTGACGAGCGGTTGGGTGAGAGGCAGGTTCTCGCCGAGGAGCAGGATCGTTCCCGCCCGGCCGATGTCGGACAGCCGGGAGTTCAGCGGAATGGTCCAGCCCGCCCCCCAAGCTGCTTCGGAGAGCCGCGCCGCCGCGGACTCGGACCAGGGGCCGGAGACGGAGCGGGCCTTGAGTGTTTCGGATGCGAACCGGTGGAGGACGAGGAGGTCCTCGCAGGAACTGTCGGCCGAGGCCTCGACGGCGATCTCGCCGGGCCGGTAGCCGGCCAGGCGTGCCGCCGCGGCCTCCAGGGTTTCCTCCCAGGAGGCTTTACGGAGAGAGCCATTGTCCCTGATCATCGGCTGGAGAAGCCGGCGTGGATGATGGACGGCGGCTTTGACCAGGAACCGGCCTCTGACGCAGGCCTGGCCGCGATTGACCGGGCCTTCCGGGTCGGGCGCCGCCCCCAGGACCCGGCCTTCCCTCGACTTGACGAGAAGTCCGCACCCTTGTCCGCAGAGCGGGCAGACGACCTTGGTCTCGGTCTCAACCGGTCGCTCATAGCGCACGGCCCGCTCCGTGAGCGATCCCGTCGGGCAGACGTCGACGCATGCGCCGCAGAACTGGCATCCCGAATCGAGCAGCCGGCGGTCGAGAGCCGTGCCGATCACGGTCCCGGACCCCCGGGAAACGAAGGTGAGAACGGAAGCACCGCGGACCTCCTGGCACACCCGGACGCAGCGCCCGCAGAGAATGCAAAGGCTGTTGTCGCGGTCGATGAACGGGTCGTCCCGGCGGACTTCGCCTGGGCGGCGATGACTGGGAAAGGGGACGAGCGCGAGGCCCATGGCTTCGACGACCCGTTGGAGCTCGCACCGGCCGTTGGCGGGGCAGAGTACGCAGCCCGTGACCTCGCCCGTTTTCCGGATCGTCGATTTGAAGTCGTCGCAGGACGGCTTTTCGGAGCAGATCAGGCAGGCGTGGGGATGTTCGGCCAGGATGAGCTCGAGGATGCCCCGTCGCAGGGCCTGGAGCTCGGGCGTCGAGGTGATGACGTCCATGTCTTCTTCCGCCGTTGTGCTGCAGGCGGGGACGAGGCCCTTCCGGCCCTTGACCTCGACGAGACAGAGGCGGCAGGCCGCATACGGGTCGAGTCCGGGGTGGTCGCAGAGCGAGGGGATGAAGACGCCGTTGGCCCGGGCGGCTTCGAGAAGCGTGGGCCGGCCTTCCACGGTGACCGCGAGGCCGTCGATCCTGAGCTTCATGCGTCTTTCGGGACGGCCGCCCCGCCTCGCAGGGCCCGGCCCCGCTCTCCCGTATATTTCGTCACGGCCTGGATTTTGGCCGGGCAGACGTTGAAACAGGCGCCGCACTTGATGCAAGCGGCCTGATCGATGACATGGACTTTTTTCCGCTCCCCGGAAATGGCGTTGACCGGGCAACTTTTCAGGCAGAGCAGACAGCCGACGCATTTCTCGGGGTCGATGAAGTAGGTGATCAGGTTCTTGCAGACGCGGGCCGGGCAGGTCCGGTCGACGATATGAGCCAGGTATTCATTACGGAAATAGCGCAATGTGGACAGGACGGGGTTCGGGGCTGTTTGCCCCAGCCCGCAGAGGGACCCCTGCTTCACCGTCAGGGCGAGGGTTTCCAGTTTTTTGATGTCCTCGAGGGTGCCCTCTCCGGCGGTGATCCTAGCCAGGATCTCGGCCATCTGGCGCGTGCCGATCCGGCAGGGGGAGCATTTGCCGCAGGATTCCTCTTGGGTGAAACGCAGGAAATAGAGGGCGATGTCCACCATGCAGGTGTCCTCGTCCATGACGATCATGCCGCCCGAGCCCATCATGGCCCCCGCCTGGGTCAGGCTTTCATAATCGATGGGCAAGTCGAGAAGTTCTTTGGGGATGCAGCCGCCCGACGGGCCGCCGATCTGGACCGCTTTGAACTCGCGGCCCTTGGGGATGCCGCCGCCGATAGCGAAGACGATGTCGCGCAGGCGGATGCCCATGGGAACTTCAACGAGTCCCGTATTGTTGATCTTGCCGACGAGCGAAAAGATCTTCGTGCCTTTGCTCGTCTCGGTTCCCAAGCTGGAAAACCAGGCGGAACCACGGCGGATGATGGAGGCGACGTTGGCCCAGGTCTCGACGTTGTTGATCACGGTCGGCTGTCCCCAGAGGCCATGTTGAGCCGGGTAGGGAGGCCTCTGCCGGGGATAGGCCCGCTGGCCTTCGATGGAGGCGATCAAAGCCGTCTCCTCGCCCGAAACGAAGGCGCCGGCGCCCCGGACGATCTCGAGGTCGAAGTCGAATCCCGTCCCCAGGATGTCCTTGCCCAACAGGCCCATTTCACGGGCTTGCTCAAGGGCGATGCCGATACGCGAGACGGCCAAGGGGTACTCGTCGCGGATATAGATGAATCCCCGAGCAGCGCCGATCGCTTTGGCGCCGATGATCATCCCCTCCAGGACGGCGTGGGGGTCGGCTTCGAGGACGGAACGGTCCATGAACGCCCCGGGGTCCCCTTCGTCGCCATTGCAGATCAAGTACTTGGGCGCGCTCGGTTGCCGCCGGCAGAGGTCCCACTTCCGGCCCGTGGGGAATCCGGCGCCGCCCCGTCCCCTCAATCCCGCGGCGCTGATCTCAGCGACGATGGCCTCAGGAGTCATGTTGGCCAGGGCGTTGGCCGCGGCCTCGTAGCCGTCGTAAGCGATATACTCTTCGATCTTTTCCGGGTCGATGCGGCCCCGGTTCCGAAGGACGATCAGCCGCTGGTGTTTGAAAAATTCGATGTCCGCCATTTTGGGGACCGGCGCAACGGCCGCCGGGGGGACATACATGAACTTCCGGACCGGACGCCCCTTGAGCAGGTGTTCCTCGACGAGGAAGGGGACGTCCGCGACGGTGAGGCGCTGGTAGAAAATGCCATCGGGGTGGACCATGAGGATCGGCCCTCTTTCGCAAAAGCCGTTGCAACCGGTGGCGATGACGAGAACTTCGTTTTGGAGCCCGCGCCGGGCGACTTCTTTCTCCAGGGCCTCCTTGACGGTGAAGGCGCCGCAGGAAACACATCCCGTTCCGGCGCAGACAAGAAGATGGGTCCGGTAGGTCGGCATGGCTATTCCGACGGGCCCGTCAGGATTTCGAGAATCTGATTGGCCTTGGTTTCGGTCATTTGGCCATGATAACGGCCGTCCACGACGGCGAGGGGAGCCAGGGCGCAGGCCCCCAGGCAGTTCACCCGTTCCAGGGTATATTCCCGGCCGGGCGAGGTCTCTCCGGCCCGGATGCCGAGCTTTCGTTCGAAGTGCTCGAGGATCGCGGCGCCGCCGCGGACGTGGCAGGCCGTTCCCATGCAGACTGTGCAGATATGCTGGCCCCGGGGCTCGAGGCTGAAGGACCTATAAAATGTCGCCACGCTGTAGACGTGGGCTAGGGGAACGCCCAGCTCCCGGGCCGCCGCTGCGAGCGTTTCCGGCGCGAGCCAGCGGAACCGTTCTTGGAGATCCTGGAGGATCTGAATGACGGCCCGCTTTTGCCCGCCGTATCTCTCGGCGATCCCGCGCACGACGGCGCTAAGGTCTTCCGTGAGAGGGACTTTACCGGAGGGGTCGACCTTTTGGCTTATCTGCGGCATATCGGGAGTACCTTACAGAAAAGCCCGAGCGCTTGTCAACGATTTTTCCGCCGTCAGCGGCAACGCTGCCAGTCGGATTCGCTGAAGAGGCGGTCCAGTTCCTTCCACAGGTCTTTGACTTCGCAGCGCATGACGATCAGGTCTTGGGATTCGCCCCCGAGGTCCTTGACGAAATCGGCGAGCAGCGATTCCTCGCGGAATCCGAGCCGCCGGAAGATCTTCTGGGCCCCGGCTTGGGGCCGCATCATGCGGGCCACGATGGTCGTGAGCTGGTTCTGGACGGCGATGAAATAGAGCTCGCGGATCATAATCGTGCCCAGGCCCCGGTGCTGAAAAGGGCGGGCGATGATCACGCGGATCTCCCCCTGGTGTTTGCTCCAGGTTTCCCCCGAGAGCTCCAGGGCTCCGCTGGCCACGATCACTCCGCCGTGTACGGCCGCGATGCGGACGTCGTCGCCGTTCTCGACTCGCCGAAGTCTCTTGGCCACGACTTTCCGGTCCGTGACGTCGAACTTCAGGTATTTCCGGTCCTCCTCAGGCAGGGAGCCGTAAAATTCCATCAACTTGTCGATGTCGTTCGCCGTGAGCCGCCGGATCGTCACCTCCGTGCCGTCCTTCATTCTCTCCGTCTTGTCCATGCGCGCGTTTTCCCTTTCTGCGAATTTTCGTACTTTGATCCTGCCTCCTATATATATGAGGGGAATTTCGAATTGTCAAGCTTCGGCCGATTGATCCGTTCGCGGGGCTCAGGGCTAACCCCGAACAAACCCCGGCCCCGGAATTCATGCCGGGGAGTCCAATGTTTGACAGGACTCCGACGCCGGTGCTATTGTGAGCCAAGGTGGACCGATGCCCATCCGACAAGTTGTCCGGCGGTTCCTTGATTTGTCCTTACGGCGCAAGCTCATCCTGAGTTTTCTCGTCGTTATCGCCCTCGGCGGGGTCCTGACCCTCATCATCGGTACGCGGATCGAGCACCAGACCATCATCTCTCTGGCCGAGGCCAAGGTCAGGCACGATCTGGCTTCGGCTTGGATGGTCTATGAAGAACGGCTGCACAGCCTCCGGGACACTATCCGGCTCAGCGCCACGCAGGAGTTCCTCCGGGCGGCCCTTCGGCAAGCGGACCTCGACAAGGTCGCCGTGCGGCTCGACGGGGTCCGCCGGGAGTTCGGCCTCGACGTCCTTAACCTCACGGACGCCCTTGGCCGCGTTGTGGTCCGGTCGCGGCGTGCCGACGCGACGGTCGGCGACGACATCACCCGGGATCCTTTCGTCGCCGTCGCGCTCCGGAAAGAGGTTTCCGCCGGGACCTGGATCGCCTCCCGGGAGGAGCTCCTTAAGGAGGGAGCCGACCTCGCCGAACGGGCGTACTTTCAATTCATCCCGACGCCCATGGCGGCCGCGAGGTCCGAAGACCATGAGGACAGGGGCATGATGCTCACGGCGGCCGCCCCCGTCGTGGACGACTCGGGCGTCCTCCTCGGCGTCCTGACAGGCGGCCTGCTGTTCAACCGGAACTACGACCTCGTTGACCGGGTCAAGGAGATCGTCTTTAAAGGGGAGAAATACAAGGGCCATGATATCGGAACGGCGACCTTGTTCCAGGACGACCTTCGGATCGCCACCAATGTCCTCGACGACCAGGGCAACCGGGCCGTGGGAACACGGGTTTCCCGAGAGGTCAAGGAGGCCGTGCTCGACCGGGGAGAAACCTACGTCGGGAGGGCTTTCGTGGTGACGGCTTGGTACATCACGGCCTACCGGCCGATCAAGGACATCGCAGGACGGACGATCGGTATTCTTTATGTCGGCATGCTGGAAAGACCTTATGTCGACCTGCGCAACCGGGTCATGGCCACGTTTGCCGGCATGGCCGCCCTGTGCGCTCTCTTCATCCTCGGTCTGCTGTCGTTCGTCGCCCGCCGCATCACCCGCCCTCTGGCCGTCATGGTCGACGCAACGGGCAGGATCGCCCAGGGCGACCTGCGGCATCGGGTCGACCTCAAAGGCCAGGACGAGATCGGCCAGCTGGCCCGGGCGTTCAACCTGATGACCGACGAGCTCAGCCTGGCCCATGAAGACCTGACCCAGTGGGGGCGGACCCTGGAGCAGCGCGTCGAGGAGCGCACGCGGGAGCTGCGCGAGACCCAGGACCAACTCGTCGTCTCGGAAAAGCTGGCGTCACTTGGCAAAATGGCCGCCGGCGTCGCCCACGAAATTAATAATCCATTGACCACGATCCTGATCAACACTCATCTCCTTCTCGAGCGGCCCGGCAGGGACGCGGACGAGGGGGAGGCCCTGAACCTCATCGCCGACGAGACGACCCGCTGTGCCGGCATCGTCAGGGGCCTGCTGGATTTCGCCCGCTTGACTCCCTCGCAGGCGGTCCCGACGGACATCAACGACATCATCGACAGGACTCTCCTGCTCCTCGAAAAGCAGGCTTTGGTCCGCAACATCCAGATCGAGAAGGCCTTGGACCGCACGCTCCCCCCGATCGAGGTCGACAAGAACAAGATCCAGCAGGTCTTCTCCAACCTGGCCATCAACGCCTGCGAGGCCATGCCCAGGGGCGGGACGCTCGTCGTCGGGAGCCTTATGTGCCGCGACGGAACCCATATCGAGATCACCTTCACCGATACGGGCGTGGGGATCTCCAAGGAGAATATCCCCAGGCTGTTCGATCCCTTCTTTACCACAAAGAGCTTCGGGACGGGATTGGGCCTGGCCGTAAGCTACGGGATCATCCGGCAGCGCGGCGGGACGATCCTCGTCCGCAGCACGGTGGGGAAGGGCACGGTGTTCACGGTCCGCATCCCCCTGGCCGATCAGGGGGAAGAGAAACGCATCGAGGAGGAGCCGCAATGACAAAGCCGGGCAAGCACAGGATTCTCGTGGTGGATGACGAACTGACGGTTTGTAAAAGCATCCGGCAAGTGCTCATCCGGGAGGATTGCGATGTCGATATGGTGCTCAGCGGCGAGGAGGCCCTTTGTAAAGAGGCCGAACAGTCCTATGACGTCATGATCGTCGACCTCATGATGCCCGGGCTCAGCGGTCTGGACCTGCTCAAGATGCTCAAGGCCCGGAACCCGAAGGCCCGCATCATCATGGTGACGGGCTATCCGACGATGAAGAACACGCTCCAGGCCATGCAGCTCGGAGCGGTGGATTTCCTGCCCAAGCCCTTTCTCCCGACGACGCTCCGCAACCTCGTCGCCGCGGCCCTCGAAACCGGAGGCGACGAACCGGAGGGGTCAGGCGCCTCGGGTTAGAGCCTCTCTCAGCTTGGCCCCGATCTCGGCCGGGCTGACGGCGACCCAGACGCCGGCCGCCCGGAGGGCGTCCATCTTCTCCTGGGCCGTTCCCTTGCCGCCGGCGATGATCGCCCCGGCGTGACCCATCCGCCGCCCCGGCGGGGCGGTCTGGCCGGCGATGAAGCCGACGACGGGCTTGGGGAAAGAGACCTTGATGTAGGCGGCGGCCTCGTCCTCGGCCGTGCCGCCGATCTCCCCGATCAGGATCACGGCCTCGGTCCCGGGGTCTTTCTTGAAGAGCTCAAGGAGCTCGATGTATTTGAGCCCGACGATCGGGTCGCCGCCGATGCCGACCGCCGTCGACTGGCCATAGCCCTGCCGCGAGACCTGTTGGACGGCCTCGTAGGTTAAGGTCCCTGACCGTGAGATGATGCCGATCGTGCCCGCTTGATGAATGGGTCCGGGCATGATCCCGATCTTGGCCTTGCCGGGAGAAATAATGCCCGGCGTGTTCGGGCCGATGAGCGCGGACGGCTTGCCGCGGAGGTACGTCTTGACCTTCAGCATGTCGAAGGTCGGGATGCCCTCGGTGATGCAGACGATGAGCTTGAGGCCCGCGTCGGCGCATTCCATGATGGCGTCGGCCGCGGCGAATGGCGGCACGAAGATCGCCGCCGCCTCGGCCCCCGCGGAAGCCGCGGCATCGGCCACGGTATTGAAAACGGGGACGCCGAGGTGTTTCGTCCCGCCCTTGCCGGGCGTCATGCCGGCCACGACCTGAGTGCCGTATTCGATCATCTTCTGGGCGTGGAACGTGCCTTCGCTGCCCGTGATCCCCAGAACGACGACCCGCGTTTTTTCATCGAGGAGAATGCTCATGGGATGCTCCTTGAACTCGGCTCACTTCACCAATCCGACGATGCGCTCGGCGGCTTCCTTCATGCTGTCCGCCGACGAGAAGGCTAGGCCTGATTCGGCCAGGATCCTTTTTCCCAGGTCCACGTTCGTCCCCTCGAGCCGGATGACGACCGGGATCTTCGTCCCCAGCGCCTTGGCGGACTTGACGACGCCGCTAGCGATCATGTCGCAGCGGACGATGCCCCCGAAGATATTGATCAGGGCCCCCTTGACGTCGGGGTCGCTGACCAGGATCCGGAAGGCGTTGGCGACGGCCTCCTCGGTGACGCCGCCTCCGACGTCGAGGAAGTTGGCCGGCATCCCCCCGGCGTATTTGATGATGTCCATCGTGGCCATGGCCAGGCCGGCGCCGTTGACCATGCAGCCGACATTACCGTCGAGCTTGATGTAGTTGAGGTTATACTTCGTGGCCTCGACCTCGAGGGGCGATTCCTCGTCGAGGTCGCGCATGGCCTGGATATCGGGGTGGCGGCTGAGGGCGTTGTCATCGAAGGTCATCTTGGCGTCGAGGGCCAGAACGTCGCCCTGCTTGGTCACGAGGAGAGGATTGATCTCGGCAAGGGAAGCGTCCGTGCTTTCGAACGCCCGGAACAACCCGACGATGAACTTCTGGCCCTGTTTGAGCGCCTCGCCTTCGAGGCCGAGCTTGAAGGCCAGCTTCCGCGCCTGAAAGCCCAGGAGCCCGGTCGCCGGGTCGACGTATTCCTTGAAGATGCGGTCGGGCGTTTCGGCGGCGACCTTCTCGATCTCGACGCCGCCTTCGGTCGAAGCCATGACGACCGCCGCCTCGCGGGCCCGGTCGATGACGATGCCGAGATAAAGCTCGCGGGCGATGTCGAGCGCCTCCTCGACGAGGACGCGCTTGACCCGCTTCCCTTCGGGGCCGGTCTGGTGGGTCACGAGCTGCATGCCGATCATCTTGGCCGCCAGGGCCTCGGCCTCGGCGGGCGATGCCGCGAGCTTGACGCCGCCGCCCTTGCCCCGGCCGCCGGCGTGGATCTGGGCCTTGACGACGACGCGCGGACCGATCTTCTCGGCGATCGCCCGGGCCGCCGCCGGTGCCTCGGCGACTTCGCCGCGTGGGACGCGGACGCCGAACTTGGCCAGGATCTGCTTGCCCTGGTATTCGTGGATCTTCATCTCTGCCTCCCTTTTCTCGCCTATGAAAACGCCCGGCGCTCCGGGCCCATGCCTTATAGCAAAGGCCCTCCCGGTTGTCAAACATCCCGAGGCGGCGCGCCTAGCTCTTCCAGCCCGTCGCTCAAATGCTTGACAGCTCCCAAACAAAAAGACTATATTACCTGTCTTTGAAAATGACAATGCACTCCATAATTGTTATATGAGCATTCATCGCCGGCCGAACAGGTTCTATCCGACGGTTCTCATCGGTGCGGCCTTTTTCAAATCCTTCGCACTCATCCCATTCCTGCATCCGCGGGCGGGGCGCCGGCCCGGCCCGAAAGGACTCCGGTCCTTATCCTTCCCTGAAAGGATCACCTATGTCTAAGCCCAAATTCGCGGTTTACTGGGCGGCCAGCTGCGGCGGGTGCGAGATCGCCTTCCTCGACATCCGGGAGAAGATCCTTGACTTCGACGCGGCGGCGGACCTGGTCTTCTGTCCGTGCCTCATGGACACCAAGTACAAGGACATCGAGGCCATGGCCGACGGCGAGATCGATGTCACCCTGTTCAACGGGGGCATCCGCAACGAGGAAAACCTCCACATCGCCAAGCTCCTCCGGCAGAAGTCCAAGGTCCTCGTCGCCTTCGGCTCCTGCGCCACGGAGGGTTGCATTCCCGGCCTGGCCAACCTCACGACGACGGACGAGATCATGGACTATGTGTATCGCCGTTCTCCGTCCGTCGAGGCGGGCAACACGACCCTTCCTCAGACCGTCACGGAAACCCCGTCGGGGCGGCTGACCCTGCCGGCCCTGTACGAAGTCCTGCGGCCCCTCGACCAGCTCGTGGACGTCGATTACCGGATGCCCGGCTGTCCGCCGGTGGCCGAGCAGATCTGGGCGGTCGCCGAAGCCGCCCTGACCGGGAAGCTGCCACCCAAAGGGTCCTTGGTGGGCGTCAATCCCAAGACCGTCTGTGACGAATGCAAGCGGACGAAAGAAGAGAAGAAGATCAAGGCCTTTCGCCGCCCCCACCTCGTCGACCCGCGTGACATCGACCCCAAGAAATGCCTTTTGGAGCAGGGGATCATCTGTAACGGCCCCGCTATCCATGCCGGCTGCGGAGCGCTCTGCCCCCAGGTCAACTTGGGTTGCCGGGGGTGTTATGGGCCGGCCGAGGGCATCCAGGACGTCGGGGCCAAGCTGGCCGGGGCCATCGCCTCGATCATCGACACCGACGACCCGGCTGAGATCCAGACGGCCGTCGACCAGATCGTCGACCCGGTGGGCACGTTCTACCGCTTCGGCCTGGCCGGCTCGCTCATCGGGAGGCGTATAAGATGAAAACGATCACCATCGATCCCATCACCCGGCTCGAAGGCCACGGCAAGATCTCCATTTTCCTCGACGACGCGGGCGACGTCGCCGACGCCTACCTCCAGATCCCCGAGCTGCGCGGTTTCGAGAAGTTCTGCGTCGGCCGGCCCGTCGAGGAGATGCCTCGGATCACGACGCGCATCTGCGGCGTCTGCCCGGAGGCCCACATGATGGCCTCGGCCAAGACCTGCGACGCGCTCTACCATGTCGAACTGTCCCGCACGGCCAAGCTCCTGCGGGAGCTCCTTTATATGATCTTCTATGTCACCGACCATTCGACCCATTTTTACGCCCTGGCCGGGCCGGACTTCGTCATGGGGCCGGACGCCCCGGTGGCCCAACGCAACATCCTGGGCGTCATCCACAAGGTGGGCGTCGAGATCGGCCGCAAGGTCATCGATACGCGCGGCGCATGCCACGAGCTTATCAAGATGATGGGCGGCAAATCCGTCCATCCCATCGGAGCCGTGCCCGGCGGGATGAGCAAAGGCCTGAGCCGCGAGGAGCGCGACAAGGTCCTCGAAACGGGGAAGGCCGCCGTGGAGTTCGCCAAGTTCTCGATCGGCCTGTTCAACCAGATCGTCCTCGGCAACAAGGCCTACGTCGACCTGATCCTGAGCGACGGTTTCACCCACCACACGTACAACATGGGGCTGGTCGACGAAAAGAACCATGTCAATTTCTACGACGGAGACATTCGCGTTACGGCCCCCGGCGGGGTCGAACTGGCCAAGTTCAAACCGGCCGACTACCTCGAGCATATCGTCGAACACGTCGAGCCCTGGACCTACCTCAAGTTCCCCGTCCTCCGAAAAGTCGGCTGGAAGGGCCTTGTCGACGGCCCGGAAAGCGGCATTTACAAGGCGACCCCCCTTTCCCGTCTCAACGTCTCCGAAGGGATGGCGACACCCTTGGCCAACGAAGAGCACGACCGGATGTACAAGACCCTGGGCGGGAAGCCCGTCCATCAAACTCTGGCGACCCATTGGGCCCGGCTGGTCGAGCTTCTCTACGCCGCCGAACGCTGGGTGGAGCTGGCCTCCGATCCGGAGGTCACCGGCCCGGACTACCGTGTCGTCCCCACTCGCACGCCCGACGAGGGCGTCGGTGTCGTCGAAGCGCCGCGGGGGACCCTCTTTCACCATTATAAAACCGACCCAAATGGCATCGTCCAGGAAGCCAACTTGATCGTCGGGACGACCAACAACAACGGTGCCATCAACCTCTCGGTGAAAAAAGCGGCCATGGCTTTCATTAAGAAGGGCCAGGTGAACGACGGGCTCCTGAACATCGTCGAGATGGCCTTCCGCGCCTATGACCCGTGTTTCGGCTGCGCCACGCACGCCTGGCCCGGACAGGCGGCGATCCATGTTCGGATCCTCGACCGTGAGGGAAACATCGTCCGTGACCTGAGGAGATAGACAAGGCCATGAAAGTCCTCGTTCTCAACAGCGGCAGTTCATCCGTCAAGTTCCAGTTCATGCGTATGGAGGACGAAGGCCTCCTGGCCAAGGGGATCGTGGAGAAGATCGGCTCGAGCGACGCCATCGTCACTTACCAACCGGAGGGACGGACGAGGATCCGGGAGATCCGCGAAGTGCTCAACCACAGCGTGGCCATCGAGCTGGTCCTGGATCTCCTCCTCAGCCCCCAGCACGGCGTCATCCGCCAGAAAAGCGAGATCGACGGCATCGGGCACAGGGTCGTCCACGGCGGCGAGGATTTTTCCGAATCCGTGCTGATCACGGACAAGGTCAAGGCCACGATCCGCAAATGCATCCAGTTCGCCCCCCTGCATAATCCTCACAACCTCAAGGGCATCGAGGCCTGCGAGTCCCTCCTGCCGGGTGTCCTCCAGGTGGGGGTGTTCGATACGGCGTTCCACCAGACCCTCCCGCCCAAAGCCTTCATTTACGGACTGCCTTACGCCCTCTACCGGAAGCTCAGCATCCGGCGCTACGGGTTCCACGGCACTTCCCACAACTACGTGGCCCTCAAGGCCGCCGAGATCCTTGGCCGGCCCGTCGGGAAGCTCCACCTCATCACCTGCCACCTGGGCAACGGGGCCAGCATCACGGCCGTGGCCGGCGGGAAATCCATCGATACGACGATGGGTTTCACGCCTCTTGAAGGACTGGTCATGGGGACGCGCTGCGGCAGCATCGACCCGGCCCTTGTGCCCTACATCATGGATAGGGAGAAGCTGGGGACGAAGGAAATCGACTCCATCATGAACAAGAACAGCGGCATGCTGGGATTGACCGAGACGTCACACGACATGCGGGAGATCGAGCAGGAAGCCGCCCACGGCAGCGAGCGGCATCAACTGGCCCTCGAGATCTACTGTCACACGATCAAGAAGTATATCGGGTCCTATATGGCCGAAATGGGTCGCCTGGACGCCATCGTCTTCACCGGTGGGGTGGGCGAGAACTCCCGCCTCGTCCGCCGGCTCGTCTCTTCGGGGCTCGAGGAGTTCGGTATCGTCCTCGACGCCGCGAAGAACGAGGCCAATGAACGCGTGATCAGTTCCGGCCGGGTGAAGATCATGGTCGTGCCGACCAACGAGGAGTTGGCCATCGCCCGGGACACCCAGCGGATCCTGTCGTCCTTGGAATCCCGTCCGACCGTCGTTACGGCCGGTCCGGAACCGTCCCGGCCGGCCGCTCACGCGCCCCATGACGTAGCCAAACTCGTCCTTCTCTGGGCCAAGAACCGTAAAGCGGACGCCGCCTCCCTAGCCCGGAAATGGGGACAGGAGATCGGCCGGCCCGTCAGCGCGGCCGAGGTTACCCGGGAACTCGAACGGCTGGGCCTCGCGGCGGCTGCCCGTCCGGCCAAGAACGCTCCGAAAACGAATTGAGGGATGACGCCATGGACAAAATCAACCGTGAAGACGCCGGCTGGCTGGTCGCCCTGGCTTGGCTGAGCGCGCTTGAAGAGACGGCGCGGGATTTCCATGGGACGCGGCCGTATGTCTTCAGCGCCCGGGCCTATGAACATTCCGTTCAGTATTATCTCCATCTCCTCGGGGACGAGTACGGCATGCAGATCAAGAAAGCCAGCTCGATCCGTGAAGCCGTGGAAAACTACATCCAGATCGGCGTCGCCGGGGGCCTCTTCCGGGATGCCAACTTCTTCGAGCTGGCCGAGGTCAATCCCTTCCACCTGGGGATCACCGTTCACGACTGCGTCTACCTCAAGAGCTGCCAGGCGCTCATCGAGGAGGGCTTCTCGGTCCGCGACCTGACCTGTGCCCGGATCGGCTGTTTCCGCGCGGCGGTCAAGGCCCTGGCGAATATCGACTGCGAATACCAGGTCACATCGTTCAACATCGACGGAGACTGCAAGGGTTACATCGAAAGGACCTGAATTGGCTAAAGCCGCATCTCCTTCTATGAAAAGCCTGCTCCAGGTCGTCCGGGAGAGCGAGGACGCGGCGGCCGTGCGCGCGGCTGTCATGCAGCTCGGCTACGAGACCGGTAACGATATCTACGCTCTTCTGGTCGAAAAGCTGGACGATCCGAACCCGAGCGTCCAACACGCCGCGGTCGTCGCCCTGGGCCGTAACGGCCGGGCCGAGGCCATCGACGAGCTGTCGAAGCCAAAGATCTTCCATTCCTCGTTTCACCAGATCCGCTGGGCGGCCGTGACCGCCGTCGGCCGGCTGGGGGATCACCGGGTCATCGACCTCCTCCTCAAGGCCGCCGAGGATCCGGAGTGGATCGTCCGGACCGAGGCTATCGCCGAGCTCATGGGCAAGGTCAAGGACATCATCGCCCGCAAGGACGTCCGGCTGGCCCGCGTCCTGATCTACATGTTTTCCCTGGACAACGACGAGATCGTCAACCTGGCCATGGAGGGTTTCCAGGAACTGGGTTCGGCCTGCCTCGAATGGCTCCACGAAGCGCTCCGGAACCCGTCGCCTAACATCCGCTCCAACGCCGCTCGAACATTGGGCAAAATGAAGTCCCAGGCTTCGACGCCTTATCTTATCGAACTCCTCCAGGACGAGGACGCCGGTGTCAGGGCGGGCGTTTCGGAAGCCCTGGGTCTCATCGGGAACAAGGTCAGCATCGAACCCCTGGTCATGATGGTCCAAGACAACGTGGAAAAGGTCCAGGACCAAGCCGTGACGGCCCTCGTCGGGTTCGGCAAGACGGCCACTGTTCCCCTGCTCAACGCGCTCTCCCGGGAGCGGGATAAGTATGCCCAGCGCGCCTTTCTGAAATGCCTGGGCCGGATCGGCGACCCGAAGTCCGTGCCGGCCCTGATCAGCTACCTCCGTAGCAGCTATTTCATCGTCCGGCAGTCGGCGGTTTCCGCCCTCATCCGTTTCGGGCCGATCGTGACGCGGCATCTTCTGGCCACCCTGTCCTTCAATACCTCGGACATTGATCCCCTGAAGAAAGACGCTTGCGGCCGTGAACACCCCGAGCTCCAACTGCGAGCCATCAAGGCGATCGGAGGGCTGGAGGACCATCGGGCCGTGGCCCTCCTCAAGGAGCTCGTCGAGGAGGGACTGCCCGATATCCAGGAAGCGGCCTCTCTGGCTTTGTCCCAGATCGGATGTTCCGCCTGGGGCCGCTGTTGCGCCCTGAAGGTCCTCGGGGAAGTCGGGGACCCATCAGTCGTTCCGGAGATCCTGCCCTCGCTCCGGGATAACTCGGACAATGTTCGCTACGAGGCCGTCCGCGCCTTGGGGAAGCTCAGCGGCGCCGAGGCCGTCCAGCATCTCGTCCGTATAGCCCGTAAGGACCCCTGCGACTTCATTCGCCGCGAGGCCGTGCGTCTTCTGAGAACGGCCGGCCAGGGGCAGGCCGGTGTCCTGGACATGGCCCGCCAGCGCCTCAAGGACCCTTCGCGCGACGTCCGGGTCCAGTGCGCCCGGCTCCTGGGCGGTTTCCAGGACAAGAAATCCATCCTGCCCCTTCTCAAAGCCATGGCCGACCCTCATTGGAGCGTCCGGGAAAGCGCCGAAATGGCACTCCTCAATTTCGGGCACGACGCCGCAGAGCTTCTCATCGGCGCCCTGAAGAGCGCGTCGTGGACGACGCGATTCCGGGCCGCGCGGCTGTTGGGGGAGATCGGGGCTCCCGAGGCCGTTACTCCGCTTGAAAATGCCCTCACCCGGCGGAGGGAAAGGAAAGACGTCCGGGACGTCATCGGATTATCATTGGGGAGGTTGAAGAAATAGCCCGGGGAGGGCTTGGACTGCTCGCGGAGCATTCAAACCACTGGCAATATATATTATTCCATTAAAACTCCAGCGAGGAGAGAGCATGAGAGTCAAGCTCAAGGCCGGCCGCGACAAGCGCAAGTTCATCGAGAGGATCGAAGAGCTCTCCGGCGAGAATGTCTTCGCCTGCTACCAATGCGGGCGATGCTCCGCCGGATGCCCCATGGCCTCGGAAATGGACCTTCTGCCCAACCAGATCATCCGTCTGGTCCAGATGGGATTAGAGGAAGAGGTCCTCCGCTCCAAGACCCTGTTCCTCTGCGCCTCCTGTTTCACCTGCGAGTCCCGGTGCCCCAAGGGCATCGACATGGCCCGGGTCATGGAGGCCGTCCGCCACATCCTGGACCCCAAGGGAAAAGACGCCTTCGGCCCGGGCGAGATCTCGCCGGAGCTGGCGAAGGAGCTTCCTCAACAGGTCATGGTCTCCATCTTCCGTAAATTCGCGAAATAGGGAAGGCTCATGAAACTCCACTATTATCCGGGATGCACGCTCAAGCAGAAGACAACCGCCCTGGACATCTCCACCCGGGAGGCGATGAGGCGGCTGGACATCGAGCTCGTCGAACCCGAAGGCTGGACCTGCTGTGGCGCGGAGTACCCTCTCACCGAGGAGAAGATCGTCGGCCTCGCGGCCCCCATCCGCACGCTGCGTCAGGTCCGGGAGGAGGGCGGGGACGTCGTCGTGACGACCTGTTCCTTCTGCTACTCCGTCCTGAAGAGGGCTAACAAGGCCATCCAGGACGACCCGTTGAAACGCAAGCGCGTTAACGCCTATCTTCGGGACGACATCCAGATCGATCCCCTGACCAAGGAACGGACGACCGGCTTCGCCGATTACAACGGTGAAGTCAAGGTCCTTCACCTCCTGGAGTACCTCCGGGACACGGTCGGCTACCCCAGGATCCGCGAGCGGATCACAAGGGACTTCCGGGGCCTGCCCGTCGCGGCCTACTACGGCTGCCGCCTGCTCCGGCCGCAGAAGGAGATGGCCTTCGACGAGCCCGATTCGCCGCACATCTTCGAGGACTTTCTGGAAGCGGTCGGATGTGCGGCCGTCGATTACCCTTTCAAGCAGGAATGTTGCGGTTCCTATCTCTCCGTTTCGTTGCCCGACGCGGCGACAGAAGCCTCTTACCGGGTCCTCCGCTCGGCGAAAATGAGCGGGGCCAAGGCCATCACCGTGACCTGCCCCTTGTGCTTCTACAACCTGGACCACCGCCAGGAGGTCATCAAGGCGGCCTACCTGGATTTTTCGGGGCTCCCTGTTCTGTTCTTCAGCCAGATCCTGGCTTGGGCGCTCGGCGTCGATAAGAAGCTCCTCGGCCTCGGGGAACACACGGTCCCCGCGGACAGCGTGTTCAGCGAGACTCCGGCGACTGAGGTGCGGTCATGACGGCCCCCCTCTCGGCGAAGAACAAGGAAAAGCGGATCGGCTTGTTCGTCTGCCACTGCGGCGTCAACATCTCCAGCGTGGTGGACGTCGAAAAGGTCGCCCAGGTCTTAAAGGACTATCCCGGGGTCACGATCTCCACGGACTACGTTTACATGTGTTCCGACCCCGGCCAGCAGATGATCATCGACACGATCAAGGAGAAGCACCTCGACGGCATCATCATCGCCGCCTGTTCTCCGACGCTCCACGAGAAGACCTTCCAGGAGGCGGCCCGGCTGGCCGGCCTCAACCCCTACCAGATCGAGATCGCCAACATCCGGGAAGGGGACAGCTGGGTCCATACGGACAAGGAGAAGGCCACCAAGAAGGCCATCAAGATCGTCAAATCGCACGTCGCCAAGGCCCGGCAGAACGAGAACCTGGACCCGATCAAGGTTGACGTCAACAGGCGTGCTCTGGTCATCGGCGGCGGCGTCAGCGGCCTGCAGGCCGCTATGGATATCGCCGACCACGGCTACGAGGTCCTCCTCGTCGAGAAGAACCCTTCGATCGGAGGGAAGATGATCCAGCTCTCGGAGACGTTCCCGACGCTGGATTGCTCCCAGTGCATCCTGACGCCGAAGATGGTCGAGGTTTCGCGCCACCCGCGGATCAAGCTCCTCACTTACCACGAAGTCGAGTCCGTCTCGGGCTTCGTCGGCAACTTCAAGGTCCGGATCAAGAAAAAGCCCCGTTACGTCGACGAGAAGCTCTGCAACCTCTGCGGCGAATGCGAGAAGGTCTGCCCCCAGGTCGTCCCCGACGAGTTCAACCAGGGCCTGTCCTTCCGCAAGGCCATCTACATGCCCTTCCCCCAGGCCATCCCCGGCACCTTCACCCTCGACGCGGAGCACTGTCTCGGCCTGAACCCCGTGCGCTGCGGCAAGTGCAAGGACGTCTGCGACAAGAAGGCCATCGACTACGATATGAAGGAGACGATCGTCGAGGAAGAGGTCGGGGCCATCGTCGTGGCCACCGGCTTCGACCTCTACACGATGCAGGCCCTCGGCGAGTACGGGGGCGAAAAGTACCTGGACGTCGTCAACGGCCTCGAATTCGAACGCATCCTGTCCGCCTCGGGGCCGACGGGGGGGGAGGTCCGGAGGCCGTCGGACGGAAAAGTCCCCAAGTCGATCGTCTTCGTCCAGTGCAGCGGCTCCCGCGATACGGAAAAGCACATGCCCTACTGCTCGAAGATCTGCTGCATGTACACGGCCAAGCATGCCATGATGTACCGCCACAAGGTCCCGGACGGCCAGGCCACCGTCTTCTACATCGACGTCCGGGCGGGGGGGAAGTCGTTCGACGAGTTCTACATGCGAACGGTCGAGGAGGACAAGGTCCTCTACATCCGCGGCAAGGTCTCCAAGATCTTCAAAGAAGGCGACAAGCTCATCGTCTGGGGCGTCGACACCCTGACCGGGAAAAAGGTCGAGGTCGAAGCCGACATGGTCGTCCTGGCCATGGCCATGGTCAAGGCCGACGGGGTCCAAGACCTGTTGAAGAAACTCAAGATCGCCACCGATATCCACGGCTTCCTGGCCGAGGCCCATCCCAAGCTGAGGCCCGTCGAGAGCCTCAATGCCGGATTCTTCCTGGCCGGGTGCGCCCACGGCCCCAAGGACATCCCCGAGACGGTCGCTCAGGCCTCGGCCGCGGCGGCCAAGGTCGGGGACCTTTTCGCCCAGAAGGAGCTCATCCACGAGCCGACGGTCGTGCCCGTCAACGACGAGCTCTGCTCCGGCTGCGGAATCTGCATCACGATGTGCCCATACTCCGCTCGGACACTCGACCCGGACCGAGGGGTCGTCGTGGTGAACGAGATCCTCTGCGAGGGCTGCGGGGCCTGCGCCGCCGCCTGCCCGAGCGGCGCCGCCCAGCAGCGCAATCAGACCGATAACCAGATCTTCTCCATGCTTAGGGCCATGTTGAGGGAGTGACCATGTTCGAACCGCAAATCATGTGCTTTCTCTGTAAGTGGTGTACGAGTTCGGCGGCCGACGCCGCCGGCACGTCGCGTCTCCACCATACCCCCAACAACATCAACATGAGGGTCATGTGCTCGAGCCGCGTCGACCCCCAGCACATCCTCTACGCGTTCAAGGAAGGCGCCGACGGGGTGTTCCTCGGCGGCTGTCATCCCGGCGACTGCCACTACGTCGAGGGGAACTATAAAACGCTCCGCCGGATCACGCTGTTCAAACTCATGCTTCGGGACTTGGGGATCGACCCGAAGCGTCTCCGCCTGGAATGGATCTCCGCGGCGGAAGGGAAAAAATACGCCGAGACGATGACGGAATTCACGGAGCAGATCCGCGCCCTGGGGCCGCTCCATCTGAATGAAAAAGCGCTAGTCCAGGAGGTGGTCAAAGATGAGTGATACAACAACCAAGCCCAAAAAGGCCGCGGCCAAAAAAAAGGCCGCCGAGGACAATCTCGTCCCCATCTTCGTCATGGGGAAACGCTATGAGGTGCCGGACTCGCTGACGATCCAGAAAGCCCTCGAATACGCCGGCTATCTGCTCGTCCGGGGGTGCGGCTGCAGGGGAGGGATCTGCGGCGCGTGCGGCACGGTCTACCGCTTCCCCCATTCCTACCGGATCGAGGTCGGCCTGGCTTGTCAGACGGTCGTCCAGCCGGACATGTACATCGCCCAGATCCCCTTCTTTCCGGGGAATAAGGCCATCTACGACATCGAAACCCTGCCGGCGCTGGGGTCCACGATCTCCTCCCTCTATCCCGAAGTCTTCAAGTGTGTCGGCTGCGGCACGTGCACCCGCAGTTGCCCCATGGACATCGACGTCCTGGGCTACATCTCCAAGGCCATCCAGGGCGACCTCAAGGCCGTGGCCGAGGGCTCCTTCGACTGCGTCATGTGCGGCTTGTGCGCCGCCCGCTGCCCGTCCGAGGAGGTCCAGTACAACATCGCCATCCTGGCTCGCCGTCTCTACGCCCGACATATCGTCCCCAAGGCCAAGCACCTGGAGAAGGCGGTCAAGGTCGTGGAGGACAAGACCTTCGAGAAGGCCCTGCGAGAGCTCAAGAAAAAGAGCCTGGACGAGCTCAAGACCCTCTACAA
>JBFYOD010000038.1:0-3073 GCA_041303965.1 Candidatus Aminicenantota bacterium
CGATGATGAAGATGATCGCGGCGTGTTTGATCATGACGTACCTCCTAGCTTATTCGAAGGGGGTCAAACCAATTTTTTACGCATTTCTGCGTAAAAAATAGGTTTGACCCCTTCTTGATTATCTATTTCATCGGCGGCGGCAGGGCGTTCCAATTAAGAATCGCGTTCCAGAGCAAGCGGTGGTCCGAGCGGTTGAGGTCCCGGTGGATCGGGTTGAAGAGGAAGGCGATGACCCGGCCCTTGCCGGCCGGAAGGTCGAGGATCGCCGGCCGTCCCTCGAGCTCGTCCTCGCCCTTGATGGCGCCGCTGACGAGCATCTTGACCTCGTTCTTCTTCTCCGTTTCTTTGGCTTCTTTCGCTTCTTTCGTCAATCCTTCGTCCGGCTTCTCCTCCTCCCGGTCCTCCGCTCTGAGCTTCGTGCCCCACTGGAGGACGACGCCGCGCCGGCCCGACGTGGCGATATCGTAGACGGGAAGCCCGGTGCGAAATACCGAAGTCATTTCCGGCGAACCGTAAGCCAGCGGGTGGTCGGGCCTCGTGAACTTGACCTTGAGCTCCGAGCCCGGCGTGTTGACGGCGCCCGATTTCCTGTAGACGTCCCGGACGAGCCCCCCTTCGAGGGCGATGGCCGAGCCGTTGCCCAGCGTGATGAGCAGGCCTCCCGCTTCGAGGTACTTCTCGAGGTTGGCCATGCCGGCCCAGCCGATCCCGCCCGTGATGTCCTCGGAAGCGTCGGGGACACCGAGGCTGGGGAAATCCTTGGTCTTGGTGTAGGCCATCGGCCCGAACTTCTTGTCTATCCCCTGGATCTGGTCCTTGAGGCTCAGATAGGATTCGCCGAAGAGGACGATGTCGAACCTTTCGCGCAGGCGCCCGGCCCGGATGTCCTCGTCGCGGATGTAGGTATACGGGATCTTTTCGCGGTCGAATACGTAGCGGACCCAGCCAACCGCCTCGGTCTCGGCCCAGGTGTGCCAGACGGCCAGGCGCGGCACCTTGGACTCGTGGCGCGCGACTTCCGGCGCGACCGGCGCGCTCTCGAACTCCACGGCCAGCTCGGCAGCGGACCGTTTCAGCGCGTCCGCCAGGCCTTTTTGATCGAACAGGACCCAGGAACCGGCCGGATAGTCCTTGTCGCCGGACTTGAACGATTTCTCGGCGATCTCGACGCGGAAGGCGGCCAGCCGGGCGCGGAGCGCGAGCAGGGCCTCCTGGCCCGTGTCTTTCAGCAGGTAAACGGGCCCGGCCCCGTTGACCTTGCCTTGAGTTTCGAAGCCCGCCGCAACCGGCGCGAGCGGCACGTCCCTGACCTTGGCGTCGTCGATCCGCTTGGCTTCGACGCCGTAATGGACGGGCAATGACCACGAAACGTCATCATATGGCTCGTACGCCGCGTCGGGCGGGAACGCCTGGGGGAGAAGAAGATCCACGGCGTAGTTCCGATACGGCTGGTCGAGCCGCACGACGTATGTCCCGGCCGCGAACTCCCCTTCCCCGACCTTGAAGGGCGCGGACGCCCGCGAAACCTCGATGCGGTGGGTGAGCAGGAGTTCGACCATCTCGGCCACGCGGCGGCGGTCGCCCTGGTCCTCGGGGATGGCGAACGCGTAGGGGCCGCCCTTGACGCCTTTTTGCCAGGAGTTGTAGCCCTTGCGGTAGAAATCGCGGAGCATATCTTTGGAGTTCTTGGCGGCGTAATCGAGGATAGCCAGGCAGCCGCTCTCCATGTAGTTCGTGTTGTTCCGGAGCGACCAGCGCAGCTTCCGGGGCGGCGGCATGGGCCGGTACCACTCGCGGCTCGTCACCGGGCGTCCGACGTAGCGCTCTTCGTTCGGCCGGAGGACCCGTTGGACAGTCTCGGCCGTGCCGTTGCCGTAGGTCTCGTAGCCGCGGCCCATGCTGTTGTGGTTGACGGCGATCGAGTCGAGGTAGTGGTGGCCCCAGCCCTCGCCGAAGCCCCAGGTCCAGACGCCGGGCATGCCCAGGGACGTCAGGGCGCCGATCTCGGCGAAGGCCATGGCGAAGAACTCGTTGACGAGGATCGGGTCGATGTTGGCGTTGAACGGCCCGGTGCCGTTCCAGGTCTGGAGCAGCGGGATCGACTCGTGGAGATCGTGGAGGACCGTCGGATGGTAGTCGAAGAACATCCGGCTGACGGCCTTCGACAGCTGGAGCGCCTCCTGGTGCGTGTCGCGGTTGTTGTCGTGGAAGACGTAGTGTCCCCAGTAGGGCGGCGAGACCGGCGGCAGGTTGTCGAAATCCGTCTTACCCTTGAGGTAACGGTAGAACCAGTCCACCTGCTTGTCGCGGCCGTCGGGTTCGGAGACGGGGTTGATCAGGACGATGACCTCGCTCCGGATCTTCTTGATCATCGGCTGTTCGGAGACGGCCAGGCGGTAGGCCAGCTCCATGACCATCTCCGGGCTGCCGGTCTCGGTCGAGTGGAGCCCGGCGTTGAAGCAGTAGATCGGCCGGGCCGAGGCGATGATGGCCTCGGCCGCTTCCGGGCTCGTCTTGCGCGGGTCGGCCAGGGCGGCGGTCGCCGCTTTGTGTTTGGCCAGGTCACGGATGCCCGCCTCGTCCGAGACGACGACGAGAAGGATGTCCCTCCCCTCTTCGCTCCGGCCGATCGTTTCGACGCGGACGCGGGGCGAAGTCTCGGCGAGCTTGCGGAAGTAGCCGTAGATCTTGGCCGTCGACGAAAGCTCTCCCTCGGCCCCGACGACGTGGCCGAGGTACTTGGTCGGCGAGACGACCGTGTCCGACGCCGGCACGTAGGCCACCCAGGGGTTGCCGAAGCGGGCCTCGGTCGTGAACTTGGCGATGGCTTCGACCGACCCCGGCTCGGGCGTGTCCGGGGCGTAGGGATTCTTGACTTGAGCCTGCGGCGCCGCGGCGACGATCGCCACGAAGCAGAGGAGCGGCAGGAACAGCCGGGTGAGACGACGGGTTCTATTCATGGGTTTGCCGCCTGTCCATGCCGGAAAGGATAGGTTGACCGCCAATCGAAGTCACGCCCGCAGCTTCAAGAGGGGGCCAAACCTATTTTTTACGCAGAAAGGCGTAAAAAATA